>JBLFXJ010000058.1:0-29769 GCA_047609825.1 Myxococcota bacterium
AGTGCATCACGCCGCCGATGGCGTCGGTGAGCGCGAAGTAGTTGTCGCCCGGCTCGGCGTCGCCCAGCGGGCCGCCGCCGCCACATCCGGTGGGGGGCCCCACGATGCTCGAGAAGGTGACCAGCTCGGGGTCTTCCTTCAGGTTGAGCATGTACTCGATGAACTCCTCACTGGAGATCGGGCTGTCGCGCGAGTAGTCGTCCTCGTCGGACACCACGATCACGTGCAGACCTGCCTTCTCGCCGCGGAGGAAGCCATCGTTCTCGGCGCGCAGCTCGAGCGCTGTGTAGGCCGCGGCGCGGCCCTGCTCGTCGGCCGAGCCGTCGGTGCCCAGGCGCGTCATCTGGCTGAACCGCATCACCGCGTCATCGGTCTCCGTGTCGATCCACCGCATGCCGCCGCCAGCGGACTGGAGGAGCCCCGAGTGGCTCCGGTCATCCATGTCGGTCGACACCACGCCGATGTGGTAATCGAGGGAGGAATCCAGGAAATACGCCATGAACTCGGGGAAGTTCGCGGCCAGCTCGTCCTGCTCTTCCGACATCGAGCACGAGTTGTCGATCACCCAGAGGATGTCGACCTCGGGGTTGGTGATCTGCAGCACGCGGTCCGTGCGGCTGGGGGTCTCCAGCTTCTGGGAGTTCGGGTCGCCATAGGCGTCGGGGTCGGAGCTGATGTTGTACTCCTGATCGCACGCGACCAGGGTGAGCAACACAGGGAGAAGCAGGGTCCCGCGCATGCGGAGCTCCAGGAAGTCGGACCCGGTGATTTACCCGAGCGACGCCGCATCCGCCACCGCGGCGTTCGCCTGAGCCCTCAGAACCACACCGGGCTGGTCCACGCCCGTTCCTGCACGGCCCGGGGCACCTCGGGGTCGTCGCAGGCCTCCGGACGCGCGTCCTCGGGCAGGCCGAGGCAGTCGTGCCATGACCAGCGGCAGGTGGGCACCTCGACCACGCGGGCGTAGTAGAAACCTGTCTGATCCGCCGACCAGGCCGGGTCCTCCCACACAGCACACAGCTCTGCCGGTCCGGCTGGCGGCGCGCAGGTCGCCTCGTCCACGCCGTCCCCCACTGAGCCGGCCACGTCCACGACCTGCACATGGGATCCCGAGTCGTCGACCCAGCCCTTGATGATCTGGATGCGCTGGAGCGGCGCGCCCACCGGGTCGGCCAGCGCCTGCACAGCGATGCGGGGACGGCCCGCACCCAGGTCTCCCCCCATCGGCACGCCCCGGGCGTCGCCCACGTCCACCAGGTCGGGCCGGTCACACAGGTCCAGCGGCAGATCGGCCCCCCCGAACAAGCGAACGGCCATGCGCGGGCCGCTGGTGCCGTACACCTCGCGCCGGCGCATGGCGTCGAACAGGGCGTCGCGGCTGTTCTCGGTGGACCACGCCGCCACCAGGCCACCGGGGCTGTTCCGCACGCCGCCGGGGTTGAGCACGGGGTAGGCGAGCCGGCCCTCCGGGGTGCCCTCCACCAGCCCCAGGTGGCCGCCCCAGCCGTCCTCCGAGACATTGCCCGGCGTGCCGTTGTGGGTGTCGGTGCTGGCCACGAACCCGAGCTTGTGCGGGTTGATCCCCGTCCGGCGTTGCTCCTCCACGCCGGCGAGCAGGATGCCGCGGGCGAAGTCGAGGCGCGAGGCGCAGCCCAGGTTCGCCATGCCGCCCGCGCCGGGCCGATCCCCGCAGTCGTCCACGTCGCCCGGGCGCAGGCGCTCGAAGGTGCACAGCTCGTCTTCGGGGAACCCGCCGATGCCGTTCCGGCACTCGCTGTCGCCCTTGTGCTGGTAGATCTCGAGCAGTGGCTCGAAGAACGCACGGTTCGAGGCCAGCGTTGCGTCGGTATACTCGGGCGCGAACAGGTTGCCGTTCGACTGGTTCGAGTTGTGCGGGATGGTGAGCACATCGCACCCCGTGCCTGCGGTGATGCAGTCGGCGAGCAAGGCGGACCACAGGGCCTCGGGGGTGGGCGCGTCGAAGGTGGAGGCCGGCACGGTGGGCACGGCGGTGCCGCGGAACAGCACGTTGCGGTGCAGGTTCGCGGCGTTGGTGGTCGAGGACCACTCGTAGCCCACGAAGCTGGTGAAGCTGCACGCGGCGGTGCGGTCGTATGCGGCCTCGGCGGAGGCCTGCACCTGGGCCCATACGTCCGTCGCGCCGGCCACGCAGTCGAGGGTGCCGCAGATCTCCGGGAACCGGGTGGGGTCCTGCACGGCGAACCGGGTGCCCCAGTCCTGGATCGAGGCGGCCGTGGCAGCGCGGTAGTCCAGGCACACGGCGTCGTCGTACACCGACGAGGTGGGGTCGCTGCACGCCTGCACCTCGGCCAGGTACTCGCTGTGATCGGTGACGGCGGCAAAGTCCAGCGGGCGCTCCAGCTGCATCGGGGTGGTGCCGTGCCCGTCGGGTCCGAGCGGGGGGAGCCGGACCTCCTCGCCGCGGGCGAAGGCGTACGCATCGTCGGGGTTCAGGCGCACGTCGTAGATCCATGCGTCGAACGACAGCGCCGTGTGCACGTGCAGATCGCCCCAGTACAGGTTGCGCCGCGGGTCGTGGTCGGCGCAGGGCTCCCGGTCGTCGGACAGGGCCGGGGCGCGGGGGCCGTCGGCGGAGCCGCAGGCGAGGAGGGCGAGGAGGGCGAGCAGGATCACGGGAGCACCTCGAGGAGCACGCCGGCGACGCCGAGCGGACCGAGCAGCCAGGGCAGGGCGGGCACACGATGCAGCGCGAGGGCGGCGACGCAGGCGGCGACGGGCAACGCGAGCCCTCCGAGGGCCAGGCCGTGGGCCGCCCCGAGCGCTGCGGGCCACAGGCGGCGAGGGGCACCCGGCGCGAGCACGGCGTCGCGAGCGGCGAGCGCGACCGACGCGGCGAGCCACACAGCAGGTGCGGTGAGCGGCAAGGCGGCGCCGACCGCGAGGCCCAGTGCGAACGGGAGCACACGCTCTGGCGCACCCCAGGCCACGGCCACGGCCGCCAAGGGAGTCCACGGTGCCGGGGGTGTGGCTGGGCGTGATGGGTGGAACGGAGCCTGTTCACGGGCGATGCCGGTCGTGCTGCTGCCGTCCAGCCAGCGCACCCGCACGATGAGGTCGCCGGCGCCGCGCACCCCCACCGGTCCCAGCTCTGCGCAGGTGAGGGTGGGCAGCGCGCCATCGCATGGCAGCACCGGGGCCCGCGGGTCGCCGACTGGAGCCGACCACCGCAGGTGCCATCGGTCACCCTCGGCCTGCTCCACCACGAGCACCGCGGGGTCGAAGGAGTGGGCGTGAGCGGCGAGCACGAGCCCGATCAGTCCGGCCACACGACCTCCACCCTGGCCCGTCGCGACGCGACCGCACGGGCATCCCGCGCCTTGGCCTGGTCCGCCGCCCAGTCGCGGGTCAGCGCGGCCCGGAGCCTCTCCACGCTGGGCGGGCGCGGCTCCGGCCGGGCCTCCACCCGAAGCAGATGCAGCCCCCCGGACTCCACCTGCACCCACTGGCCGACCGGGGCTCCGCGGAGCGCCTCGGCCACCGCATCGCCGAGCTCGCGGGACACCCGTTCGAGGTCCACCGGCCCGTCATAGGTGTGTGGGTAGGGCCCACCCAGGCCCTCCGGTGCGGCCCCGGCGGTGAGGGCCTCCAGCAGCCCCGCGTCGTCTCGCGCGAACACGTGGGTGAAGCGAGCGGTCTGCACGGCCGGGTACCGCTCCGGGTGAGCGGCCAGCCATGCCGCCAGCTCCCCTTCGCTGGGCTCGGCCACCGGGTCGAGGCCGGCCTCGAGCGCCTGCACCTTCTGGATGATCCTCCGCCGAACTACGGGATCGCCGGCGTCCAGGCCGATGGCGAGCCCTTCGCGGTACCGGAGCTCGTCGGCGAGCCAGGCGTCGGCCGCCGCCATCAGCTGGGCGGCGTCCGGGGCGTGGCCATTGGCGCGCTCCCAGTCGCTGGCGAGCGCCGACAGCAGCTCCGGCGACACGTGCACGGCCTCCCGGTCGAGCCACCCCTGGGCGGCCCAGAGCAGGGCGCCCAGCAGGATGAACGGCACGAGGGGATCGACAGCGCGGCGCATGGGGCGACGTAGCGCGCGGCCGTGGCCCGGTCAGTGGAGAACGCGTTCCATGCCCCGCTCCGTCGAGCGCCGGGATCTCCGGTGCGGGCTGGGCACGGGCTACGATGGGCGATAGTAGGTGGGCGGTTGGCTCACAGTCCCCACGGGAGTTCGGCTTGAATCCACTCGGCGATCTCGAAGCCCTGGTGATGGACGCGGCCTGGTGCAATCCACCGCTCACGGTGCGCGAGCTGTGGGGGCGCCTGCCCGGTGAGCGAACCCGCGCCTACACCACCATCATGACCACCATGGATCGTCTGTTTCGGAAGGGGCTTCTGACCCGCGCGAAGGACGGAAACGCGTGGCGCTACACCCCGGCGATGTCCCGCGACGCGTTCGAGCACACACTCGCCGACCGCCTCGCTGCCGAGATCGTCACGGTCCATGGTGAGGTTGGCCTCGCGGCCTTCGTGGATGCGGCGAGCGCCGAGCCAGAGATGCTGGACCGGCTCGAGGCCATGATCGCGGCCCGGCGGCAGGGCCGATGACCGGCTGGTTCGCCGGCACGCTCGAAGCGGTGGCCATCGCGGCGATGGCTGGGGCGTTGGCGTCCGCAGCGGTCACCCTCGCCCTGTCCCGGCTCGGCACGATCCGCGTCGCTGCACGTCGGGCGGACGCCGTCGTCTTCCTCGGCCTGCTGCCGATGGCCGTGGGCATCACGATCGGTGCCGCGTTGATGCTCCCGTCGATGCTGCACGTCACAGGCGTGCGCGCGGATCACTGCGATCTGCACAGCCATCACGCCCACCTGTGCGCCCTGCACTCCCCCGGGCATCATGTCCCACTGGTCGCGCTCGGCCTGCTCGCGCTGGTGTTCACCGGATGGCGTGCCTCCAAGCTCGCACACGCACAGTGGCGGTCCACCCGACTCCTCTCGCAGCTGGAGGCCTTGGGTCTGGCGGATGAGGGCGGCGCGTTTCCGGTGGTCACCGTCCCGGGCTCCCCGTGGCTCTGCGTGGCCGCCGGGGTCTGGCGCAGGCGGGTGCTGGTCAGCGGATCCCTCTCCCGCCGGATGACCCCGCGCCAGGCCAGCGCTGTGCTGGCGCACGAAGTTGCGCACCTCGACCGCAACGATCCCGTCATGAAGGTGCTGTTGGCGTGGGCGGGATTGTTCGCCACTCCCAGCACGGCGCGCGCGGTCCAGGCCCAGTTCAGTGACGCCGCAGAACAGGCGAGCGACGCCGAGGCGGCCCTCGCGGTCGGAGCGCTCGACCTCGCCGAGAGCCTGGTGTCGGTGGCGCGGATCGTCCGGTCCAGTGCGCCGGCCACGGGCATGGCCTTCGGCGGCTCGTCGCTCGAACGACGCGTCGCCACGCTCCTGCACGACGGCTTGGATGTGCGGCCGAGTCGTGCGGTCTTCGTGGCGTTCGGGCTGGCATCGGTGGGCGCGGTAGCGACTCCATTGTGGGCCGACACCATCCACCACACCGTGGAGACCGTGCTCGGGTTCCTCGTGTAGTCCGGCCGATTCGGCCACTAGCGTGATGACTGGTCGAGATCGCGGTCCCGACCGGATCGACAGGGGCACCCTCCGAATGCGTGATCCGTCAACGTCCAGCTCAATGAACCGGCTTGCGCGTACCCTGCTCGCCTCGGCGGCCGTGCTCACACCTGCGCTGGCGCTCGCGCATGGCGTTGCTGGCGGAGATCAGCACTTCATCGAGCAGAGCACCGGGAGTCAGCTCATCCCGTTCGTCTACCTGGGCGCGAAGCACATGGTCACTGGCTACGACCACCTGCTGTTCCTGGTCGGCGTCATCTTCTTCCTGTACAGGATGAGGGACGTGACGATCTACGTGTCGCTGTTCGCGGTCGGGCACAGCGTCACGCTGCTGTACGGGGTGTTCAGCGGCACGAACGTGAACCCGTACTTGATCGACGCGATCATCGGCTTCTCCGTCGTGTACAAGGGGCTCGACAACCTGGGCCTGCTCGAGCGCTGGCTTGGTCGTCAACCCGACACCAAGGTGGCTGTGCTCGTCTTCGGCCTGTTCCATGGATTCGGGCTGGCCACGAAGCTGCAGGACTTTTCGCTGTCGACGGATGGCCTCGTCGGCAACATCCTGGCGTTCAATGTCGGCGTCGAGCTGGGCCAGCTGCTCGCCCTGGGCATGATCCTCATCGCGATGGGCTACTGGCGGCGAACGTCCTCTTTCGCGCGTCACGCCCAGGCCGCGAATGTCGCTCTCATCGCTGCCGGTCTCGCCTTGGTGGCCTACCAGACCAACGGCTACCTGAACTCCTGACCCGAGGCTGCGATGCCCGCTTCCCCCACGCTCGATCCGGAAGACCTGCCCTCGCTCCAGGAGCTGCGCAGGGCGACCGTGGGTGCTGTGGTCGTGGCGGCCGTGCTCGTCACGACGGTCGTGCTTCCGGCGGAGTGGGGGATCGACCCCACGGGCGTGGGCGAGCAGCTCGGGCTGACCGCAATGGGCAACCTGAAGACCGCGGGCGCTGACACGACGCCTCCGCCCTCCGACGCGTTGTTCGCGTTCCACAACGACACCCTGCAGTTGACGCTGAAGCCCGGTGAAGGAGCGGAGATCAAGGCGGTCATGCGCAAGGGCGATGCGCTGATCTACACCTGGGCCGCGGACCGAGGGGAGCTGTACTTCGACTTCCACGGCGAGCCCAAGGGCGCCGCGTCGGACGTGTTCACGAGCTTCGAACGCGACACCAAGAGTCTGGCCAACGGCGCATTCGAGGCCCCTTTCGACGGGACCCACGGCTGGTACTGGAAGAACAAGTCCGGAGTGCCGGTGACCGTGGAGCTGACCACCAGCGGCGTGTACCAGTCCATCGGGCGCAAGTAGGTCGACATCACGACCTGGTGTGCGGAGCAACCTGCTCACTGGCTTGACCGTATCTACTATCATCGATAGTAGAGTGCTCCAGGTACCGGAGCGCACATGCGACTGCACCCAGCGAGGCTCCTGCTCGCCTTGGCGCTATTCGTCCCCACGCTCGCGTGCGTGTCACCCCTCGGCGGCTCGGAACATGCGGCCGAGGATGCCGAAGAGGGGGATGGCCGGCCCGATATCGCCGTGACTCTCTACGAGGGGTCGCTCGAGCTGTTCATGGAGCATCCTGCCTTCGTCATCGGCCAGGAATCACCGCTCATCGCCCACTTCACAGACACCCGCTCCGACGAGGCGTTCGAATGGGTGACCTCGGGTAGAGCCATCGCGCGGCTCGCCTACGAGGGCGGCGGCGAGGATGTCTTCCTCGCCGAGGAGCTACTTCGGAACGGCATCTTCAAGCCCATCGTCGTGCCGACGCAGACCGGCCGCGCCAGCTTCAGCCTCACACTCGAGGGCCACCCTGCATCCGGGACGGTGGTTGTCGGCGACGTGATGGTGCACGGCTCGATCGAGGAGGCGGTTGCGGCGGCGCCGGAGGAGGGGAGCGCGGAACCGACCGTCGGCTACCTCAAGGAGTCCCAGTGGAAGACGGTATACGCCACCGCTCTCGCCGCACCTCGGCCGCTCCGTGGGGGAATTCGAGCGACCGGCGATCTCAAGCCGGTGGCGGGCCAGGCCGGCGAGCTGGTGGCCCCGTTCTCCGGTCGTGTGGTCCCTGGACGGCGCGTTCCCTACGTCGGAATGAAGGTGGTTCGGGGTGAACTCCTCGGCCACGTCGTGCCCATCGGCGGGGATCGCGCCGAGTCCGAGCTCGCGCTGAGCCGAGCGATGGTTCGTGTCCAGCTCGCCGAGCACGCAGCCGACAGGGCCGAGCGACTTCATCCGGCGGTGATCTCGGCCCACGCACTCGAGCTGGCGAAGGCGGATCTCGAGGTGGCACGCGCAGAGCTCGCCGCGGCCAAGCGCCAGGTGGCGGCATTCACGGGCGGTGCGGGTGCCGGGATCGGCTTCGAGCTGCGGGCTCCGGTCGACGGCGTGGTCACCTGGGCCGATGTGGTCCCAGGTCAGGTCGTCGACGCGGGCGAGAGGCTGGTGGCCGTGGTGAATGTGGACCGCCTGTGGCTCGAGGCCCAGGTCTTCGAGACCGACGCGGCCGAGGTGGACGACGCCGTCGGGGCGATGTTCACCGTCTCGGGCTCGGATCGGGTGGTCGTGCTCGACGAGGCCAGTGGGTCTCGACTCGTGGCGGTCGGGGCCGCGGTAGACCCGATCACGCGCACGGTCCCAGTGATCTTCGAGTTTCCGAACACGGGCAAGCTGAAGCCCGGGATGTACGCGAAGGTGACGGTGTTCACCGACGACGCCCGCCCCGTTCTCGCCGTGCCCGCGCAGGCTGTCGTCGAAGATGGCGGTCTACCCGTCATCTACGTGATGGATGGGGGCGAGTCGTTCTTCAAGCGACGGGTGACCCTCGGCATGCGTGACGGCGACTACGTCGAGGTGGTCGCGGGCGTGTCCGACCGTGAGCGCGTGGTGAGTCGCGGCGCCTACGAGATCAAGCTGGCCACGGCTTCGGGAGCGATCCCAGAGCACGGCCACCAACACTGACGGAGTCTGTGTGAACCACCTCATCCAGTGGTGCGTGCGCAACCGACTCCTCGTCGTTGCGGCCGCCGTCCTCCTGCTCCTCGTCGGCCTGTACGTGGGTCGGAGCATGCCGGTCGATGTCTTCCCAGATCTCACGGCACCCACGGTCACGGTCCTCACCGAAGCCCACGGACTCGCTCCCGAGGAAGTCGAGACGCTGGTGACCTACCCCATCGAGACCTCGGTGAACGGCGCCACGGGCGTGCGCCGGGTGCGCTCGGCCTCCGGCGTCGGCATCTCCATCGTGTGGGTCGAGTTCGACTGGGGCACCGACATCTACACGGCGCGCCAGATCGTGAACGAGAAGCTGCAGCTGATCGGGGCGCAGCTGCCGCCCGACATCCAGCCGCCCTCGATGGCGCCGATCTCGTCGGTGATGGGCGAGATCCTGTTCCTGTCCGTCTCACGGGACAACCCATCCGCGAACCCACAGACCCGGCAGGAGGAGGCGATGGAGGCGCGCACCTTCGCCGACCACATCCTGCGCAAGCGGCTGCTGTCGGTCGCCGGCGTCTCCCAGGTGGTTCCCATCGGCGGCGCCGTGAAGCAGATCCAGGTGCTGCTGCGTCCCGAGTCGATGGCGGGCGTGGGCGTGACCTTCGACCAGGTCGCACAGGCCGTCCGGCACGGCAATGGCAACGCATCGGGCGGGTTCTACACCGAGAATGGCCAGGAGATCCTGCTCCGCGCCGTGGGGCGGGCGGCCGACGCCGCCGACATCGCAGACACGGTCGTGACCACCCGCAATGGCCAGCCCATCCTGGTGCGCCACGTGGCCGATGTGCGCGTGGGTCCGAAGATCAAGCGCGGCGAGGGCTCGGCCAACGGCAAGCCAGCCGTGGTGCTCGCCGTCATGAAGCAGCCCGACGCCAACACCCTCGAGCTGACCGAGACGATCGACGCGATGCTCGACGAGATCGAGCCCGGCATGCCCTCGGGCCTCACCCTCGACCGGCACATCTTCCGGCAGTCGGACTTCATCTCCCTGGCCATCGACAACGTCACCGGCGCCCTGCGGGACGGCGCCATCCTCGTGGCGTTGATCCTGGTGCTCTTCCTGGGGAACTTCCGCTCGTCGGTCATCTCGCTGACGGCCATTCCACTGTCGCTCGTGGTGGCCATTCTGGCACTGCACCTGATGGGCCTCACGCTGAACACCATGACGCTCGGCGGCCTGACCATCGCTATCGGGGCGGTGGTCGACGACGCGATCATCGGGGTGGAGAACATCTTTCGACGACTGAAGGAGAACCGGGCGCTGCCGGAGCCGGAGCGCAAGGACGAGTACGGCGTGATCACGTCGGCGGCGGCCGAGATCCTCAACTCCATCGTGTTCGCCACGCTGATCATCATCCTGGTGTTCGTCCCGCTGTTCTTCCTGTCCGGGCTCGAAGGCCGCATGCTCGCGCCTCTCGGCATCGCGTACGTGATCTCGATCGCCGCCTCGCTGGTGGTCGCTCTGACGGTGACGCCAGCGATGTGCGCCTACCTGTTCCCGGGCTCGACGACGCTGGACGACACTGAGAGTCGGGTCATGCGATGGCTCAAGGCGGGATATGCTCCGATGCTCAGGGCCGCACAACGGCGCCCATCCCTGGTGCTGGGCAGCGTCGCCGTCGTGTTCGTGGCCACGATGCTGATCGTGCCCTTCCTCGGGCGGAGCTTCCTGCCCGAGTTCAATGAGGGCACCCTGACGGTCAACATGGTGACCCTGCCCGGAACGTCTCTCGAGGCCTCCGACCGGCTCGGTCGGCGGGTCGAGGAGGCTTTGCTGTCCGTACCCGAGGTCGTCGCCACCTCCCGACGCACCGGTCGGGCGGAGCTGGATGAACACGCGCAGGACGTGAACGCTGCCGAGATCGACGTGCGCCTCGACCTCAGCAGCGGCCGTCACAAGGAGGAGGTCCTCGCGGATGCCCGTGGCGCCCTGGCCCAGATCGGTGGAGCGGTGTTCAACGTCGGCCAGCCGCTGTCCCACCGGATCGACCACATGCTGTCAGGGTCCAGGTCGGCCATCGCGCTCAAGGTGTTCGGCGACGACCTCGAGACGATGCGCGGACTCGCCGAGCAGATCGAAGCGATCGGCAAGTCCACGCCGGGGGCCGTGGATGTCTCGATCGAGCAGCAGGTGGACATCCCCGAGCTCGAGATCCGCGCGGACCGCATGGCGCTGGCTCGGTACGGTCTGGGGGCGGGGGCGCTGGCGGAGTCGGTCGAGCGCGCGTTCACGGGTGAGACTGTCGGCCAGCTGCTCGAGGGCCAGCGAACCATCGATGTCGTGGTCCGCATGAACGACTCGGTGAGAGAGAGCCTGGCCTCGCTGCGGGCGACCCCCATCGACACCCCATCCGGCGCTCGCATCCCGCTGGGCATGCTCGCCACCCTGTCGCGCGACACGAGCCCCAACACCATCGTGCGAGAAGGCGTGATCCGGAAGATGGTGGTTCAAGCCAACGTGTCGAGCTCTGATCTGAGCGGCGTCGTAGATGCCCTCCGCGAGCGCATCACGGCAGAGGTCGAGTTCCCCGAAGGCTACTTCGTGGTCTACGGCGGGCAGTTCGAGAGCGCGGAGGAGGCCACTCGAACCATCTCGGTGCTCACGGTCGGGGTGGTCGTCGGCATGTTCCTGTTGCTGACGGTCGCGTTCCAGTCGACGCGAAATGCGGGGCTCATGTTGGTCAACCTTCCGCTCTCGCTCATCGGAGGCGTACTTGCGGTGGCCATGACCTCTGGGGTGGTGAGCATCGCGTCGCTGGTCGGCTTCGTCACGCTGTTCGGCATCGCGACCCGAAACGGGATTCTGATGGTGAACCACTACGACCATCTCGTCCGGGAGGAGGGCTGCTCCATGAGCGAGGCGGTCTACCAAGGATCGATGGAGCGGCTGGCGCCGGTCGTGATGACCGCTCTCACGGCGGGGCTCGCCCTGGTTCCGCTCGTGCTCGCGGGGAACGAAGCGGGCAATGAGATCCAGGCGCCGATGGGTGTCGTCCTGGTTGGCGGCCTGTTGTCGAGCACGGTGCTGACGATGTTCGTGGTGCCCGTCCTGTTCGAGCGGTTTGGCCGCGTGGGAGAGTCCTGATGTGGTCGCTGATCCTCTGCGCGGCCCTGGCAGCACCGGTCGACCCGGGCGCGGCCGTCCGGGCCTCGCTCGAGAGCGCACCGCTGGTCGCAGCCGCCGAAGCACGGCTCGTGACGGCGCAGGGCGCTCGGCAGCATGCCACGGGCCCTCAGCACAACCCCGAGCTCCAGGTCGGTGCGAGCCTCGACGGGAATCGCCTGCAAGGGCAGCTTCTACAACCATTGTCGCTGACGGGTGAGGGCCTGCAGGACCGTCGGTCCGCGCGCGCTGACGTCGAGGCCGCAGAGGCCGGTCTTGCGCGTGCCAGGCTCCAGACCGCAGCGACCACCCGCCTCGCCTATGCGCGCCTGTCGCGGGCGGCGGCAGCGCTCAGCGTGGCCGACAAGCAGCTCCGCGGCGCATCCAGGCTGCGGGAGGCGGCGCAGCTACGCCTCGACGCCGGCGACGCTCCCGAGCTCGACGCGCAGCTCGCCCGCCTGGAGGAGGCGCGTGTCGTGGCGAGCTGGCTCGACGCTCGGAAGGAGACGGTCGCTGCGCGGTCACACCTCGTGGCGCTGACCGGGCTCCCCCGCGACCTCGAGGTGGCCGACGATCCGCTCGAAGCCGCGGCGGGGCTCGCCGGGGTGCGGGGTGACGGCGCCCGGTCGGATGTCACGGCGGCAGAGGCGGATGTGTCCGCAGCGCGTGCGAGCTTGGCGAGCGAGCGAGCAGCGATCCTGCCGCCCGTCGGCTTGGGGGCGTTCTACGAATCGGACGCGGGTAGCGTGGTGGCCGGGCCGATGGTGGTGCTCCAGCTCCCGATCTGGAACCAGAACCAGGGCCATCTCGCGGCGGCGCGGGCGGGACTGATGGTCGCAGAGGCCGAGCTCGATGCCACCCGAGGGCGAGCCGACGTGCAGGCCGCGTCCCTGGGCGGCAGCCTGGAGGCGGTGGCCCACGCCGAGGGGCTGCTCGCGGCGAGCGTGGCCGCGGATGCGGCGTCCGCACTGGCGGCTGTCGAGCAGGCGTATGCACTGGGCGAGGCCGATCTGAACACCGCCCTGCAGCTCCAGGCGCGGATCATCGCCGGGGAGCTGGGCTGGTACGCGGCGCGTGCGAGCATGGCCGAGACCCGGATCGATGTGGCCCTGGCGGCCGAGGATGGGGCGCTGGTCGGCCCGCCGTGAGGGGGCGGGGCCACTACTCCATCGGGTGGCCGACCCACGGCGGCAAGTGGGCCACCCGGTCCACCGCAGCACCGGTGAACGGCATCCCCCAGGCCGCGTAGAACCCGGTCAGGTCCAGGCCCGCCTCGAGCGAGGTCTGCACCACCCACTCGTCGATCACGGCGTCGTCCCCCGATGGCTGCACCGGCAGCGCGTGGTACCGCTCGAACACGCCCGTGTAGAACCCCCATCCGAAGGCCTCTTGCAGCTGCAGGTAGGTGTCGAGCGCGGTCCACACGCTCCACGCGTCGAAGTCCGGTCCGGTGGCGAGGTAGGCGGCGATGCGGGCCTCGCGCTCGCCGGGCCCGATGGCAGGGTGGGCGTCGAGCCGGTCGATGCCCAGGTGCTCCTCCGACAGATACACCGACCACAGGTTCACGCTCGATTCCGTGGTGCCGGGCAGCACCCACGGCCCCCACTGGTGGTTGTGGCCGATCTCGTGCAGCGGGCCCCACATCCCGTCGCGCATGGCGTCGACATCGACCCAGTCCGCGGCCTCGGAGTCGTGGCCCATGATCGGGTAGCCGGAGTGCATCCAGCCCGCGCTGATCTGGCGGTCCACCACGAGGCGCTCGGCCCGTGGCCGCTCCCGGGACACACCGGCGAGGTCGGCCGCTCCGTCGAGCAGCTCTGCCCACAGCGCGGTCACGTCGGAGGGGTTGGCCAGGTCGCGCACGACCGATGACGGCACGGTGAGCACCAACCGGTCCGACGCCAGCTCGGCCCACGGAGCGGCGGCGTCTCGCAGGGCGGCCCAGGTGGCCGGGTCCGTCTCACCGAGCACATACCGGGGCGCCTCCACGGCACCGGCGATGCCGATCGCCAGGGGCCCGAGGTCGGAGTCCCGGGGCACGGTCACGGCGATCAACCCGCCGAACCGGCTCGCCACCTCCACGGTGGTGGCGTCGAGTGCGGTGCGGTTCACCACGTCCGGCGACCGCTGAATCGTGTCCAGCGCCCACAGGCTGTCGCTGTGCATGCCGATCTGCAGTTCGAGCCCGGCGCCCACCACCTCTGGCGGTACGGTCACGGCCACCACATCGCCCGCGGCCGCGTACAGCCCGGTGGACTCCAGCCGCGCGCTGCCTGCGCCCGAGTACCAGTAGTGGGTGTTCCAGCCGGTGTGGGTGCCGTCCACGGTCACCACCCGATCCACCCGGGGCGCGTCGGCGGGGACCGCGCCGGGGAAGTCAGCGGCGGCCGGGTGGGCCGTGATGCGGCGTGCGGGCAGGTCGTCGTTCAGCCGGGCGTCGTACCGGGCCACGAGCAGGTCGAGGGGAGCGTCCGCCGGCACGATGGGATCGAGGGCGGTGGGCGACACGCCTCCGAGCGCCGCGATGAGCGGCTCCACGCCGTCGAACCACACCACGTCGAGCGACAGCCCGCCGATGGCCGCCTCCACGGTGTCGGCGCACACGGCCAGGTCGTCCGGCGCCAAGGGCGCGCCCGCGGCGTGGTCCACCAGGCGGACCAGGGCCACCCAAGCGTCGATGCACCCGTCCACCGGAGTGGGCGACACGCTGTCCTCACCGCCGTCGGCGTACGACGCGGTCCAGCTCACACCGAGCGCATTGCCCACCCGGTTGCCGGGGTAGCGGTTCGGCACGTCGGCGTTGCTGAACGACCACCACCAGGCCTGCCCGCCGAGGATCACGGCACCGCCGCTCCACACCCGGTCCTGCAGGGCGAACACGTCGGCATCGTCGAACTCCGTGCTGCTGTTGCCCACCCAGGCATCCAGGCCGTCTGCGTCTGGCGCCGCTCCCGACACGACCGAGAAGCCCTCGTCCCGCAGCCGGGCCTCGAGGGCTGGCAGGCCGGATGCGATGCCGACCGTGCCCCCATCCGGCAGGGCCCAGTGGGCGGCGTTGGCGGCCAGCGCGCCGAGGTCCGAGGGGCCATCGACGCCGCTCCCGAGGTAGGACTCATGCCCGAACGCCACGAACCGGCCGCGGCCAACCCGCCCGGCCACAGCGATCGGGGAGTCCCCTTCATCCACCACCAGCGGGAACGCGGCCCGGCCGTGAGCGATGAGCACCGACGGGATGGAGCCGCCCACGTCGATGCTCGCCACGCCGGCGGTCAGTGCTGCGTGGTCCTCGGCGTGTGCGTCTGGCATCGGGACACAGACGCGCCCTCCGTCGAGGCAGACCGCGGCATCCCAGGGGCCGCACCCACCGTTGTCGATCCGGCATGCGTCGGCAGCCACGCACAGCACGCCGTCATGCCGCATGCCGTCGGGGCAGGTGATGCGCTCCACCGGTGCTGAGGTGGCGGAGTCTGCGCCGGCGGGCAGCACGGCCTGGAGCCCGAGGCGCAGGCCGGGCCGAAGGCCGGAAGGGAGGGGCACAGTCGTGGCGCCGTGGCCGTGCGCGTCGGTGCGCAGGGTGGCGAGTCGCACCAGCGGTGCCGGAACGTCGAGGCAGGTGCCCCCGAGTGGTGCCGGGCATGGCCCAGGGGCGAGCCCGCCGGTGGACGCCACCACATGCACGCTCGCCCCAGCCGGTGCCCCGGACAGGTCGAGCTCAAGCGGCGCTCCGCGCACGGCATCGCCAACCCGCAGGTGGAGCACGCCGGGGAGAGGAGCGGACACACCGGGCTCTGCAGACCAGTCCACCGGTCCGGACACGGGCTCGGACCCGCAAGCGAGGACCAGCAGTGGGAGCCAGACGCGCATGCACACCTCCGGGCATGCCCTATCGTCGCTGGCTCAAATACAGGCGGGACTCACCGGCTCTTTGCGCAGCACGGGGCGGGGGTGTCGAGCTCGCACGCGCGCATGCACATCGCCTTCGCAGCGGCCTTGTCGCGTGGCACCATCTGGCCTTCATCGAGGATCACCGCGGCCTTCAGGCAGCCGTCGCCCTCGCCGAGGTCGCAGGCGGTAGTGAACAGCTTCACCACATCCGGCCCGTGGTCGGTGCGCCGGGTGGCGGCGAGGCGCGCGCCCAGCTTGGTGCACCCCTCGGCGTCGCCATAGGTGCACCCCTTGCGGTACTCCACGACCGCTCGTTCCCAGGAGCGGTCCACGCCGAAGCCGCCGTCGTAGGCCAGGCCGACCAGCGTGCACCCTGGCGCATGACCCAGCTCGCACGCCCGCTGGTACAGCTCGACCGCGCGCGCGTCGTCCTGCGGCACGCCGGCGCCGTTGCTGTGCAGCACCCCCAGCGCGGCGCAGGGGATGCCGAGCTCCGCCTCGCACGCTTTGGCGTACAAGCCTGCGGCCCTGGGCAGATTCGCGGGGGCACCGATCCCTCGCTCGAGCATGGACGCGAGGTTGGTGCACGCCATGGCGTGCCCGGCGCTGCACGCGTCGTCATAGGCCGCCGCCGCTTCGGTGTGCGCACCTTGCTCTGTCTGCAGCCGCACGCCCTCGGCGAAACACGCGTCTGGGGGACCACACAGCGACTGGGCGACGGCGACCGAGATGAAGATCCACATGCGGCGTGTGTAACCACCCTCGCTGGTGATCGGCGGACCGGGCCATAGACCGATGTTTTCGCGGACGCTGGGGCGCCGCGGTGCTATCCTGTCGCCAATGAGTCAGTTCGTGTTCGGCATGCATCCCATCCCTCGGCTGCTCGGCGAGGGTTCTTTCGAATGCCCGAACTGCCGGCAGAACGCTGGATACGAACACACCGAGACCCGGCGGTGGTTCGCGATCGGGGTGCCATTGGTGCCCCTTCAACGGCTCGGCGACTGGATCCGGTGCACCACCTGCAACAGCACCTTCAGCCCCGATGTGCTCGAACGCCCTCCGGTTGACTCCAGCGCGTTCCGCGGGGCGGTGCTCCAGGCGATGGTCGCGATGATGACCGTGGACGGGTGGATCGACGACAGCGAGATCCAGGTCCTGCGCGATGTCTACCTGCGGGTGGTGCGTGAAGAGCTCGACGAATCGGCGGTTCGCAAAGAGATCGCAGCGGCCGAGACCAAGGAGACGCCGCTGGAGGATGCCCTCACCCAGGCGCGCGCCGAGCTGAACGCGGCGGAGAAGGAGCTGGTGGTGCAGGCGGCCTACCGGGTCGCCATGGCCGATGGCACCTTCGCGCGAGAGGAGAAGAACCTGCTCCGGCGGGTGGCGTTGTCGCTTGGCTACAACGAGCAGTGGATGCGCAACTTCCTCAGCGCCACATCCCCGGCACCGCGAGACCGCATCCTCTGACCGCTCGCCCTATTGGTCGAACGCCGCACACTCCGCGGTGACCCACGGGCCCCACTCCTCGCTGCACTGGCGCGGATCCGGCGGTGGCGCCTGGGCCGGCTCCTGGAGGTCGGCGATCAGGGCGCGGGCCTGCACCGGGCGAACCTGCGCCGCGGCGACAGAGTGGGCCAAGGCCTGCTGACGGAGGGCCGCGGCGCGGTCCGGCTCGTGGCGCGAGCGGTTGAGCAGGTGGCGGCCCATGGCCACGTTGCCCAGTGCCGAGAGCTGGCCCGGCGACGCGCTGCCCGGCTCGGGCATTCCAGGCCCCACCAGCAGGTTGTCGAGCACATACTCCACCTGGATCTCCTCGTCGTCCAGGTGCTCTGCGGCGGCGGCCGCCAGGGTGCCCAGCGCGGCCACCGGCTCCCAGTGCGCCCAGCGGGCTTGGGCCGACGCTCGGGCCAAGGCCTGCGACGACGGCGCCACCATCGCCACCGTGCTCAGCTTGACCTCCGACATCACGAACCATGGCTGCCGCACATGGGGCACGCCCAGCGCGTGCAGCACCTCGTGCGCCAAGGCGACGCCCTCATCCGCTACATCCCAGGCGTGCTCGACGCCAGGCGTGGAGGCCTGATCCACCAGCAGCACGTCGCGGCCAGGCGTCCACGCCCGGCCCACGTCCTCGGCGGTGGCATCGTAGCGGGAGCCGCGCTCGGGCTGGCCGGTGAAGCCGATCCGGATCGCGCCGTCGGTGGTGGGCGCGTGGGACAGCTCGCGGAGGAGCGCGGCCAGGCCGGTGTTGGAATCGGTGGACGCCCAGTCGCCGTAGCCCACGACCTCGAGCGACAGTCCGGCCTGGGCGAGGATGTCGCTGGCCCGGTTCAGGCGGGCGGCGGCCTCGTCGCGCCACCGGTCGCCGTGTCGCTGCCGGTACTCTTCGTCGGCCACCACGCGAACCGGCACACGCAGACGGGGGGGCTCCGCACCGCGCCACGCGGGCCGCGGGACGCTGCGGAGGGCTCGGGCCATCGCATCCTGCACCGACAGATCGGGCAGGGAGAGGGTGGTGTCGTCCCGGGTGGCCAGCGTGGGCGTTCCGAGCACGCTCCACGTGCGCCGTGGCGTGAGCGCACCGTGCACCACCTGCAGCTCGGTGACGGTGAGGTTGGGCACGCGGGTGGCGAAGTACACGCCATCGCGCTCCACGTTGTGCGGCAGCCACGTGATGGCGGTGTGGATCAGCGTGACGAGCTGACGCTGCTCCAGCTGCGCGGCGAGGTCGGGGGCATTGCAGGCCACCAGATGAGCGTCGTGGCCGTGGGCGTCGCGCAGCGCATGCCACGCCATCGCCTGCACCGCGGCGAGCGGCACGGCGCCGCCGTCGACGGTCACGCATGCGCCGATCGTCGAGGCGTTGGCGGCGATGGCGAGCCACGCGATCACGACGGGTCCTCCAGGTCCACTCGCCCGCTGGGGTAGAGCACCGCCGCGTCGCCGGAGTCGGCGACCCAGGCCGCGAGATGCCCGCCGTAGTGGGCGCTGATCCCGGTGTCGATCACGGTGAGCCGGCCACCACAGCGCACTTCCACCCGACCGTTCCGCCGGGTGGTGTGGCCGACCACCATGCGCTGCGCTCCGAGCGAGGCCAGGGCCTGGTCGAGCCGAGGGCACGCATCCGACGGTGGATCCTGCACATATCCGCGGTACCACAGGGGGCCGTCCGCCCCGATCACCTGGGCGCTACGGTCACCGGCGATCACGGCATCCCGGACCGCGGCGTTCATCGCGTCGACCCCGTGCTTCGCGAACGCTGGCGTAACGCCGCCGTGCACGAAGACGGTGCCGTCGATCAGCGCCACCGTGTCGCGGCCACGCAGCCATTGGCCGTACTCACCCGTGGCGCCCAGCGCCTCGCGCCTCGCCGCCTCACCGCCGAAGCCCAGCAGGTCCTCGGCCGACACATAGCGCCAGTCGCCGAGCAGGTTCATCGTCTCGTGGTTGCCGAGCAATGGCACCACCCGCCCACCCGCGGCCACGGCCTCGTCGGACAGGCGCCGCAGCAGGTCGAGCACGCCGCGTGAATCCGGCCCTCGGTCGGTGGTGTCACCCGTCTGGACCAGGACGGTGTCGCCTCCGGCCCAGTGCCCGCTCTCGTCCACCAGTCCGGCGAGCTGGAGCACGGCCTGCGCGGCCGCGCTGTCGCCGTGCAGATCGCCGATCGCCACGAGCCGCTGAACGCGGGCTGTGGCCTGGGGACTGGGCGGCGTGGCCTCCACGACGACGGCCTGAGGGGGCATGGGCGCCGCTTCGGCCGGCACTGGTGCGTCAGCCGAGCACCCGAGCAGGGCGACGAGGATGGGGAGGGCTGGGAAAATCGGGTTCTCCGAGGGCCGCGAAACTGGCGAACCGAGAGGGTGTATCGTAGCGCGTCCGGCGTCGTCCCGGCTGCCGCGGGCACGCTCCGGTCTGACCTCCTCGCGCCGATTCGGTTCCCGATGGGGCACCGTCGATTGTGACACATGGATTCAATTTCGATAGTGTCAGCCGGTTGTCATCGTAGCCCGGTGTGAATTGACCACCCTTTAGTGTTGTTTCGTGTGCGACCTGACACTGCCCTGTCGCTTTGCCTGGATCCTGCGCGGTGCAGCGAACGTTCAGTGGGCGGGGGTGCGCAGGCGGTGTACGCATCACTCCCAGGAGGCCACATGCAGGATGCTGAGCACGATCGGGACCAGTGCCTGGAGGCGGCGCGGCTGCGCGGTGCCTTGGGGTGCGAATACCTGCGCACGGCCAGCAGTGGCATCCAGTTCGAGGTGGACCGCGGCCGCGAGCGCAAGGTCGAGCAGATCTCCACAGATGACGTGACCATCCGGCTGTGGCTCGACGGCGGGCGTGAAGGGTTGGCGTCTGGCCCGTTCGCGTCGAGCGCGGCGCTGGTCGACGCCGCCGTGAGTGCTGCTGAGTCGGCGGAGATGGATCGCTTCGCGGGCCCCGTCGAGCAGCTCAATCGGCCGCCCCGCGGGCTCGGCATCGACGATCGGCGGTACGGCGCCCTCGAGATGGAGGACCGGGTCGACGTGGTGTCCGGGATCGAGCGCAGCGTGCGCGCGGTCGACCGGCGGCTCGTGCCGTCGGGGGTCACCTGGCGCGACTCCCGCACCTTCCGTCTGTTCGGGAGCACCCGCGGCGTCGCGGCCCAGGAGTGGTCCACCCTGTTCGAGGGCGAGGTCACCGTCGCCGGAAGCCACCGGGGGGACAACGTGGTCGCCTCGTCATCCGTGGCCTCTCGCAGCTTCGCCTCGCTCGCCTCCGTGCCCTACGGCGCGAACCTGGCCCGCCGGGTTGCGGCGGTGCTGGTCGATGGCCGGTCGCTGAATCCCGGGCCGGTGCGGGTAGTGCTCGCACCCACGGCCACGGCGCGGCTGTTCGAGCGGATCGCCGAGGCCTTCGACCACGCCACCGTGTCGAGCGGGGGCAACTTCCTCGTGCGTGACGGCCGCATGGTGCAGGTGCACCCGCGAATCCACCTCCTCGATGACGGCCAGGCGCCCGCGGGCCTTCGCTCCCACGCGTTCGACGACCGGGGCTGCGTGCCGCGCCCGATCACCCTGATCAAGGAAGGCGTACTCGACGAGCGCCTGCTCGACCCCCGCACCGCGCGCAGCGTGGAGCGCCATCCCACCGGCCATATGTTCGGAACCGGCCTCCGCCCGGGCAACCTGTCCATCCGTGGCGGCACTCGATCGATCAACGCCATCACGTCCGAGCTCGGCGGCATCATGCTGTTCCTTGAGCACCTGCCCGACCTGTCCGACGCGGTGGATCTGCGCACGGGTGAGCTCGACTGCGTCGTCAGCGGCGTCGTGCGCGACGGCAAGGAGTCGGTCGGAGCGGTGCGGAACCGGAGGCTCACGGGCAACCTCGCCCAGGCGCTCACCGACCTGGTCCAGGTGTGCAGCGACACCGACCGGGTGCGGCACGTGGACGCCCCCGGGATGATCCTCGACGGGTTCACGCTCGGCTGATTCAGTCGGTGCGACGCCCATGTTCCGCGGTGGTCAGCGGAACAGGCCGTCGCCGTCCACGGTCCACGCCTCGGCGATCTCCAGCGCCTTGGCCGCGATCTCGACGTCCCGCGCCACCTGCTCGGCCCCCGGCTCCAGATCGGCGTACACGATGGGCGTCGGCGCGTCGCCCTGCAGCGCGCTCACCAGCGCGTCCGCATCGCCGCTCACGGCCACGATCCGCAGGCGCGACGGGTCTAGATGACGCGCGATCACGTCGTTCACGGTCGGGAGATCGAGGTCGCCCACGGCGTCGGGCAGGGTGTCGAGCAGGTCGGGGGTGCCCGTCGCTGCAGCCTCCAGCGCATAGGCCAGGCGCATCGTCGGCCGTGTGGCCAGCGTGGGGGCGCTGTTCACCAGGTGCTGCCGCACCTCGTCGAGCTCGTCCTGGGTGAGCCCCGTCTCGACCAGGGCCTCGAGCTCGTCGATGGCCAGCTTGAGCGCGAACGCGCCGTTGTCGAGGCTGGTGGGGCGGAGCCACAGGCTGAAGTGCCGGTGGAGGCGCAGCCCGCCCGGATCGGGCCGGCTCGAGCCCCGTCGCTCGCGGTAGGCCTCTACATAGGCATAGGTGCCGTAGTTCAGCCCGCGGTCGGTGCGGAGGGTGCGGAACAGGCGGCCGAAGGACTGGCGGTGCGCACCCAGCGCGGTGAGCGCCAGGTGCAGCGCGGGCCAGTCTGGGTGGTCGCGGCCGATGTCGAGGGGGTGGGCGAGGTGAAACCCGGTGACCGGCGTGGAGGTGCGCACCACGGTGAGCGTGCGGGAGTCGGCGGGCGTCGGCTGGAACATGACGTTCTTGCCCACGAGGCGACTGGGCAGCGCCTCGAGGCGGGCGCTGAGGTCGGCAAGCCCCTCGGCCGACAAGGCGCCACCCGCGCCGGCGACCACGGTGGAGCGCGCATAGGTGGCCTGGTGGAACGCCCGCAATTGGTCCGGACCGAGCACCTCGAGGGTGCCGGCGCGACCGGTCGGCGGGTGGGCGTAGGGGTGCCCGTCGAACAGCACGGCGTGCAGTGCCGCCTCGCCGAGCGCCTCCTCGTCGCCGAGCAGCCCATCGGTCACGGCGTAGATCGCCTCGTCCCGCAGCCGGAGCACGGCGTCTTCCTCGAACCGGGGGGCGGTGAGGGCGTCGGCGAACAGCTCGACACACAGCGCTGCGTGGTCGCGGTGGCAGGTCAGCCGCAGGGTCACCCAGTCGCGGTCCACCCGCAGCTCGAACCCGGTGCCCAGCGGGTACAGCGCGTCGCGCACGGCGTCGCTCGACCGGTCTCCGGCGCCGGCCTCCACCAGCGCCCGCGCGGTCAATGAGGCCAGGCCCTCCTGACCGGGTCGATCCCGCGCCGACCCGGCGTCGATCATCGCTTGGAGCGTGATGTTCGGCGCTGAGGGGTCGAGCTGTGACACGAGGCGCACCGGGGCCTTGGCGACCTCGGCGGGCACAGGGCCTGCGTCGTATTTCGGCCCGCACGCCATGAGCAGGAGCGCGGGCAGCAATAGCGTGAGTCGCATCAGCCGGCGTCCTCGGGCGTGTGGGTCAGGGTGACGACGGTGGCGGGGGGCTCGACCAGCGTGGCCCGCACCACCCGCGCCACATCAGCCGCGGTGGCGGCGGCGAACGCGTCCCAGAACGCATCGATGGCCGTCGGGTCGGGGTCGCGGCGGAGGGACCAGCCCAGGGTGGAAGCGACGGCTTCGGGATCGTCGAGCGAGGTGAGGAAGGCGTACCGCGAGTGGTCCTGGACCCGCGCCAGCGCGGCAGCGTCGGGGCCGTCGGCGAGGCGGGCGAGCTCCTCGCGCACGATGGCCTCGATGCGTGGCAGATCCTCCGCCTCACGGGCCTGCACGGTGATCCGGAACAGGCCGGGGTCCACGAAGTCGTCGCGGCCGCCCCACACGGAGAAGGCGAGCCCCTCATCGCGCACGAGGCGCGACTCCAGCGGCCCCACGTCGGCGAGCAGCCAGGTGGCAGCCAGCTCCAGGGCGGCCAGATCGGCGTCCCGCGGGTCGTGTGCCGGCACGCGCCACCCCATGGCCAGCCGCGGCGCGGTGGGCGATGGCCAGTCCACGTGGGCGCGCCGCTCCTCCTCCTGGGCGGGCTCCGCCGGCAGCTCCGGTCGGGGCAGCGCGGCGGGCTTCCACCCGCCATACAACGCCTCGACCTTCGCGAACAGCGCCTCCGGGTCCACATCGCCGACCACCAGGATCGTGGCGTTCTCCGGTCTGTAGAACCGGTCGAAGAACGCCTCGGCGTAGGCATGGGCGTCGGGCATGGCGACGATGTCGGCCTCGTGCCCGATGGTGGAGTGCCCATAGGTGTGGGTGGTGAACACCGTGGCCTGCATCGTGTCGTACAGCCGGCTCCCCGGGCTTGCTTGGCCCTTGCGGAACTCGCCATACACAGCACCCGATTCGCGGCGCACCACGTCGGGGGTGAGGGCGAGGTGCTGGAACCGGTCGGCCTCCAGGGCGAGGAATTCGTCGAGCTGCGCCGTGGGAACCAGCGAGGTGTACACGGTCTCGTCGCACCAGGTCCATGCGTTGTCGTCGATGCCCATGGCCAAGATGGCGCGCTCGCGCTGCTCCCGGGTGGTGCGCTCGGTGCCGTAGAACATCAGGTGCTCGAAGAAATGCGCAAAGCCCGTGCGGCCGGCGTCCACCTCGTCCCGGCTGCCTACCTTCATCCAGGTGGCCACCGATACGACCCCCGGTGACGGCATGGGAACCGCGCGGACCGACAGGCCGTTGTCGAGCTGTGCGGTGTGCACGGGCCAGGGAAATGCACCGGCGAGGGCGGTGCCCATCAGCCCGGCGAAGACTGCGAGCATGTGTCCTCCGGTCGGCCCTCTATCCAGCTCGCTCCGGTCAGGTCGCGCAGAGCATCGAGCGGCCTTCGGATGGGCCGTTTCGACAGCCCTGCGTCGGGATCTCCCTACGAACGGGAGAATGGGGGTGTTTTCGCGGGCCCGTTCATGATACGATCGGCCATGGACGTGTGCCACAGTGTTCCGATTCGGAACACAGTGACCCGAAGTCAGTAGGAGTACGCATGCAGACGGTGTCGCTGGTCGATCAAACCGCCTCCTCGAGGGCGCTCGTGCGCAAGCTGCGGGTCGCGTCGACCGACAACGCGGACATCCTCCCCGAGAGCGTGGCCTGGCAGACCTACATCGAGCTGCGCCGTCGCGGTGAGCCCACCGCCACGTCGCTCTTCCTCCGTGCCCTGAAGAACCTCCACTCCCGCCGATGCATCGCGGGCGTCGACCTGCCCACTACCGATTCGCTCACGGACGAGCATCGCCTCGTGGAGGATCAGTTCCTCGGCGACCTGTGGAAGGCGTACAAGAAGTGCATCAAGAACAACCGCACGGGCCCCGCGTTCCAGCTGCTCCGTGACATCGAGGAGCGCCTCCTGCAGCAGCAGGCCGAGGCTGAGGCGGCCGCCAAGTAGGCGAGCGCTTCACGGGCGTTGCCAGGCAACGCCCGGCGTCAGGTGACCAATCGGAGGTGCGACCGCTTCGGCGGCTCCGGCTCGGTCGTGTCGTCGCCGCCATCGTCGCCCATCGTCTCGCTGGGCGGCGGCGGGTAGAACACCACCTGCTTGATGGCGTTCCACGGGAACTTGCAGGTGTACACCGCGTCGAACGACAGGTCGAGGGTCACGTCCGTGTCGGTGTAGCGGGGCCGGTTGTAGGAGTGGTACGCGCCGTCCAGCTTGAGCGGCAGGCGACTCCCCTTGTACTTGGAGAGCACCGCCTCGGGCACGCCGCTGTCGGCGAGCAGGTCGACCTCCGAGAAGAAGAAGAAGTCGCAGCCGAGGCCGAAGGCCACCTCGAGCAGCTGCCTCGCGTGGTTGCCCCATGGGTCGACCGTGACACCCGTGGGCTCTTCGGGCGGCGCCTTCAGGGCGGCGTTGCCTGACGGTGCCACGCTCAGGCTGGTCGCCGCACCCTCGACCTCCAGCTCGCCGGGTGCGGCCAGGCCGAGCTCGCTGGGATCGAGCTCGAGCGCTTGCGAGATCGTGAGCAGCTCGTCGACCTGCATCGGGTCGCCGCCGGACAGCACACGACGCAGCCGCGGTCGCGGGATCCCACATCGCTGCGACAGGGCAGCGACGTTCATCTCGCGCTTGTCGAGCATCTCCCGCAGCCACCGGAGCAGCGGGTCGCTTGGACGGCTCATCAAACCTCCTGGACAGCACG
The DNA here is from genome assembly GCA_047609825.1 of Myxococcota bacterium. Taxonomy (GTDB): domain Bacteria; phylum Myxococcota_A; class UBA796; order UBA796. The sequence continues at coordinate 25,299 of JBLFXJ010000058.1, forward strand.
GTGATAGCCGGTCACTGCTCCGCTGGGAACCACGCTCGGTCTCTGAGGTCCACAGCAACATGTGGCAAGCCATCATCATCGTCTTCGTCGCCGTGGTCGTCTCGGGGCTGCTGGTGCGGGGTTGGGGTCTGTTGCTCCGCCGCCGCGCCCTCGCCCGGCTGTCGGGCGCCCCCATCGTTCGCGGGGCCACCGGATTGAGCCTCAGGGTTCTGGTCCAAGCCACGGGCGTGTTGCCCGGGATGAGCCCGCGCGCCGCGAACCGGACCACTGGTGACCTCCGGGTCACGAGGGACCGTCTTGTGATCGCATGCAATCGCGGGCTGCTGGTCGACGAGACGATCGACCGAGGCCGGGGGCTCCGCTCGGTGCGGTCGACAGGGCCCGGAAAGGTCGTGATAGAGGGCGATGTCGCGCGGCCGGGGCGTCCGCCAGACATGTTCCGCATCGAGGTGGGCGGCCTCGGCCAACCCGCCGAGTGGGTCACCGCGCTGGCTCCATGGGTGCGTGCAAGAGACGATCGACGAACGTTCGGCACGGCACCGGTTCCCCGAGCGGGCCCCTCCGGGTAGAGTGCGCTCGCAATGCGCCTCGCCAACTCACCGATTGTCCTGCTCGCGCTCGCGGGCCCCGCGTCGGCGGCTCCACTCTGTTGGAGCGCGTCCGATACATCTGACACCCTGGTGCGCGTCGATCCCGGCGACCCCGATCCGTTGACGAACGAAGTCGACGTGGGGCCGCTCGGGTCAGGGGGTGTGGCGGCTCTTGCCGTCGACCCCTGGTCGGGCACCTTGTACGCCATCGCCGGCGGAGAGCTGGGGGTGGTCGACACCACCACCGGGGCCTACTCCGGCGTCGGCGCGCCGATCAGCGTCACAGTAGATGCTGCAGCGGTGCCGCTCGGCGACATCCAGGGGTTGGCGTTCGACGCCATCACCGGGGCGCTCTGGGCCTGCGCTGGCGATGCTGGCGGCGACGTCCTGTTCCAGCTCGATCGCGTCACCGGCGCCGTCGTGCCTGGCGCCCTCGACGGGGCGGATGGTCGCCGCATCCGGTCGCCGATCGGCGGCGTGGACCAATGCGGTGCGCTCGCTGTGGATCCCACCACCGGCGTGCTCTACGCAGGTCTCACGGATGATTCCGGGCTGGCCGACCTGTTCACCCTGCCACCGAGCGGCATCGCGGCCCGGGTGGGGCCGATCGCGGTCGTCGACGTGCTGGGTGACCTCGCGTTCGACAACACGGGCCAGCTTCACGCCCACGGCGGCGTGCCGTGGCGCATGGTGCAGATCAACAAGGCCTCTGCCGCGACGGTCGGCGGCAACCTCCTCACCGCGCACGTCGACTACGAGGGTCTGGCTTGCATCGAGGCGGTCGACAGCGATGGCGACGGCCTGCCGGATGCCTTCGAGGCGGCGCTGGGCACCAACCCCCTGTCCGGCGACTCCGACGAAGACACGCTCGGCGACTACGTCGAGGTGTACGGCGACGATGGGTTGCTCAACACGGGCGATGAGTCGGATCCGCTCAGCGCGGATGGCGACGAAGACGGCCTGTTGGATGTAGACGAGTTCATCGGAGCCGACGGCATCCCCGACAGCGGAGACGAGACCGGTCCGCTGGATGACGACACCGACGATGACGGCATCACCGACGGCAACGAGCTCATCGCGCGCACCCACCCGGTGCGGTTCGACACCGACGCCGACGGCTTGTCCGACGGCGTGGAGCTGCGCCTGACCGAGCCCCAGGGCGACGACACCGATCTCGACCTGTTCAGGGCCGATGCCGCGCCGTTGAACGGCACCGATCCTCTCGTGCCGGACACCGACGGCGACGGCCTGCTCGACGGCGCCGAGGACCTGAACGGCAATGGCCGGGTCGACGAAGATCCGGACGGCACCGAAGGCGACGAGACCGACCCATTGCTCGCCGACACCGACGCCGATGGCGTGGACGATCTCACCGAGGGTGGCGCGGGCGGTCCCGACTTCGACGGCGACGGTCGGATCGATGCCATCGACGACGATGGAGACGATGACGGCCTGCCAGACCTCGACGAAGACCTCGTGCACGGCACCTCCCGGTTCGACGACGACAGCGACGACGACGGCCTGCTCGATGGCGTCGAGGTCGACATCGGGCTCGACCCCATGCTCATCGACGGCGATGAAGACGGGCTGACGGATGGCCTCGAGCTCGGCCTCACGGAGCCCCAGGGGCGCAACACCGATCTGCTGTTGTTCGCCGCCGACACGGCGCCGGGCAGCCAGACCGATCCCGAGAACCCCGACACCGACGGCGACAGCCTGCTCGACGGCGAGGAGGACCTCAACCGCAACGGCGCGGTGGACAACCCCGACGGCACCGCGGAAGACGAGACCAACCCGCTGCTCGCCGACACCGACAGTGATGGCGTGGATGACGCCACCGAGGGCGGTCCTGGCGGGCCTGACTTCGACGGCGACGGCAACATCGACGCCATCGACGCGGATGGCGATGGCGACGGCCTCGACGACGGCAGCGAGGACACCATCTACTACTCCTCGCGGTTCGACGACGACAGCGACGATGATGGCCTGCTCGACGGCGCAGAGGTCACCCGCGGGACCGGCGTACTGATCGCCGACACCGATCGTGATGGCCTGCTCGACGGGCTCGAGGCCGGGCTCACCGAGCCCCAGGGCCGCAACACCGATCTGTTGGTGTTCGTGGCCGATGCCGACCCGTCCTCCACCACCGACCCCACCCTGGCCGACACCGATGGCGATCGCCTGCTCGACGGCGACGAGGACCTGAACCGTGATGGTCGGTTCGACGGTGATCAGCCGGGAACGCTCGCCGACGAGACCAGCCCGAACCTCGCCGACACCGATGGCGATGGCGTGAACGATCTTGTCGAGGGCGGCGCCGGCGGTCCGGACTTCGACGCTGATGAGCTGATCGACGCACTCGATCCGGATGGCGATGGCGATGGCCTGGCCGATCTGCTGGAAGATACGGTGTGGTTCACGTCGCGCCGCGACGACGACACCGATGACGACGGCGTGACCGACGGCTTCGAGGTCAACTCCTCCGGCTCCAGCCCGAGCAGCTTCGACACCGACCGCGACTTCATCAGCGATGGCGTGGAGCTCGGCTTGGCCGTGCCCGCTGGCATGCACACCGATCTCGGCGTGTTCGTCGCCGATGCCGACCCGTCGTCCACAACGAACCCGCTGTCCAACGACACCGATGGCGACACCATCCTCGACTACATCGAGGACGCCAACCGCGACGGCCGGATGGATGGCGACCTGCCCGGCGTCGTGAACGACGAGACCGACCCGGCGCGGGAAGACACCGACGGCGACGGCATCAGCGACCTCACCGAGCGCGCTGCGAGCCGGGCCGACCACGACGGCGATGAGACCATCGACGCGCTGGACACCGACTCCGACGACGACGGGATCCTCGACGCCGACGAGGGCGCGCTGGGCACCGTGTGGATCGACGCCGACAGCGACGACGATGGGCTCGGCGACCGTGATGAGCTGGTGGCGTGGAGCACGTCGCCGATCGAGTTCGACAGCGACGGCGATGGCCTGTCTGACGGTCAGGAGGCGGGGCTGGCCAGCCCCGGCACCGACACCGATCCCGCCGTGTTCGTGCGCGACGGCGACGGCGGGGCCACGACCACGAACCCGTCGCTGGCCGACACCGACGGAGACAGCCTGTCCGATGGGGTCGAGGACATCGACCTCGACGGCGTGTTCGACGGCGATGGTCCTGGCACCGACGCCGACGAGACCGACCCGAACCGCGTCGACTCCGACGGCGACGGCGCGTCGGACTCGGCCGAAGGCGGCCCAGCCGGCCCGGACTACGACGGCGACGGCACCATCGACGCCCTCGACCCGTCCGACCAGGACACCGACGGCGACGGCCTGACCGATGAAGAGGAGATCGTCCTCGGCACCGACCCGTTCAACCCCGACACCGATGGCGACCTGCTGCTCGACGGCGTCGAGGTGGCGGATCCACTGCTCGATCCGCTCGACGACGACGTGGACGACGACGGCCTGTTCGATGGCAGCGAGGTCGCGCTCGGCACCCTGGTGAACGTGCGGGACACCGACGGCGACGGACTGCCGGACGGCCTGGAGGCCGGCCTGGCCGAGCCCGAGGGCGAAGACACCGACCCTGCTCTGTTCGTTCCCGACACCGACCCGTGGACCACCACGGACCCGCGCCTCGCCGACTCTGACGGTGACGGCCTGGACGACGGCATCGAGGATGTAGACCAGGACGGCAGGTTCGACGCGGATCAGCCCGGCCTGGCAGATGACGAGACCGACCCGAACCGGGTGGACACCGACGAGGATGGCCTCACGGACTTGGAAGAGGGTGGGCCTGGCGGTCCCGACTGGGATGGCGACGACGTGATCGACGCCCTGGACGAAGATCTGCCGGTGCCGCTGGACACGGGCGACAC
>JBLFXJ010000059.1:0-29172 GCA_047609825.1 Myxococcota bacterium
GGGTTCTGGCTGGTGCGTCGCGCGACCGATGTCGTCACCGGCACGACGGTCTCCCTCCGCGTCCTGCCAGCGGTGCTGTCGATCACCGGCCTCGGCGCGTGGTTCGCCGGTCGGATCGATCCTCTCCTCGGCGCCTCCGTGCCCCTGGGCGGTGCGTTGGTCGCAGCGGGTGGCACATGGGATGGCCCACTGCCGGCGGTGGTCGCATTCACGAGCTCACTGGCCCTCTCCCTCGCGTGCCTGTGGGCCACCGCACGCGACCTGGAAGACGCCCCCTCTGAGCTCCTGCCCGGGCGCACCCTCGGCGCGGCAGCTGCGGTGACCAGCTTCGCGGCCGGTGCCTGGTGGCTGCCGATCGCCGCGCCCGTGCTGTGGGGAGCCGCCGGAAACCCCACCTTGACCGAGGAGCTTCCCCGAGCGGCCGGAGTCGCAGCGGCAGGTCTTGGGTTGCTGCTGCTCTCACTGAACGGGGCGGCCTCCACCTCGAGCCTGCGCGACGCCTTGGGTGTGCGTCGCCCAACCCGTGTCGCCGCCATCGCCGCATTGGCTGTCGGAGCGCTGCTGATGCTCTCTCAGGGCGCGGCCATCCAGCCGAACGCCGCGGCTGCCACCGCCTGGGCGGGAGTGGTCGAACGCCTCGGTGCCGCGGTGCAGCCCACGTGGGCGGGCGCTGGCGCAGGCCTGCTCGCCGTCATCGGACAGGAGGTCTTCTTCCGCGGCTGGGTGCAGCAGCGCTGGGGCCCCGTCGTTTCAGTCTTGGCCTTCGCCTTCGTCGTCACGCCTCTGGCGCCCCTGTCCGGCCTGGTGGTTGGCGTGAGCCTCAGCGGTCTCATCGCCATCACGGGCGGTAGTGTGCTCACCTCTCTGGGCGCGCGCCTCACCTGGGCCGTGGGCGCGGCCGTCCTCGGGGGCCTCCTGCCTCCACTGGCCGCCACCGCACTCGGCCTGCTCACGGCCATCGCCATCGGAGGGCTCGCATGGCGCCTTCGCTGATCCTGTCGCTGCTCGTCGCCTGCACCGCACCGAGCGACCCACGTGGGCCTTCCCGGGCACCCGCGACATCGACATCGACATCGACATCGACATCCGATCCCACCACGCCCGACACGTCCACATCCTTGCCGACCGAGATCCCCGAGGCGACCTTCTACGCAGATGCAGACGGCGATGGCCATGGCGACCTCAGCCGCCCGCGCCGAGCGCCGGCCCAACCTGCAGGGCACGTGAGCGACAGCGACGACTGCGACGACACCGCTGCAGAGGTGTACCCGGGCGCTCCCACTGAGTGTGACGCCCACGCAGACACCGACTGCGACGGACTGCCCGACCCAGGCGAGGTCGACCTCGATGGCGACGGGTTCACAGTGTGTGGTGGGGACTGCGACGACACCGAACCGGCGGCACATCCCGACGCTGACGAGGTGTGTGACGGTCGCGACGACGACTGCGACGGCGCCATCGACCTCGACGACGACAGCGTCGATCCGTGGACCTGCGACGTGTGCCCCGACCCCGACGCGTTCGGCGACGACGGGTCGTATGCGTTGGAGCGGTGGAACCCCTGCGTGCTGGATCCCGCGACCGTCAACCTGTGCGATGCCGCGTACGACACCCACGCCGTCGGGATGAGACTGCACAAGGTGGTCCGGCGCCTGGAGCTCGCGCCTCGCCCGGAGCTGTTCCTGTTCTTCCCACCGGGCCCCGGCGACCAGAACGACAGCCTGCTCAGTTGGGCTGCATACGCCGGATACAGGACGATCTCCCTCGGCTACGACAACAGCAAGGTGCTGGAGTTCCCGTGCACCGCGCCCGAGGCGGACGCCGAGTGCTTCGGCAACGCCCGCGAGGAGCTGCTGTACGGAGTCGACCACTCCCCCATCATCGAAGTCGGCCCCGCGGACGCCGCAGTCACGCGCCTCGCAGTCCTTCTCGCACACCTCCACGTCGAGCACCCCGACGACGGCTGGGACGCCTACCTCGACGGCGAGGGCGTCGTGTGGGAACGGGTCGTGCTGGCCGGCTGGTCACGAGGGTCGGGCAACGTGGGCATCCTCTCGCGGGACCACTCCGTCGCGAGCGTGTTGTACATCAGCGGGCCGATGGAGCCGACCCATGAACGCGAGAACGCGGCGTGGCTCGACGATCCCCGGGCCACCCCTGGAGACCGCTCGCATGCACTCTGGCACCTCGACGAACGCACGGATCTGCTGACGGACGCGCTGGACCGTCTCGGGCTGCCCGATGGCGTCAGCGACACCGACACCGAGCCGCCACCCTGGCTCGCCCGGCTCACCACCTCGGCCCAGGACCCTCGCCAGGACTGGTGCACGCCCCACAGCTCCATGGCGATGGACCCGTGCATGGACATCGACGCGATGCGCCAGGTGTATGTGCCCCTGTTCTGCGCACTGTGATCACGACGCGCTGATCACCACCGCGGCGCGCCCCAGCAACCCCGACACATGGGCCATCGCGACCCGCAGATCGCTGCCCATCTTCGCCGGTGCCCGGTCCAGGCGCAGCGCCGCTGCCGAGCGGTAGGTGTCCCCCCCGTTCGGATCCCGTGACGCGTTCAGCAGATCCAACGACGCCTCGAGCACGTCCAACAGGGGTGTGCCGCGGCCGAGCAGCTGGTGCGCCTCGTCGAACGCCGCCTGAGCGGCCATCAGCTCTCCGTCCTCGGCCTCCAGGGCGCCGAGCCAAGCGAGAAACATGCCGCACCGGACGCCCTCGTCACCCTCACGAAGCTGGGTGATCGCGGCGAAGTAGCTCTCTCGCGCCGTGTCTCGCTGTCCCGCACGGTGGTCGGTCAGCCCGAGGTAGCCCATGGCGGTCCCCTCCCCCGTCGCATCGCGCGCGAGGCGGTACACCGCGAGGGCCTCCGACAAGTGAGCCCGCGCCACCAGGTGCTGTCCGCGCTCCAACGCGATCATCCCGTGGGCCTCCAGCCCGCTCGCCTCGGCACGCCGGTCCCCGACCTCGCGGGCGAGCACGATGGCCTCCTCCCAGGCCTCTCGCGCGTCATCGACCTTTCCGATCTCCATGTCCAGGGCGCCGAGGTTGGCTACCCGCAGCGCCTCGAGCCGGCGCTCCCCCGTCTCTCGGTGAAGGGCGACGGCCCGCCGAAAACATTCTCGTGCCGCCTCGAATCGACCACTGGCCCGCAGGACTCCGCCGAGGTTGCCGACCGCGATCCCCTCGAAGTGGCGGGAGCCCAGCGTGCGGAACTCCGCCAAGGCCTGCTCGAGGATCTGCTCAGCGTCGGTCAGTCGCCCTTGGAGCAGGTGGACCACCCCGAGCGACGCGCCGGCCATGGCGGCATCTCGGCGCATTCCCCGGCGACTGGCCAGGGTGGCACTGCGCTCGAGAGCGGTGGCCGCAGCGGCCGCATCCCCCGACTCGAACGCGAGCATGCCCTTGGCGTAGAGACAGCGGACCCGGTCCCCGGTGTCTCCCGCGCGCCCCGCGAGGGACATGGCACGGGAGAGGTCTGTTCGGGCGCGGGCATGCCGCCCCCGGAGCCTGCGGGAATCGACCCGGGCGAGCAGCAGGCGCACCTGGAGCCCGGGGAGCAGGTCGGGGTGGTCGGCACACTGCTCGAGCACCTCGTCGAGCAGCTGCCGCTGCTGCGGAAACGGCCCGCGGCTGAGGAACAGCGGCTGGAGGCACAACACTGCACGTACCGCGAATGCGAGAACATCAGGCGTGCCTTCGGGATGCGACAGCGCCCAGTGGGCGATGGCGAGCAGATCGTCCCGTACTAACTCCAAGCGCGCGAGCACTTCGGGGCCATCGCCATCCCACACGCGCTCGCTCCACGGCTCTGCGCGGGCGAGCACGTGCACCGCGAACCGATGCAGCAGCGCCTGGCGCCGCTCCTCATCGAGCCTTCCCAGCACGAAGCGTCTCACCCGGGCGTCCATGGAGAACCGCTCGACGCCCGCTGCGCGTGCCTCGTCCCGCGAGCGGACCAGGGACGCTCTCTCCAGGTGGATCAGCGCGTCCGCCACCTCGGTGCCGTCGTCGACCAGCTCGAGGATCGACGTCCGGTCCGCCGAGACCGGGAACACGGCACAGGCGGTCAACACCTTCCGAGCCGCGGGCTCCAGCTGGTTCCACACGATGGCCAGGGTGCGAAGCGGTCCCCCGGTCGTCGCCCGCAGCCGCACCACCAGCTCGGCCGCGGGCACATGAGCGAGCAGCGGCGCGAGCAGCCCGATCGCGAATGGGTTCCGGCCGAGCGTGCGGACGAGACCCAGGCCCACGCTCTCGTCGACCGGGTCCAGCCCCACCCGGCGCAGCGCGAGCTGGAGGATTCGCAGCGACTCGGTCTCGGGGGGAGGCGCCAGCCGGTAGGCCACCTCGCCCGGCACCCCGAGCCGGTCGGGCGCGTGTACCAGGAATCGGCACTCGGGCGCCGACTCGCACCAGGTACGGATCACGCGGGCGACGTCCCCGGACAGCGAATCCACCCCGTCGAGCACCAGCAGCGACGCCCCTCGGGCAGCGAGCGCATGGCCGACCTGCAGTACGCCATCCGCCAGCGTGCGACCGAGCACCAGCGGCACCCCCAGCGCCTCACCCGCGGCCCGGAGCACCTCAATGAGCGCTCCGTTTTGGGCGTCACACCACCACACACCCCCGCTGGCGCCGCGGCTGGTGAGCGCCACTTCACGGCACAGCCTCGACCCACCCACCCCAGGCTCGCCGACCACCGTGATCACCCGGACCCCGAGCTCCTGGAGTTCGGTGAGCGCCGCGAGGTCTGCGCTCCGCCCGATCAGCGCCTCCTCCCTCGGCACGAGGTTCCCGCCGACCACCGCCTGGCTGCGCACCGGCGGCATCCAGTCGACCTCCTCCCCGTCCGCGCGCATCCGATCCAGTCGCAGCTGGCCGATCACGCCCACGAGCTCGTGGTGGCCCGTGTCGTCCCGTTGCCACCCGGGCGGCGGCGCGGCGATCACGCGGGCGCTCACGACCGCCTGTCCAGGGCGCACGATGGATGCGAGCCTCGCAGCTTGATGCACCGCCGGACCGTCCACCCACACGTCGCCGTCCGGGAGCTCGTAGTGTTCGAGGAGGCCGGCGTGAACGGCGAGCCGTGGTCGCATGATGCGCGACGCGCTGGCTTCTCGGACCGCCACCACGCACTCGAGCGCCGCCTCATGCGACGAGAACACGGCGAGTCCGCCCGCGAATGGCCCCCGGGGACAGTGCCCTCCGAGTTCGCTGGCGACTCGGCACAGCTGCTCGCTCAGGCGCTGCTCCGCCCGGCTTCGGACCTCACGACCGACCGCTACATCATCGGCCATGCGGGCCAGCACCAGCGCAGGCAAATCGCTCATCGAGTTGAGCATACAGCCAGGGCCCGCCCCCCGTCCGCGCTTACACTGACACCCACATGCGCACACCTCCGGTCACGCTGTTGGACGGGCCCATCGGGACCGAACTCATCTCACGAGGGGTGCCGACATCGGGTGTTGCATGGACCGCTTGGGCGGCGAGCCGGGCACCCGACACGCTCGCCGCGGTCCACGCCGAGTACGCCCACGCCGGCGCCGTCGTGCACACCGCGAACACCTTCAGGACCACTCCCAGTGCGGTCGGCGGCGCGTGGCGGTCGCTCGCCGAGCGGAGTGTCGCCGTCGCCCGGTCTGCGGTGCCGCCATCCCATCGGATCGCTGGCGCCATCGCACCCGTCCACGACTGCTACCGCCCCGACCTGTCCCCACCGAACGCCCGTGCCCACCACCGCCGCACGGCCGCACACCTGGCGGGGCTCGGTGTCGACCTGCTGCTCTGCGAGACCTTCGCCCATGTGGACGAGGCCATCGCGGCCGTCGAGGCGTGCGTGGCGACCCGGGTGCCGACCTGGCTCGCGCTCACCGCGGGCCCCGACGCCGACCTCCTCACCCACGCCGAGGTGCGCGCCGGAGCGGCGCGTGCGGTGGCGGTTGGCGCGCGAGCGATCCTGATCAACTGTGTGCCGGCGGACCGCACCCTGCCCTTCGTCGAGGCGATCGCAGACCTCGGCGTACCGTTCGGCGCATACGCCAACGGCTGGCCGTCGCCCGGCGGCAGCGGCCCGCGCAACCCGTCGACCCCGGCGTCATACGCCGTACATGCGCGCTCCTGGCGGGCTGCCGGAGCCACGCTGATCGGTGGATGCTGCGGCACCGGGCCAGCGCATGTTCGGGAGCTCATGGCAATGTGAGAACACGTTCTCGCCAGGCCGTCCGGCGGGGGTTACCGACTGTTCGGTCAGAATACAAACCGACCGAGGCGACAATGTTTCGCGCTGCCCTCCTCGCTGCCGTGCTCCTGCCCTCGCTCGCCACCGCGGCGGACAACGAGGTGGCCGTAACCATTGACGACCGCGGGCACGTAGTGGCCCGAATCCAGGTGCCCGCCAGCTCGGACGAGGTGCGCGCCCTGCTGGCCGACACCGGCGGCCGCCTTGCGGCGCTGTCGACCGACACGTTGTCGGTCACCACCACGCAGGACGGCAACTGCGAGATGGTCGACCGCAAGACGCGGGGCATCTTCCGCCCCTTCGCGTTCCGCGCCAAGCGCTGCCCCACGGAGAACGGCTGGCAGGAGACCTTGGTGCAGTCCGACGACTTCACCGCCTACGAATCCGAATGGCAGGTCGGGGAATCCAGCGAGGGCACCACCGAGGTGGTGTACCGGATCCAGACCGAGATCAACGCTCCGGTGCCGAACTCCATCGTGCGCACGAACCTGAAGACGGCGGCCGGCAACATGCTGCGCTCGCTGGTCGACGTGTTCCGGCGGGCACGCGTCCGCAACTGAGCGGTCGCAGCAGCCGGGGGCGTGATGGGCCCTCGCCGCACCGCCTCCGCCACCCGGCTAGGATCGGAGCGTCGGGAGCCCGCAACGCCCTCCCGAACGACTGGAGCCACGATGGACCCCGCCGCCGCGCGAGCGTTGGCCCGCCTTCGGGACGATGACGCACGCTCACTCACCGAGCTGGCCCGGATCGTCGTCGACGAGACGACGGCCACACCGCTGCGCGCCATCGCTCATCCGCGCTGGATCGCCAGTCAGCTGGCAACGGCGCTCGAGGCCGCCACGCACGGCGATCTGGTGCGCACCTGGGTGGAGCGCCGACTCGACGCCGAGCGTGAGCGGGTGCACGACGAGGAGCGACCGCTGCGGGCATTCCTCCCGAGCGATGCCGAGGCACCCCTCGGCAAGCTCATCGGCCGGTCATACAGTCCGAACGAGGCCTTTGCGCTTCGATTGATCGACCACGACGCGGTGAACGAGCTGCTCGGCGAGGTGCTCTCCCACACCGTGCGCAGGTTTCAGGAGCGCCTGCACCTGTGGGACGGCGGGGTATTGAAGAACGTCCGCGACGAAGCGAACAAGCGGTCGAAGGGCCTGCTCGGGGGGCTGCGTTCGGGGCTCGGGGTGCGGCGCAACCTGGGCGCGCTCGGCGGAATGGCGGAGAACCTGGTGGACGCGATGCGCGACGAGGTCGAGTCCTCGGTGGAGCATCGGATCTCGGAGTTCGTCAAGGGTGCCACTCGGGATGCGGTGCGCTCCATCGCCCGGGAGGCCGCGAACCCCGACCGGGCCGAAGGGTTCGCAGACCTGCGCCTGGCAGTGCTCGATGTGGTGCTCGACACCCCGGTGTCCGAGCTCGCCAGCGAGGGCGAGAAGCTGCACCCAGAGGACATCGTCGACCTGGTGGTGGCCACCCTCAGCGCCTGGGTGGCGGCGCCCGACTTCGTCGATCGCATGGAGGCTCGAATCGCAGCTCTGCTCGATGAGACCGGCGACGGCACGCTCGCCGCATGGCTCGACGAAGTCGGTCTGCGCGACGTGTGGTCCGACACCACGACGGAGCTCGTCGCGCGGCGGCTGGCCGCGGTGGTGCACTCCGAGCGCTTCGAGAGCTGGTGGGGGGGCCTGTTCGACGCTGCCGTCGACCCTGAGTCGCCCGAAGACATCTCGTGACACAGTGGCATGACAGGTCCGCTGACGTCCAGCCGTTGTAAGCCGTGCGCGCTCGTGGGGTTATACCTCGGCGACCGCGCACGAACGCCCGGAGGCCCGATGCGCCAGTTCCTCGTCCCGCTCGCCCTCGGTCTGCTGCTCCCCGGAGTCGCAGCCGCCGATACTGTCGTCCTCACGCCTCTTCTACAGAATGGCGTCGACGGCAAGGTCCTCGGAAATGTTCACCAGCTCCTCGCCTCTGAGCTCGACTTCGCGTCCGGCGTCGACAAGGTGGTCGAGCTGCCACAGCGTCCCACGACGCTCAGCAACACCTGCCTGGTGTCCACGCGATGTCTCAACGGCATCGCCGTCGGCAACGGCGGCGAGCGGCTGATCACGGGCACGATCCACGCGCGTGGGAGCGACTACGGACTGGAGCTGCTGCTGTACGACGCCGCATCGAACACCATCGTGCGCCGCAAGGAGTTCCCGGTCCCGTCCGACTCCACCCAGATGGCCAACGGCATGACCAGCATCATCACGGAGCTGCTCACCGGTGAAGACCCCGACGCCACAGCGGCCGCAGCTCCCAGCGTCGCGGCGTTCGAGGCGGGTAACGAAGAAGACTTCGACTTCGACGGCGACCCACTGGCGCCAGCGCCAGCCCCCGCGGCCACGTCCGACGATGATCTGGCGGCGATCAGCTTCGGTGGGTCGCCCGCCGACATCACCGTAGAAGACATCGACAGCATCCAGTTCGGCGCCCCATCGACCGACCCGGTGCCGGCCCCCGTCGCCGTGGCGCCCCTGACCCCACCCCCGTCAGCGGTGGCGAACCTCGAAGATGCGCCAAAGACCCGCTCGCGCACGCCCAGCGAGAAGCCCGAGCGGGGTGGGTCGTCGGCAACCATCGAGCGGCCGGGCGCGAACACGCTCCAGTTCACGCTTCGCGGCGGCTATGCCAACTACTACCGGTTCAACTTCGTCACCATCGGCGGCGAGTTCGCCGTGCCGGTCGTCGCCGGCCTGCACATCCTCGCCGGCGTGGAAGCGTACGGAACCTCCCGCACCCTCCCGCCCGACATCGCGCTGGTCGAGGGAAGCACCTCCGCCTGGGAGACCATCTTCCCGTACAACCTCGGGGCGATGTACAAGATCACCGGCGGAATCGTGCAGCCCTACGGCGGCGCCGACCTCATCGTCGTCCAGTACTACAAGGACGACATCGGGTCGGACTGGGCCGCAGGCGTGCGCGCCCGCCTCGGCTCTGACTTCATGATCATCGACAGCTTTGGCCTGAACGTGAACATCGGGCTGGGCATGTGGTCGGGCAAGAACTGGCCCCTCATCGAGCAGGGAGTGGGCAGCACCGGCTTGCTTCCCCAGGTCTCGGCCGGGACCGTCGTCGCGTTCTAGTCGCTGGAGGATCGCCGAAGCGTGGACTCACTGCTCCCGCTCGCGTGCCTGCTGGTAGGCATCGCGCTGCCCGTGGTCATGGGCTGGCTGTTCATGCGCCGCGGGTTGCATCAGCTCGGTGCGGCCGGCGCTTACCGGGTGGTGGCGGAGAGGCTCGGGCTGTCGGTCGACACGCGCGGCATCTCGCTCCAGGGCTACTACGACGACCGGCGCATCTGGGTCGGCAGCGTCATGATGGGCCACGGCCCCGACCGGCGGAACCTGACCTGGGGTGTGGTCGACCTGGACCGCCCGCTCGGACTCGGTCTCCTGGTGCGTCGCAGAGGCCTCTCAGACCGCATCTTCCGCCGTGGACGCGCGCCCGAGGTGCGACTGGACACGCCTGAGCTCCGGCGCCGGATCGAGGCGCACGGCGACGATCCCGACCACGTTCGACAGCTGCTCGGACCGGACGTGGTGCGCGAGCTCGCGGCGCTCGGGAGCCGGTGGCCGGACGTGGTGATCACAGACGGGTCGGTACGCGTGCACCTGCGGCGCCCCGAGACCCGACCCGACGAGCTCCACGCGCTCGTCGATGCCATGCTAGCGCTGGCCCGCGCGTTGGAGAGCGCGCGCCAACAGGTGCCCCCTCCCGCGGGGCTGGCAGACGTCGTGCATGCGTGGGAGGAGCTGGCCGACCGGCACGGGCTCACCCTGGAGGGCTGGCTGCCGGCCCTCGTCGGCGAGGTCGACGGTCACCCGGTGAAGATCACGACGTGGCGCGGCGATTCTGGCTACAGCGCGAGCGTGCGCATCCAGCTCTCGTTCACGAGCGAGCTCGGGCTCCGCCTGAACCCGCAGACGGGTCCCGACGGGTTCTGGAGCGTGGGGCAGGACATCCAGTTCGGCAACGAGGCGTTCGACCGGGCATTCGTGGTCAAGGGCTGGGACCCGTTCAGGGTTCGGCAGCTGCTCGGCCCCGAGGTGCGAGAGGCGCTGCTGGCGCTCTCGACCTGTGGCGACCTGTACATCGACGACCACGCGGTCAACCTGCGTAGCGTGCGCCTCGATCCGGAGGCGGTGGAGCAGGTGCTCCGGCAGGCGCTCGACCTCGCGACGGCCCTCGAGGCGGCCTGACGCGGCTCAGGCCGGAACGTCGACCGCTGCATGTGGCGCCGCACGGAGCGCCGTCTTGCCATCCACCTGGTAGGTCTCGGCCAGGCTGGCGGCCAGCAGGCGCTGAACGGCCTCACGCCGCAGGTCTGGCGCATCCGGGATGGAGTGCCCCTTCCAGCGGTGCACGAAGTAGTGGGCTCCGACGAAGCCCCCACCCGCGGTGAAGTGCGCTTCGGCGCGCCGGAGCTCGCGCAACACCTCCCGGTCCACCTGCTCGGGGGCGGACGGTCGGACCGGCACCGCCGTGCCCAGGTCCGAGTAGGCGAAGGCGTCGAGATGCTCGAGCAGGTCGACCGTGGCCCACGCCGCCCGGGTGAGCGACCGCGACAGCCCATACTGGCCGAAGGTCGCGACCCACACGGGCTTGCCCAGCGCATGCACTGCGGTGAGGCCCGGGGCCACATCGAGGTCGCCCGAGAACACCACCGCGATGTCGAATGCGTCTGCCACGCCGAGGGTGATCAGCTCCGCCACGAGAGACGTGTCGACCATCTTCTCTTCGGTGTAGGCGATGACCTGCCGACAGTGCGGGCACTCCCGCGTGTTGGCGCGACGGTTGAAGCGCCGGACGAAGAACCCCGGCCGACGGTCCAACTCCTCGAGGAGATCGGACAGCGCGTGGCGGTCGGGGCTCTCCTCCTTCGAGTTCGGGATGCCGGTGTAGTAGTAGGCGGCGGCCAGTGACGTACCACCCACGTGGTCCACCATCCAGTCCGCGAGTTTGCCGTGATCGAGCCAACGATCGGCAGCCGTACGCCGCAGGTCCTTCATGTGGTTCTTGCCATCGAAGAACAGAGCGACACGCATAGAAGGCATCCGAAGGAGACAAAAACGGGAAGCGGCTGGGGTCAGAGGAACCGTGCCAGCCCTACACTGTTCGGTTAACCGCCTCCCCCCTACAGTGCAGCGCTACGCGCTGGCCTCGCTACCCACCGCCGCAGCTGCAGCGGCCTGGAGCAAGTCCTGCAGCCGGCGCCCCATGGCCTGCGCATCGCGCACCGTGCCCTCGAGCAGGAGTGCATCGTCGAGCAGCATGCGCACCATGGGCTCGGCGACCGCGGACTTCCCGCTCTCGTGTAGGGCGGCCAACGACAGGATCAGCGGGTGCTTTGGGTTGACCTCGAGCACGCGCTTCGCGCCGCCGAACACGTCCTGGTTCGCAGAGCGGAGGATGCGCTCCATGTTCGCGCTCATGCCGTGCTCGTCGTCGACCAGCACACACGCGGAATCAGTGAGCCGGCTCGAGCCACGAACGCCGCCCACGGCGTCGCCAAGAACGCTCTGGACCCAAGGCGTGAACGCCTCGAGGTCGACCTTCTTCGACGCGTCGTCCTCCTCCTCCTCCTCGTCGAGCGCCGCCAGCTCGCCTCGGGCGACCGACTTCACGGACTTGCCCTCGACGGTGTCGAGGGACTGGGCGAACCACTCGTCCACGGTGTCGGTGAACAGCAGCACATCCCACCCGCGCTTGCGGAACGCCTCGAGGTGCGGAGAGGCCAACGCCCCCTCACGCGACTCGGCCGTGATGTACCAGATGTCTTCCTGGCCCTCAGGCATCGCCGCCACGTAGTCGGCCAACGACATCAGCTCGTCAGCCTCGGCGTGGCTGAGCGCGTTGAACCGGAACAGCGGGAGGAGGGCCTCACCCCAGTCCTGCTTGTCGTGGTAGTAGCCCTCCTTCAGCAAGGAACCGAAGTTGCGCCACACGTCGTCGTAGGTGGGCTTGGGCGGCGCGGGCAGCGGCGGCTCTTCGCCCTCGGCCACCTCTTCAGGCTCCTCCGGCTCGTCCGGCGGGCGGTTCGCGAAGCGGCCCAGCGACTTGAGGATGCGCTTCGTGAGCTGCTTCTTGATCTTCTGGACCACGACGGTCTTCTGGATCATCTCGCGGGAGACGTTGAGCGGGATGTCCTCGCTGTCCACCACGCCGCGTACGAACCGGAGCCAGTCCGGGAGCATCCCCGAGGCATGCTCGTCGATCAGCACCCGACGCACGTACAGGCGCGGCCCCTTCTTCATGTCCGGGTAGAACAGGTCGTGCGGGCGCTGACCCGGTACGAACAGCAGTGCGCGGTACTGGATCGGCGAATCCACCGAGACGTGCACCTTGACCGCTGGGTCGCGCCAGTCGGTGGCGACCGTCTTGTAGAACTGGTTCGACTCCTCCTCGCTGACCGTGGCAGGCGGCTCCATCCACAGGGCGCGGCCGCTGTTCGCCTGGTCCTCACCGACCGTGATCGGCCACTGGAGGAAGTTGCTGTGCTTGCGGACGATGCCGGCGAGCTTGGTCGTGTCGGCGAAGTCCTTGGCGTCATCCCGCAGGTGCAGCGTGATCGACGTGCCGCGGTGCTCTCGCTCGCCCTCAGACACCTCGTAGGTGCCCTCACCGGACGAGCTCCAGAGCACGGCCGGCGCCTCCGCGTGAGCCGAGCGGGTCTCCACGTCCACCCGATGGGCGACCATGAATGCGCTGTAGAACCCAAGGCCGAACTGGCCGATGAGCTTCGGCGCGTCGGCCGCTTCCTTCACCTGATCGAGGAAGGCCCGGGTGCCCGACTTGGCGATGGTTCCGAGGTTGTTCACCACCTCCTCTTCGCTCATGCCGATGCCGTCATCGTCGATCGTGACGGTACCCGCCTCCTCGTCGACGGTGACTCGCACGCCGGGGTTGTCGGTGCCCGGGGGCACGAGCTCACTGTCGGTGAGCCCAATGAAACGTGCCTTGTCCAGCGCATCGGCGCTGTTCGACACCAGCTCACGCAAGAACACCTCTCGGTCTGAGTAGACCGAGTGGATCATCAGGGTGAGCAGTTGCTGGACTTCGGCCTTGAAGCCGTGGGTCTGGGTCTGAGCGGTCATCGCAATGGTCCTCCGGCGATGGTGATCAACCGGCCGCGAACCTACGCACGAAGCAGCCTCAGGCAACCCGTACGATCACCGGGTCTTGCGCTCTGTGGGGGCAGGGGCCTCGTCGGCGCCGGCCGCCATGCGGGAGAGCTCGTCGAACCCGGGCAACGTGGAGAGGTCGGGCACGATGATGATCTCGATCCGCCTGTTCACGGCACGCCCCTCGCGGGTCTTGTTCGTGTCTGCCGGCCGGAACGCTGCGTAGGACGCCACGCTGACCCGCTGGGGCGGCAGTCCCTCCTTGATGAGCACATCGCTGACCGCAATGGCACGGGAGGAGCCCAGGTACCAGTTGGAAGGGAACTGCTCGGTGGAGATCGGCTGATCGTCGGTGTGCCCAGCGATCTGGTACTCGCGGTCGCTGATCGACGCGAGGATCTTCGCCACGTCGGCGATGGCCTGGCGCCCTTCGCGTGACAGGTACGCGCCGCCAGGCGGGAACAGGATGTCGGTGGCGAGCTCCACCACCATGCGGCCATCCACGACCTTGACCGTGAGCGTGCCGGCGTCGATCATCGCCTGGAACTTGCCCACCAGGTCGCGGTACGACGCCAACATGGCGTCGGTGCGGGCACGACGGGCCTCGAGCTCGGCCACCGCCTGCATCAGCTCTGCGTTCTCCGCCGAGGCGCTGCCGAGCTGCTTGCGGGTGGCATCGAGACTCGTGGACGTGCTCGACAGCTGGTTCTTCGTCGCGCGGAGTTCGGTATCAAGCGCCGACATGGCGTTGTTGATGCCGTCGATGCGGCTGTACAGCTCCTGGTTCTCACTCACCACGTCGTCATACTTCTTCTTGCCGATGCAGCCGGGGAGAAGAGAGACAGCGACAGCGAGGGCAAGCACGCGAGCGGACATAGCACCTCCGACGAGCCGAATCGGCTCGACCGAGCGGCCATCTACTCGGCCTGCACCCTCTCGTCTAGGCCGTTGTCATCGACACGCAGCCGGCCGACCAGGGCAGCGCCCTCTCCCCGCACCGCGAGCACACCCGACCGACTCGGTTCGGGAGGCTCGACGGCGAGCAGCTCCGGCGCCGGCCCTTCCGGCCCGCTCGCGAGCACCCGGTAGGTGCCCGCCGGGAGGTCGGGCAGCGGGAACCCATCATCGGAACGACCCAGCGGCAGCGTCCACTCGGTGGCGACCAACACCAGGGTGTCGACCACCGCACCTCGGGGTCCGAGGTGCAGCGTGGGGCCCTCCGCACTCCATGGGACCTCCGCGGTAGCGCCGGGCTCCACTCGGATCGGCAGGGTAGGCCGGCCGCCACACACCGCCCGCACCCATGCCGGCGCATCGATCTGCACGGCATAGTCGCCGTCATCGGTGGGGCGAGCCACGGTGTCGCCGACGCTCACCACGCACTCCGGCCCGCGTACGTGCACCCGAGTGAGCGGGACCGGCGACGCGAGCAGGAGGCGACCAGGCTCTGCGGTGACGCGCAGGGTGAGCGGGGCCGCCCCCGCCTCGGCGCGACAGGTGACCTCGGGGACGCCCTCCGGGACCCCCTCGAGACGTCGCTCCCCCGCCGAGTCACAGGCGACGGATGCCCTCGCCGAAAACCCCTCGTCCAGGCGCCAGCGAAGCTCCGCGTTGCACGCCGTGGGGGGACAGGTCACCGCTAGCGATCGCCGCTCGGGGAGCACGAGCTCGATCACGGTGCCCGCATCGCCCAGGCGCGAACGGCGCTCGTACCAGGCGCCATCCTTCTGGAAGTGAAGCACCCGGGTGTCCTTCCAGGCCACCGCGAACGTGCCCTCGGCGTCGGTGGTGGCCTTCGCCTCCAGCGTCTCTACCGTGAGGTCGACCACGGGCGCGCCAGCGGCATCGACGACCCGGCCGATCACGCCGGCAGGTCCTGTCTCGTGCACGCCGTGGCAGGCGACCAGGAATACCCAGAGCGACATCCGCCCTCCCGTGCACATGGATAGCCTCCTGGGATGCGCGTCGTCCGCCCTGGCTTCAATGCTGCCGTCTACGCTGTTGTCCGACGGGTTCCTGCCGGCACCGTCACCACCTACGGGGACGTGGGCGCCGCTCTGGGCAGTCCTCGGGTGGCGCGACACGTGGGCTTCGCCCTCGCCGCGCTGCGCGATGACGACGTCCCGTGGCATCGGGTGATCAACGCCACCGGTCGGATCTCGTTCAAGGGAGAGACGCCGCGCGCCGAGCTTCAGCGGTTCCGCCTCGAGGCCGAGGGCGTGCGGTTCGCACCGAGCGGGCGGGTCGAGGACTTCGCCACGCTCCGCATCCAGGCTCGCGACGCGCTCCTCGACGCGGAGTGATGGCGCTCACGCCCGGTCCACCACCGCGAGCAGGCTCCAGCCGCCCAGCAGGTCCACCGTGAGTTCGGGCGCGACCCGGAACGCCGCTCGACGGACGCCGTCTGAGATGCGCGAACGGGTGCGCAGCAACGTGGGCGGCACCCTCTCGAGCTCCGCCTGCCGAAGGGCCCACCCTGCCTCCGCGAGCCGGGCCAAGGCGAGCGCTCGGGTGTAGGCGTGCAGGTGGCCATACCGGCGCCGCGCTGCCAGCAGCCGCTCGGGACGCAGCACGTCGAGGGCGGACAGGTCGAGGGGCAGGCGTACGACCGCGATCGGGGCGATGAACGCGAGATCCCGGAGCAGGCCCACATCATCGGGCACATGCTCGGCCACATCCAGGCACAGGACCAAATCGGCGGTGACGGCGGACCGGAGTGGATCACCAACGTGAAACCTGGCTCGACCGCCGCTGGACCGCGCTCGCCCGATCGCGGCGGGCGCGATGTCCCAGCCGCTCACCTCGGCCCGGGGCCACGCATCCGCCAGGTGGGACGCGACACCGCCAGCGCCGCAGCCAACGTCCACCACCCTGCGCGGCTGCAGACCGACCCGTGCCACCAGCCGGGCCACCGCGCGTGCCTTGTGCGGCGCGTCCGCGAGGTGCCAGTCCGGGTTGTCAGCAGCGTAGCCGCCGCCGCGGTACCGATCGTCCACCATGGTCCGCCTCCCTGCACCACGGTTACGACAGGGGACCGCCGCCGTCACCCCGGGGTCCCGTCATGCTGCTCGCGCTGCTCCTCGCCTCCGCCTCGGAGGGCCTCGCCGGCGGGTACTACTACTCGGACTCCGGCATCGTCGCGCTCGGCCGTGGCGGCGCATGGGTGGCCGGCGCCGACACGCAGTTCGCGCAAGAGTACAACCCGGCGGGGCTGGTCCGGATCGAGCGCCCCACGATCAACGTCGGCATGTCCCAGATCCAGCAGAACGTCGGGTTCGACCGATTCAAAGCCGAGGGCGGAACCTACAAGACCGCCGAGAACCAGGCCGCGCCATTCCTCGTCCCCCAGCTCGGGTTCGCCACGCCCCTGCCATCGGACCTGGCGTTCGCCTTTGGGTTCTACAGCCCGTTCGCCCCGTCGAGCGAGTACGACCCCGACGGCCCACAGCGGTACTCGATCATCGACAGCGCGGTGTACAAGTTCAGCGTGGGCCCGTCGATGGCGTGGCGCCCGATCCCCCAGCTCGCCGTCGGCGCCGGCATCAACTGGCAGTACTTCAGCGCGGCCCAGGGCGTGAAGGTCACCGCGTCGGGCGTCGACAGCCCCGAGGGCGACATCGCGGTCGCCGTGCAGGCCGCCGACACCATGACCTTCGGGTGGAACGCGGGGATCCTGGTGGAGCCGATCCCGCAGATCAGCATCGGGGCCTCCGTCACGCCACCGTCCAGCTACGTCGCGAAGGGCACCGCCAAGGTGGACTTCACCGGGAGCAACCTCGCGGTGCTGCTGGAGGAGGACGCGTATGTGTACAAGGACGACGTGCTCCTGAACATCGAGCTTCCGTGGAACGCGCGCATGGGCGTCGCCGGGCGACCGGTGGAGAACGTGGAGATCGAGTTCGCCCTCGGATTCCAGACCTGGTCGTCGCTGCAGGACATCACCGTGTCGGACATCGACATCGCCGTGAAGAGCCCGTTGCTCGAGCGCACCGGCGACAATGAGCTGCCCGACGAGCTGGCCCTGCCGGCCGGGCTGCAGGATGTATGGAGCTACCGACTCGGGGCCGAGTGGCGGGTGAACGACCCCCTCGAGCTACGCGTGGGCGGGTTCTACGAGCCCGGATCCGTGCCCGATCGGGAGCTCACGGTCGCGCTGATGGACCCCGACAAATGGCAGATCGGCGGAGGAGCGAGCGTGTATCTGCTCGACGAGCGCCTCCGGTTCGACGCCGCGCTGGCCTTCCTGCTGTTCCCCGACCTGGAGATCCGGAACTCCACGATCACCCAGATCGACGCGGGCGTCCTGCCCGACATCCAGCCCGCCACCGTCGGAAACGGCAGGATCCGAGCGAACGGTTGGGTGTTCGGACTCCAGGCCCAGGCGAGCTTCGGGAAGAAGAAGAAAACGACCGACGACACGGAGGGCTGACGTGGCTTGGAGCTGGCCGATCGCACTCACCATCGCCGGATCGGATTCCGGCGGCGGGGCCGGAGTGCAGGCCGACCTGAAGACGTTCATGGACCACGGGGTGTTCGGCACCTCCGCGGTCGTCGCGATCACCGCCCAGAACACCCGCGGTGTGACCCGAGTGGATCCCGTACCCGTAGACGGCGTGCGGGCGCAGATCGACGCTGTGCTCTCCGACATGGAGGTCGCAGTGATCAAGATCGGCATGCTGGGCACGGCCGCGCTCGCATCCGCTGTATGCGACGCGCTCGACGCCCACGACTGGCGGGGCCCGCTGGTAGTGGATCCGGTGATGGTGGCCTCCACGGGGCACCGCCTGCTCGACGACGACGCCGTGGCCGTGGTGCGAGACCGCCTGCTCCCTCGATGCACAGTCTCCACCCCCAACCTCGACGAGGCCCGGGTGCTCGCCGGTGCGGACTCACGAGAGGACCTGGAGCGCTGGGCGGCCGCGCAGCCGGCTGCGGTGCTGCTCACCGGCGGAGATGTGGTCGGATCGACCATCGACGACACCCTGATCCAGGGGTCTGTGTCCCGACGGTGGACCGGCCCGCGGATCGGCGACCGCGCATTCCACGGCACGGGGTGCACGCTGTCGAGCGCCATCGCCGCGCGGCTCGCCCACGGAGACAGCCTCGAGGCCGCGGTCGACCACGCGATCCGGTACGTGCGAAGCCTGATCATGCGCTCATCGGGCTCACCGGGCGGCGGAAACCCAGCGCTTCCCCACGGGCTCAGCTGAGCGCATTCACCCCGTAGATCGTGCCGCCGGCGCGGTTTCCCAGCGGGATTGTGCGCACGATTCGCGGCCCGCTCAGGTCGATCTCCAGCACCCGGGTGGGGAGCTTCCGGCCGTACTCTCCGCGGAGCAACATCCGGGCGACCTCCCGATGGGTCGTGCTCCGAAGCATGGTCATGCCGACGAACAGCCGCTCGCCGACCACGTCCACCCCGCGGCACCATCCGAGCAGCCGCCGCGTGCCGGAGAGTTCGCGGAGGTCGAGGTCCACCCGCACGGCCTGCGTCGCGGGATCGAGCCCCAGCACCCGGCCGTCCACCCGCGTGAACCACACCAACCCCTCCCGCAGCCGACCGTCGTGGGCCATGCCGCCCAGGTCCACCGAGGTCCCGGCCGCGAGCGCAGTGCAAGCGGCGGTCTCGAGCCCGGTGACGAACAGGTCGCCGCCGCGGTGCACAGCGTGATTCGGGTGGTGCGCGTGGGGCTTGTAGGCGTCGTGGTGTGCCGTCCGATGGTCCACTCCCGGGGCCGGCGATCTGCCGAGCACGTGTGCGGCGATCAGCGCGCCCGCTTCACTGAGCTCGAGGACCGAGTCCGTGCCCGCAGAGGAGACCGTGATTCCGCCGCCGGGCCGCCGCACTGCGGAGTGCAGGCTGTGGAAGCCGGAGTGGTCCACCCGATGGACGACCCGCCATGCCCGGTGGTCGATCCACAGCACCTCGGTGTGCGTGGGCTGCAGCAGCGTGACCGGGTCCCAGGGTGCCGCGCAGGTGAACTCCTGGTCCGCCGCCGGACCGGATCGGAACGGGAGCGGTGTGTCGTAGGCCAGCGTGCGCCGGATCCGGCCCGTGCCCACGTCCACCTCGACCAGCCGGGCGGCTAGCGGTTCGGTCGGCCGTCCATCCGGCCGCAGGCCCATCGACACGAGCAAGCGCACACACCGCTCTACCGCGGTTGACGCACCCGGTCAGCACCGCTAAGAGCGCCGGGTCGTAACCTTTGGATCGAGGGCCCAATGAAGGTCGCAAACAGCCTGCGCAGCCTGAAGAAGCGTCACAAGGACTGCCAGATCGTCCGTCGCCGCGGTCGCGTCTACGTGATCTGCAAGACGAACCCCAAGTTCAAGGCCCGCCAGGGGTCCTCCAAGAAGAAGTGAGCAGCGGCAGTAGGCCGGGCGCCACGTCACCCTGTGTAGACTGACGGCATGGCGCCTACCTTCCTGCAGCTGGCACCCGAGTTCGGCGGAACGCGTTTCGGTCCGTTTCCAGGCATCATTCATGTCGGGAGCGACGGAAAGCGTTGTCAGCTCACGCTGTCGCCGAGTCAAGGGATCTTGCCTCACCATGCCTCGGTGATGCCCCAGCCTGACGGCACCTTCGTCGTCGGGCCGGTGCAGGCCGAGGCGGGTGTGTTCTTGATTCAGGCGGGCAATGCACAGGTCTGGCCTGTGCGCTCGATGGTGCAGGCGAACGTGGGCGACCAGTTGGTGTTCGGCACCCCGCACGGGCCCCGGTTTCAGCTCGTCGGCGGCGCCGCCCCGACTGCGGCACCCGGCATGGTCGCCGGGGCTGGCGGTGGTGCCTCGTCCACCCTCGCCACGGGCATCGCCAGCGAGGTGCAGCGGCGGGCCATGGCGCGCATGCTGACCACGGGACCGTTCCGCGACGTGTACTACTTCTGGAATCGGTACAAGGTCGGCACGTTCTCCAACCCGTACTACATCGTTGGGGCAGCCATGGCGGTGGTCGGGGCCATCGCGGCGGGTGGCCTGTCGTGCACCGGGATCGCCGCCGCAGTGTGGGCCTCCATGCGGTACTGACACCGCTCCCGGCAGCCGTTACCCGACGCCCCAGCCCCGACTCACGGGCTGTGGAGGCACCATGGAGCGGAACCAGCTCGTCCTGGTGGGAGTGCTCAGCACCCTGCTGTTCGCCGCCATCGCGTTCGGCACGGTGCTTCGCGGCACCTCCGAGCCACAGGTTCCCGCCCCGGAGCCCGCGCCCGCGGCGGCGCCGAGCAACCCGAAGGCGGATGCGCAGGCCACGCGCCCGGCGAAGCCTCCGGCCCGTCCAGTGCCCCCACGGGCCCACGAAGTGCCGGGCGACGACGCCTACACCACCACCGAGAGCGGGCTGAAGTTCTACGACATCGTCGAGGGAGACGGCCCGGCGCCCTCCGCGGGAGACGACGTGGTCGTGGAGTACAGCGGCTTCCTCGCCGACGGCACGCCGTTCGACTCCTCGTACAAGCGAGCGGACCCGTTTCGATTCACGCTCGCGCGCGGTCGCGTGATCGCGGGCTGGGACGAAGGCGTGCTCGGCATGAAGATCGGCGGCACGCGCCAGCTGAAAATCCCAGCCGCTCTGGGGTATGGAGAGCGTGGCGCCCCCCCGACCATCCCGCCTGGCGCGACCTTGATCTTCGACGTGGAGCTCAAGGCACTGCACGCGCCCGTGCTCCCGCCGGAGCTGCCGGATGACGCGTTCACCACCACGGCCACCGGACTGCGCATGGCGACGCTCTCCGAGGGAGACGGTGCCACGCCCACGGCCGGAGCGCTGGTGGCGGTGAACTACACCGGCTGGCTGCCGGACGGCACGGTGTTCGACGCGTCTGAGAAGCGCGGCAAGCCCCTGGAGTTCCCCGTCGGCACTGGCATGGTGATCCCCGGCTGGGACGAGGGCGTGCTCACCATGCGGGTGGGCGAGGTTCGACTGCTGCGCATCCCCTCGGCGCTGGCCTACGGAGAGGTGGGGTTCCCGCCCGTGATCCCGCCGAACGCCGAGCTGATGTTCCAGGTCGAGCTCGCGTCGATCGTGAAGGCGGCGCCCCC
Organism: Myxococcota bacterium; assembly: GCA_047609825.1. Classification (GTDB taxonomy): domain Bacteria; phylum Myxococcota_A; class UBA796; order UBA796. The sequence continues at coordinate 21,457 of JBLFXJ010000059.1, forward strand.
CACAACGCCCGCCCCAGCGGCTGCGGCACCCACCCAGTAGGGCGGTCAAGGCACGCACGACAGGCGGGGATCGGCGAGACAGACGACGCCGATGGCGCGCAGCGGCTCACCCTCCGCGTGCAGCTGCCGCACCCTGCGCCGCGTTCGATCGAGCATCTCGGCGATGGCATCCGTGGACCACCCGGCGTAGCGTGCCAGGTGGACGAACAGCCGGTAGCACTTGCGATCGGCAGGCAAGACACCGCGTATTCCGGCAGCCACCCGAAGGATGGAGAACAGGTCCGGGCGCTCGGCGAGCTGCGGACGCAGCTCCGGCAGCGCACGCCCACCCACCCGCGCGTGCACGATCGCGGGGTCGACCCGGGCGACGAGCGCCGATGGGTCGAACGAGCTCATCTCACGGAGGCCCATCAGGTCGCGGTGGCTCGACCATGGGCTCGCGAGAGCGCTCTCCGCCCCCTCCGTGAGGGGCCCTCGGTGGGCCCACACCACACGGGGAAGCAGCTGGCCCTCCCCGAAGGCCGACCACTCACTGTACGGCCTGCCCAGCGGCATGTTCCACGAACGCGCAGCACGACCGGTGCCGATGCGGAGACCGCGGAGCAGGTTCGTCACCGACTGGGCGTCGGCGGCCTCCACAACGAACCGGACCTGCGGCCCGCTGAACCCGAACGCCAGCAGCGACGCCCCCTGCCGCTCGGCGCACCGCCCGAGCCGGGACAGCAGATCGTACCGATACATGGCGGATGACAACCACGGACTCGACTCCTCCCAGCCCCAAGTCACAGACGCGAGCATGCTTACCTCCTGGACCTCCAGGAAGAGCAAGCAGCTCGCCACTCCAGAGCCGGCGTTTCACCGTGCTCGGGTGCCGAACAGACGGACCGACATCCGTCGGACCTCCGTCACCTCTGACACCTGCGGAACAGATGTTCTGCGGGGTCAGTGGTCGCGGGCAAGGGCGCGCCCCACGGGGCCGAAGCTCACACCGCGCGTCCGCCTCGGTACGCGACCCAGTGCCCGTCGACATAGGCGATGTGGTAGGGCACACCTGGGATCGCGGCCTCGGGATGGTCGGCGTGTCCCGGGAGGAGCAGGTCCATGCCACCGTCGCTGAACCGCATCACGGGCATCACGGGACGGTGCGGCCGCACGCGGGCTTCGGCGAGCACCTCGGCCCGGGTGTCGAACGGTGCCAGCTCACGCAGCGTCCACCATGTGGGCGGAGCCATCGGAAAGTCGGCGATGGAGCGAGTGATGATCTCTGACGGGCGGAACCAGCCGCTGGCGACGGTCTCGCTGTCATCATGCCGGCCGATCCGACCGTCCACCCCCGCGACCAGGAACCGCGTGTCGTAGCGGCGCGGTTCGGCCTCCGGCGTCACCCACCAGCTCCACAGTCCGACGCCGTCCAGGTCGATGGTCGCGTCGTGGCGCTCCAACAGGTCGGACAACGCCAACTCGCCCCGCGCCAAGGGGTCACGGCTGTGTTCAGGGAGCGCTCCGGTGCCGACCCAGACCCCCGCTTCCTCGAAGGTCTCGCGCACGCCGGCCACCAGGTGCGCTACCGCCTCGGCCCGCGGAAGGTCCATCCGCGCCACCAGCGATTCCCCGCCGCGAACACGCTGCTGCCCAGCGTCTGCGGCGTCGACCCGCCCTCCCGGAAACACCCATGCGTTCGGCAGGAAGCCGCTCCGCCGGTGCCGCTGGACGAGAAACACCTCCAAGCCCAAGTCTCCGTCACGCACCAGGAGAATCGTCGTCGCACGCCGCAAGCTCACAGTGGACCTCCTCGGAATCCCAGACCTGTCACCACACGCCAGTCTGGCGCGCCGATGCCAGGCGCGATGCCCGTCCCCGCGCCGAGCGTCCATTGCCAGCGGCGCACGCTCCCCACGAGGCTGCCAAGCAGCTCCGCGGGTCGCCCACCCAGGGCCCCACCCGCCGACAGCCACCGCTCGCCCTGGGCCTCGGCCGTTACCCGCAGGCCGTCGACCAACGACACCTCGACCCCAGTGCCCCAGGTGATGGCGGGGGTGAGGATCAGCGCGCCGACGGACGCGCCGGTGCCGGACCGACCGCCCAGGGCCACCGACACCCGCACCGGATCCCACGTCAGCGACGCCAGGCCAGCCCCGCCGACACGGGCCCGCCCGGCACCCAGGTGGTGCTGCGGCGATCCCGTGGGCAGGATGACCTCGCCCAAGCCGCCCAGGTGCAGTCCCGGAGCCGCCGGTGCCGAGAGCTGGGCCACCAACACGGCATCACCGCCGACCGACCCGGTCGGCGCGTCGAGTCCTTCGACCCCGAAGTGTACGGGCGCCGTGCCACCCACCATGAGCGGCCCTCCACGCACCCAACCGCCGACCCGGGCGGTCACCAGTCGGCCCACGACCGTCAGCTCATCGCCCCCCACGCCGCGGTACACGAACGGGTCATCGGCCACATCGAGCCACAGATCGGCGCCACTGGTGGCAACCGGAGGTGCTGCGACCTCGACGGCCAGCAGCCCGCTCGCAAGCGCCGGCACGTGCCGCTGGACATCCACAGCCTGAGCCATGGCCACGCCAGGAGCCGCGCCGGCCAACACCGCCAGCCGGCGCCGCCTCACCAGGGAGAGGAGCAGTGCGAGCGCCGCGCCTCCGCCGCCGATGGGACCGGTGGAGCACGCCCCACCGGTGAACTGGCCGTCCGACAGATCCACGGAGGGCCCGTCCCCAGCGGCCTGCCATGGGCTCGTGTCGACGCCAGGGGTGGGCTGCCCGTCGTCGCAGAAGTCGGATTCGTCGTCGCTATCCACCCAGTTGGCGAGCCCGTCGCAGTCGTCGTCGCCCGCCCCTTCCTCGGCGTCGGAGCGTCGGTCGCCGTCACTGTTGGTGTCGCGGAAGTCGGGCACGCCGTCGCCGTCGGTGTCTCCCGCTCCCTCGAGCGCGTCCGGCAAGCCATCGCCGTCGCTGTCCAGATCGAGCGCATCGATGGCGCCATCACCGTCGGTGTCCGCGTCCCCTTCCACGCTGTCCGGCAGCCCGTCGCCGTCGCTGTCATCATCCCGGAGCGCCGGCAGCCCATCGCCGTCGGGATCGGCTAGCCCCTCCACCGCATCCGCCAGGCCATCGCCGTCGGAGTCGCCGTCCAGGTGGTCGGGCACGCCATCGCCGTCGGTATCCAAAGGCGCGCAGTCGCTCTCGTCGGCGTCGGCTACGCCGTCGGAGTCGCTGTCGGTATCGAGGCGATCCGGCACGCCGTCGCCGTCCGTGTCGGCCTCGCCTTCCACGGCGTCCGTCAGGCAGTCGTCGTCGCTGTCCGGGTCGGTGAAGTCGGGCAGGCCGTCGCCATCGGTGTCGACCCATCCCTCCACCGCATCGCCGATCCCGTCGCCGTCGCTGTCCACGTCGTCGATCTCGCCATCCGGGGCGGCGGCCTCGATCGCGTCCGGCACACCATCCAGATCGCCATCCACATCGTCTGCCGGATCCAGAGGATCGAGCTCCCATGGCGGCTCATACCGTCCGTCCCCATCGGCATCCTCCACGCCGTCTGGCACGCCACCACCGTCCGTGTCGGCCAGGGTGGGATCGGTCGTGGTCGATGGGTCGCGATCGGCGATGAAGCAGCCGCCAGGTGCGGTGTCGCGATGACGGTCCACAGAGCGTACGCCCGCCTCGGTGCCATCTCCGAGGCCGTCTCCATCCGCGTCGCAGACCAGCGCGTCGGGCACGCCGTCATCGTCGGCGTCCCCCTCCCCTTCCGCACCGTCCAGGCGACCGTCATCGTCGCTGTCCGCATCCGCGATCCCGGACCCGAGCCACACCTCGGACGGATCGGTGAGGCCGTCGCCGTCCCCGTCGAAGAACACCCGGTCGCCCACGGCATCGGACAGCGCTGTGCAGAAGCCATCACATCCCGAGGAATCGGTCCATGCGCCCACCCCGGTCGCCACCACCTCGGCCATCGGGCCGGCCACCACCGCCACATACAGGGGCGCATCGTCCCGCCCCACGGCACCCAGGTCTTCCGACCGCGCGGCCCAGAGGGAGACGGCGTCGCCGTCGACGGACCACCCGTCAGGGTTCACCGATGCGACCTGCAGGTCGCCGCCAGCCAGCCCTGGGGTGCCATCGTTGCGCAACACCACCAGCCCATCTGCGGCTACAAGCGCTACCTCCCACACATCGGGCGACAGACCGAGCAGCACGCCTACGTCCCCCTGCGCGGGGTCGTGGGCGATGGGCAGGCGAAATGCCACCTCGATGGCGTCGGCCTGCCACTGCACAGGGCCGGAGAGATCGGCGCCGGGGGCATCGCCCACAGTGTCGGAGAGCGCTCCATCACCGCCGGGAAGATCCACCCATCGCTCGGCATCGGGCTCGGCCAGGCCGGCCCCGATCGCGCACAGGACGAACGGCAACATCCGCATCACGCCGCACTAACAGGTTGACGACCACAGCCCGGCGAGGTGCATCAGCGCCCCGCGGTGTGTCGCGACCGGTCGACGCCGGTACGCAGCACCGTCTCCTCCCGCCTCGGTTGCCTGGTTCGCAGGTTGGCTTTCCAACACCGGCCGCAAGGTCACCTCGCTCGAACCCCGGCAGGCTGCAGCCGGATCGCTCCCGCGGTACCCTCGCCACATGACAACCCTGATGCTCTCGATCGCCCTCGCCTGGGGCGCTCCCGCCACTGTGCTCCGCCACGATGTGGCGTGGACCCTCGCCTCGGATGACCGCCTGGTCACCGACACCACCTGGGTGATTCGTATCGACGACCCGGCCGCCTGTGTCGCCGGCCTCCACGCCCCAGCGGGACTGGATGGCGCAGAGCACAACGGGGCCCGCGTGCTCGAGGACCTGTTGCTCGTGCCCGCCGGAACACCCGCCGGAGCCGAGTTCACCCTCCACAGCAAGACCACCGGCAAGACCTGGCAGAAGAGCGGCGCCTTCGACAAGGCACCCGACCTGCCTCTGGTCACCGCGCGGGTGTCGATCGACGTTCCGCGCGGGCAGCCACTGTCCGTGTGGCACGACGACGCCGCATGGACCGAGCTGGCCACCGACCGAAGCGCGGTCGTGTCCTGGGAGGACATCCCCGCAGGTCTGGCCGCGAGCCTCGTGTGGTCGAGCTGGCCCGACTGGCTCACCGCCGGCGACCGCCTGCTCGAGGTGACCGATAAGCAGCTCGGGAGCCGAGAAGACATGGGCCGCGAGCTCGCAGCAGGCCTCGGCGCGATCGGCGTGGGCACCCTCGCGGAGCGCGTCGTGCGCGAGGTCTCCCTCGATCCGGGCGGCGGCTGGGACGACGCCCGCAGTGTGCGATCGGTGGTCACCAGCGGGCACGGCACCGCCGCCGAGCGCGGCCTCGTGCTGATCAACCTGCTCCGCCTCTCTGGGTACGAGGCGTGGCCCGGCGGCTACCGTACAGCGCGCAACCAAGCGCCCAGCACGCTGCCAGCCCCAGCACTGCTCCAGCGACCGATCGTCGCGATCGAGTGGGGCGACCGGGTGGACTACATCGACCCCGCCGCCGACCACGCCTCGGTGCCGTCGATCCCTGCCGACCTGTACGGCGGCACCGCGTGGCATGCGGGCGATCTGCCCGTGCCTGTCGGCGGCGATGCTCTGGTCGATGGCGAGGTGCGGCTGGTCACCGAGGCCAAGGTCACCCGCACCGGAGACATGACCTGGCGGACCGACCTGGTGGCGGTAGGAGCCGCGCTGCAGCGGATCCGCGAATACCTCGCTCCGCTGCCCGTCGACGGGCGTCGCGAGGCCATCGGCAACCTGCTCCGCGTCGCCCGACCCAACCCCGCACGCCTGGACATCAACGTGTCGGGGATCGAGCAGCCTTCCGCCGAGCTCCGGATCACGGTATCCGGCAGCGACACCGGACGATTCCGCTCGGTCGCCGGCGGAATGGTGGGCAGCGTTCCTCCCGTGCTCGCCCCCGCAATGGCGCGCTGGCTGCCGCCGAACATCCGGGTCGAAGAGCGCATGGCGGTGAGCGGTCCAGCAGACCTCGAGGTGCTTGCCACGACGGAGGCGCGCTCGGAGTTCCGCGCCGAGGCCCAGGTGAGTCGGGTGCAGCTGCCGGATCGGCGCCGATCGGTGTTCGTCACCGAGGTGCTTCGCCCGTACCGGACCACGTCCGCCGGGTGGGATGCCCGCGCGCAGCGGTTCCTCGACGGCGAAGCCAACACCGGGCCGGAGGTGTGGCTGTTCCCCCGCTCCTCGCCCACCCTCATCAAGCAGGTGCGCGCTGCCAGCGAGCTCTCCCTCGTCGACCGGGCAGTGCTCGAGGCGCTCGTCCACCTCGCAGCGGACAACGGAGGCGCCGCATCCCGGGCGATCCGAAAGGCGGCGAAAGGGGTGCCGCTGGCCGACGTGATCGCCGGATTGCAGCACCTACGGCGCCCCGATTTTGCACGATTGTGGAGCATAGTCGCATACTATGGCAACACACCCGAGGACGTGCTCGCCGTGGCCCAGGCGATGCTCGACGCGGGCCTCACCCGTGAGGGGTGGCTGCTCGCCTACAGCGTGCACGACTCCTCGGTGCCGGAGGTGCGCCTCCAAGCGCTGTTCATGATGCTCGAGCATCAGGGCGCGCAGCCCGATCCCGAGGCCGACTCCGAAGCGGCGGAGGCGTGGCGCAAGTCCGACTTCATCCTGGAGTGGATCGCCGAGATAGCACCGGACGACCCGCGGCTTGTGCGACGGAAAGCGGCCCTCGCACTGGAGTCCGGTGCGGTGGCGACGGCTGAGCTGCTCCTCGAGGACCTGCTCGCTCGCGGCCCCGACCCTGCCGCCGAGGTGCTCCTGGCACAGGCGGCGGCGCAAGCGGGGGTACCGCTCCACGAGATCCGGGAGCGGGTTGACCGTGCCGTGGCATCTGCGCCGTTCGACCACCATGTGGCGGCAGAAGGCGCCGCGACGCTCTCCGCGGTGGGCGACCTGCACCGCGCCCTCGACCACGCCCTCGCGGCGGCTCGCCTGGCCTACGACGACCTCGACCGATGGGAGGGTACGGTGGATGCCGCGCTGGACGTAGGCGACCTGCACGCGGCCCTGTACGCCGCGCGGCGCGCCTCCGACATCGCGGAGGCCGACCCCGAGGCCGCCGCACTCCTCCTCGAGATGTCGGCGCTCGCCGGTGACGAGACCAACGCGAAGCTCGCCCGCAAGCGGGCGAACAACTTCACGGACGCCGGGCGGGAGTGGCCGATCCCGGTGGAGCAGTTGATCCTCGAGATCCGACCCCGGGCGGTGTTCGCGCTGCTGCAGGGTCGGGACGCCGAGGTCGTGCGCTCCGCGCCACTCCTCCTGCAACGGGCCCGGCTCCGGCTGGCGCGTGGCCTGCTCGACGAGGCGGCGCGGGATGGCATGCTGCTCGAGCGCATGCACGGCGAACCGGCCGGTCGGGCGCTCGCATTCTCCGCCATCGTGGGTCGCCAGCAGTCGTCCACGAACGCCGCAGCGTTGTACTCGGCCGCGGCCCAGTCCACAGACGCCGCATTGGTGGCCCTGGAGCACGACCTGATCATCGGCACCAACGACGTGCGGAAGCGCGCCGAGGCCATCGACAATGACCGTGCACGACAGATCGCCGCTGCGTTGGCCGACCCGCTCGGCCTGTCCGGAGCGGCCTGGCCTGCGGACCTCACCACGCCGCGTGACAGCCCCCGCGGAATGCGACTGAACACCGAGCTGGGCGGGGTCGCCGGAG
>JBLFXJ010000060.1:0-28098 GCA_047609825.1 Myxococcota bacterium
TGCTGGAAGACCCGCGCACGTTTCTGGGGTGTCTGGCCGAAGACGGCGCGGATGCCCGGCGGCTGGCGGAGCCGACGGTCCGCTAGATGCCGAAACTCGACGCTCCGCACCCGTCTCGACCCTGCCTACCTGGCAGGGTTCGACCGCAGGGCGTGCGTCCCGATTTCCGGCGCTCAGCCGGTCGCCGGTGGGGACGGGGGGCTGGGGGCACTTCGGACGTGGTCGCGGTGGGTGTGCGGCGCGTCGTCGGAGATCCGGATGGACGCAGGGTCGAGCAGGCGGATGGTCGGCGTGGTCTGGAGGGACGATGAATCCGGATCCCGACGGCGAGCGGAACCCTGCCAAGTTGGCAGGGTTCGGCGCCGCGAGGATGTGCTTCGGGGCCCCAACGCGGTCCGAGCCCTCTGCTTCCATCCGACACGATGGCAGAGAACGCGATGCTCGGAGCGCTCGGAGCGATGGCCGCCGAGCAACTCGCATCGGAGGCCGGCTAAGCGGCGTGTAGCCGCTCTGCCGTTCTGCTCCCGGGGCCGTCGCGGATCAGGCGATGAGCCGGAGCGCCCCGTGGACTGCGAACCGGCCGGCGAGCACCAGCATGGCCACCGCCAGGGCGCGCATCGTCCACCGGTAGGGTGGGCCGCGGAACGCCTCACGGTAGCGTCCGAGCAGCACCGCCACGGCCGCCTTGGCGCCGACGATGCCGCCGAAGAAGCAGCCGAGGAATGGGTAGCGCCGTCCTGGGCACGAACCCCACGTCCGAACCGCCTCAGTCGCCTCACTCCGACCCGCCGAGTCCCCCCTCCCGCGACGCCACCACCCGCCGCAGCTCCCCCCGCAGCGACGGCGGCGGATCCGGTGGCACCAGCGCGAGCAGCCGGTCGAGCCAGCGCAGGGCGTCGGTCGGTCCGCGGGCCTCCGCACGGTCCCCGTCGACCCGCACATCCAGCCCCAGCGGCACCCCGAGGGGCACGGCGAACGCAGCGGCCGGGCCGGTCCACTGTCGGCGGGCACCTGCAGGCGCAGGACCCACGCTGCGGGCGAGCATCACCGTGTCCACCGCCTCGGCGAGGCCGCGCACCAGCGGAGCAGCCGCTGAGGGGACGCGACCCACCTCCGGCTCGGGCGGCAGCGGCGCGTCTTCGCGCACGACCTCCGCAGGCTCCGGCGCTGCCTCAGGTACCACCTCCTCGTCCGCCTCTTCGAGCGCCGCGATCACGGCGTCCACCTTCAGAATCAGCGCCTCCAGGTCCGCCTGGATCGCCTCCATCCCGGGCACCCCGGCCACGGCCTCGGCGTCCTGCTCGGCCGACGCCAGCCGCTTGCGCAGCGAGCCCAACACCGCCTCCCGGGAGCGCGCCTTCACCGGCACCGGGGCCACCGCGTCCAGCACATCGGTCAGCGGCGCCGCCTCGATCCGGCGGGTCACGTCGGCCTGGGTTCCGTGGGGCAACGCCGCGAGTCGCAGGAGCGTGGCCAGGCTCCACTCCGACGCGCGCGGGTGGGCGAGCAGCGGCGCGCGCACATCCGGCGCCAGGCTCCGGCCCACCTGGAGGTACCGGTTGGTGTCGCGCACGTTCTTGCCGATTCGAGCGGCCATGTCCTTGGTCGTCACCCCCTTGCGCCCGGGCCCGGCGCGCTGGCCGGTCTCCTTCAGCCACACCTCGTGGGCGAAGGTGTGCATCGCCACCTGGAGGTGGGGCGTGTCGGCGTGGGTGAGGTCGGCATCGGCGCGGGCGACGCCGATCTTCGCGGCCGAGGCGTTGTCGAGCAGCATCGCCAGCACCGGCTGCTTCAGCGCGACCTGCGCCTCGAGCCGGCCGCGGCCATCGACCAGCGACAGGTCGGTGGTCACCACGATGGGCGCCAGCTGGCCGACCTCGGACAGGCTGCGCACGAGGCGGGCCACGTGGTCGGGGTGGACGGGCGGCGCGTCGTCGGGGATCCGGATGGACGCGGGGTCGAGGAGGCGGATGGTCGGAGCGTTCATGGAGGGACGATAGAAAATCTGGCTCCCAACGGCAAGCGGAACCCTGCCAAGTTGGCAGGGTTCCAGTGGGGGCTCCCCCGCGGTTTCCCGTGGTCCGCCTGCGCCTACTCTACGTAGGCGATCATGCAGTTCTGCGTGCTGGATCGCGCGCCGTATCCGACGTTCTCGTGCTGGAGATCGCCGCTGTCGCTGATGTAGCCGTACACGTTGCAGCCATGCACGCTCTTGACCCAGTACCCGCCGCTCTGGGGCAGGCCGAGGGACATCGGCGGGACCATCGTAGCCCCCGCGTTCCCGGCCGCGGTTGCGCACTCATCGTAGAACATGACCCCGAGGTCGGCGTACCACCACCGCAGGTCGTGGGCATCGACGGTGCTGTCGAGCACGTCGGTGTCGCGGCTGGCGGCCGGGTCGCGCGCGAGCACGCAGCGCTGGTCGGAGTCGGCGCCGGCCATGACGGCGACGCTCCAGCCCTCGATCATGGCCTCGCTGCCGTCCCGGAACCCGAACCACCCGTTGCCGGCGGAGTAGCTGTCGTCCGGCCCGTGCATCGCGCCGCGCGCAGATGCGGCGATGGCGCACTCGTTCCAGGTCATCGCGCCCAGGTCCAGGTACTCGTAGGTGTTCTGGTAGTCGGGGAAGGAGCAGTCGAACGGCGCGCTGTTCACCCCGTCCGAGGTCCACGGCTCCGTCAGGTGCACGCCCGGGGGGATGTCGGCGATCTCGCGGAGCGCCACGTCGGACACGATCGACGCGGCGCCTCCGACGCCCCGGATCACCACGGCCTGGAATACGTACGGTGAGTCGCGGATCAGCCGGGGTGGTAGGTCGAGATCGAACACTGCCACGCCGTCCTCGCCCACCTCGGCCGCGCCCAGCAGGCGCGCCGGGTCGAGGATGTCCAGGCACACGCCAGCGGCGCGGATGCATGGGCCGTCGCCCGCCCCCGTCCCCGACGCCACCAGGTATGCGAGCTCGCCCCACGCTACGTCGCCCGCTACGGTGACGCGGTTGCCGACCCCAGCGCGGAGCGGATCGGGCATCGTGAGCGTGATCTCGGGCGGCGGCAGCGGCTCATGGGCGTCGACCGACCAGTCCGCGGACTCGGGTGCGGGGCTGACGGTGCATGCGGCGAGGGCGAAGAGAGCGAGGGTGCGCATGGGAGACCTCCGGGACCAGCTTCCCTTAGCCCAGATTGAGCAATTGGGGCTGCCCCCGACGCCTCGCCCGCCACTACTCCCGCACGAGCGTCACGATCTCGAGGTCCGGGTCGGCGAGGATGTCGGCCTCCCGGTACAGGATCGGACGCATCCGCTCCTCGGTGTACAGCGCGGACTGGTCGGCGGAGTGCGGCCCGTCCGGGTCCTCGGACTGGCTGTAGGTCAGCACGGCGCGGGCGACCGGCCCGTCGTCGGTGAACGCCATCGCCATCACCCACGAGTTCCCGTTGTTCACCAGGTACCCGTCGGTGGTCAGGCCCGTGTTCGGGTTGACCAGGGCGCCGGTCTGGCCAGGCCGGTCGAGGAGGGTGGAGTCGCCGCCGTCCAGGAACGTGGCCACGGCGATGGGGCCGTCCTGGTAGGCGCCGCCCGAGACCGGGTACCGGGTGCCGCCGCGGACCCGGTACTGCACGTCCCGGTTGCTGGCGTCGAGGGCGACGCCCGCCTCCTGCAGGCTGAGCACGGCGATGGCGAGGGCCTCCAGCACGGGGTCGTCGTCGTCCAGCGGGGCGGGGGCGAGGCCCCGGGGCGTGTACACGGGGTCGGCCGCGTCGAACGGCGTGCCGAACAGCCTGCCGGCGTCCAGCAGGTCGTCGAACGTGAACAGCGTCTCGGCGTTGATCAGCTCCCGCCAGAGCACGCTCCCCGCGGCGTCGAGGGTGTACGTGCCATCCCACGCGGAGAGCACCGCGCACGCGTCGGCGACGCGCACCTCCTGGCCGAGCCACTCCGCCGTGTCGACGCCCTCGCAGCGCGCCACTACGTCTTCCCGCAGCAGCCACGCGATGGACGCGTGGGCCGACAGCGCGGCGGCCTCGAGCTCATCCAGCGTCCACCGGCCGTCAGCGCCGGCGCCGAGCTCGGTCTCGGTGAGGTAGAGCAGGTTCATCCGCGTGCGCGGGAGCAGCGGGGTGCCGGTGTCGCCGTACAGCAGCGGATAGCCCTCGAGGGGTGCGGCGGGGTTCGCCATCCAGTGGTTCATGTTCGCGTTGGCGACGAAGTCGTCCCGCAGGAGCTGCGGGTTGCGGTCGAACGGCACCAAGCCCGGACGGGCCGCCCCGGGGTCATCGACCAGGGCGTTCACCGGGTCGGTCCCGTCCACCACCACCACCCCGAAGTCGGCGAACGACGCCGCGATGAAGTTCTCCGCCACGTAGTCGACCCACGCCTGCTCGGCGGCGGGGGAGAGGTTCGGCGTGGCCGCCGAATCGGCGTACCAGGCGTTGCCGTCGGCGTCGGTGTACAGCGTGTGCACCCACGGGATGCCCTGGTGGGTCCGCTGCGCGTCCTCGAACTCCGCGAGGTCGGCGGCCTGGTTCATGCCGAACCAGGTCTGCACCATCGCCGCGAAGTTGTTCTCGTTCACGTCGCGCCACGTGTAGGCGTTTGCCGACGTCCACCCGATGATCGGCGCGTTGAACACCGGACCGAGGTGCGACCGCCACAGCGTGCGCTCCACCGGCTGCACGGTGCCGTCGTCCTGGAGCACGTCGACGGTGTAGGTCTCCGAGGTCATCTCTCGCAGCGCGTCGCCCACCCGGTAGGTGACCGGGCTCGCGGGGTCGAGCTCGAGCTGGTGCACCACGAACCTCGGGGTGTTCGACACGGTGTGGGTCCACGCGATGTTGGCGTTGAACCCCATGTTGACCATGGGTACGCCCACCAGCGACACCCCGTACATGTCGAGCACGCCGGGCACGGTGAGGTGGATCTCGTGCCACTGGCGCTCGCCCCGGTCGGGGAAGTGCGTGTTCGACAGGAGCATGCCGCCGCCACCCTCGGTGAGCGTGCGGCCGAGGGCCCACCCGTTGCTGCCGTTCGGCGGCTCGGCGAACGGCTGCAGCACGTCGAGGGGCGGCGGTGGTGGTGCGGCGGAGCGGAGCCCGGGCGGCTGGGCCTGCCCGACCTCGCGCACGAGGTTGTAGCCGCTGCCGAACTGGCCGAGGTGCACGAGGTACATCGCCACGTCGATCTGATCGATCGGCTTCACCCAGGCGGCGTCGCGGCACGGTGCGGGGAGGCCGCCGGGACCCACATCCTCCAGGTAGCGGTTGTAGCCGGCGGCGTAGGCGACGAGCGCATGCTGCAGGTCGGCCGGCAGCGCGAGGTAGCCCTCCTCGGCGAACGGGCGCACCCGCAGGCCGAGCCACCCGAAGTCCTCGTCGAGGTGCACGTTGCCCTCGCCCGGCCCGAAGGTCGCGGAGCGCTCGGACCGCACCTTGAGGAACTGGTCGGCGAGGGTGCACACGTGGTCCTTCGCCACCGCCCACCCGTGACCGTACGCGGCGTCGGCGAGGGAGGCACCGAGCACGTGGGGGATGCCGTAGGCGGTGTACCGGATCTCGGCCTGATAAGCGCCGGGCGCGAACGCGAGGGGGTCGGCGTCGGCCGGCTTGGCGTCGGGGCCTCCGCCGGTCGTGCCACACGCTGCCAGCCACCAGATCCCGAGCACTGCGTGCCGCATCGGCCCTCCCGTTTCACAATGGGTAACGCCGGGCGGGTCGGTGCAGGACCGTGGGGCGCGGGGCGACGCGTTCGGTGTCGTCGGTTGCGGTCAGCGCCGCTCCGGCTCCGCAGCGGCGAGCCCCGACAAACCATGCCAGCCCGGCTGCGGCTCCGGCTGGCGGTCGGTCTCAGCCCCGACGGGACCGCCTCCACAGCGCGACCAGCGGCACCATGCCCCACCAGCCCACCGTGCTCCCGCCCGCGCTGCACCCGCAGCCAGTCGCCTTGCTGCCCGGCCCGCTGTCGAGGACCGCGAGCCCGGGGAGGTCGCCGGGGTCGAGGTGCTGGCTGGACACGTTCAGCGCGTCGAGTGCCTCCTGCAGCGCGCCCCGGTGGTCGACGAGCACGGTGCCCTGGCCCGTCGTGCCGAGCTGCTCGACCAGCAGCGCCGCGGAGGGCTCGGCCTGCGACACGTACTCGAACGGCGTGAGCCCGAGCGTGGCCAGGCGGCGGGCGCTCGGGATCACCAGGTTCAGCCCGTGGGCATACTGCAGCCGCTGCTTGGACCCCCAGACACGAGCGCCATCGCACAGCACCTCGTTGTCGAGGCGAGTGAGGTCCACGGGCGTCGACAGATCGGGGTTGAACCCGAACACCGGGTCCACCGTCATCTCGTCGGGCGACATCGACGAGCGCAGCCGGGTGGTGAGGGATGCGCCGTCCAGCAGGGCCTGGACCGACCGGCGGGGCTCCACCTCCACCTCGACGAGGGCGGCGATGGCTGCGGACAGATCGAAGTCGATCCGCGCGTAGTCGTCCGCGTAGCAGACCGGGCAGTTGTAGAAGTCGGCCGCAGAGGTTCGGAAGTCCTCGGGCACCGGCACGTGCTCCTGCAGCACCGACATCACCTCGTCGGTACCGAAGAACCCGGCGAGCGGGAGGGCTCCGACGAACGCCGCGGCGCCCTCGGTGTCGCGCAGGCGGTCCAGGTTGTACATCCCCTCTGCGTACACGGACCGGTCGAACATGCGCGCGTCGAGCACCGCGTCGGTGGCGAACGCCTGGCCGCCGGCCTCGTCTGCGGCCAGGGTGATCAGCGCGTCGTAGTTCGCGCCGGGGCTCCAGCTCCAGTAGTCAATGGCCACCGGGTTCACCCGCACGTGCAGGTAGTTCGTGGGCACGGCCCGGGCGTCGCCGAGGATGTACACGTTCAGCGGCATGTCGGGCTGCGCCGCCACCGCGGTGAGCCCGATCGGAATCGCCGGCCGGGTGCCCGGGTAGCGCAGCGCCAGGGGCGCGAGGGCGCCGTCGGACGCGTCCTTCCTGAGCTTGAGGGCGAGCAGGTTCTGGTCGGCGGCGATGTATGGCGCGAGCGTGTCGGCGAGGGTGTCGGGCACCTCGTAGTCGTTGTCCTGGAGCCACGCGACGAGCACCTCGGGGTCGTCTCCGGCCAGGGTGGTCACGTCGTACGCGCCCACCAGGTCGTGGGCGAGCACCGTCACCCCCCCGTCGGCGTCGGTGTCGGCATCGCTGTCAGCGTCGCTGTCGGCGTCGGCGTCGGCGTCGGCGTCGGCGTCGGACCAGCTGCCGCGGCCCGGGCTGCAGGTGCTCTGGTCGGTGGAGATCCAGAACCAACGCGGGGCGCTCTGGGCGAGGGTGGTGAACAGGGCGCTGTGGCCGAGGAACACGTCGGGCTCGCCGTTTACCGGCACCACCCAGGCGAACTCCTCGGCGGGGCCGGCGTAGGCCACCTGCACGTGCATGGTGACGGTCTCGGCCGCGTGGTCGACGGCGAACACGATGGTCTCGCCGGACTGGTCCACCGGCATGGATTGATTGCAGAAGAAGCCGCCGCAGGCGTGGGCGACCGAGAGGCCGAGCAGCAGGGTCATGGGTGCTCCGGGTGACGGGCCCATCATCGCAGCGATTCTGCTGTCGAGTGGAGCGAAAATGCACGTTTCGTCCCGCATTTCTGTCGGTATGCGTGCAGTTCTGCCAAGTCGCGGCGGTGGCCGCCCGGCGCAGAGGGCACGAGCACCTGCGACCGGGTCGACCCGGCGCGCTTCGGCAGCGAGGACATCCGGGACACTCTGCGGGCTGAGGGTGGGTTCGTGGGTGCACGCGACTCACGTCCGTCACGCACTACCAGTGAGCCTCGCCGCGCCACGTGCCCTCGCAGCCCCCGCCACACTCACGGCCGTTCGGGTAGAAGTCGTTGGTGACCCGGGCCTCGAAGGTGTCGTCGACGACGACGACGCCGTCGTGCTCGGCGCGCAGGTGGAACTCCGTCTCGGTGGGCACCGCGTCGAGCTCCAGCTCGTCCACCGCTGGCCCACCCAGGTTCTCCCAGGAGTTCGGGAGCCCCGTGGTCTCGACACCGTATGAGTCACCTGTTGCCCACACCCCAGGATCGCAGGCGCGATCTTCCCAGTAGGGAGCCGTGCCGGTGCACGTGCGGGCGACCCCGTCCACGGTCAGGGTGAGCACCCAGTACCCATCCGCGAGGTCGTTCTCCGGTGAATCCCACGCCACCAGGAGCGACACGCCAGGGGCCTCCTGATCGCACCCCAGATCGGTGCAGTCGGACTGTCCGTCTGCCTGGCCGCATCCGAGCACGATAGCGAAGAGCACCCCTGCGCGCGCCCCCCAGATCGCCGGACGAGCGGACCGCAGCGCACTCCGGGCCGCACCCGCCCACCGCCAACTTCCCGAGCCCATGACTCCTCCACCTGCGACACGCTGGGAACATACCCGGGGGCACTGCGCCGACCGATGTCAGGCGATGTCGTGTACTCACCCCAGCGCGCGGTTCCAGGAACACATCACCGAGCACAGCGAGCTCGGCATGCTGTACCGGGAGCTGGGCGAGCTCGACCAGGCCGTCGAGCGGTTCACCGACGCCGTCGCCGACGCCCGCCAGCTCGACGCCCTCTACTTCCTGGGCACCTGGCTGGCGGAGCTGGCCGAGACCCGACTGCGCCAGGGCAATGTCGCCGCCCCGCTCCTCGACGAGGCCGAGGCGATGATGCGGCAGATCGACTACCCAATCCTGCTCGCCACCGTGCTCTGTGTCCGCGCCCACGCGGAGCACCGCAGGGGACGCCGCGACCCGGACGGGGCCTGCCCGCCGTTCCTCGAGGGTGGGTGCTTCGGGGTCACCGGGCGCACCTTCCAGGCGTTCTCGCGCGTGGCGGACGACACCGGCACCGCCTCGGTCCGGTTCACGCCGCCCCCGGGCTTCGGCGGAATGGCCGGAGTGCACCTGTTCGGCACGGAGCCCGACCTCTCCGGCGCCATCGAGCTCGGCGTGGTCGTGTTCGAGTAGCGGAGCCGTCGTGCGGGGGCGCGCCGCGAGTGTCGGTTCGACGCTCGCGAGCTGGGCGGCGCGGCCTCTCTGTGCACGGGTCTGAGCAGCGGTTACCGGTCGATGACGCCGGAGCCGTGGCCCGCCGCGAGGGGGCGTCTCCATCCTGCACGAACCCACCCCGGGTTCACGGGCACCTGGGAGCGCGGAGCGCGCAGGGAGTGGCACGTGAACGGACGAAGGTGGGTGATCGCGCGGACGCTCCCCGTGGTGTTGGTGCTGATCGGCACCGTGGTGGCGTTCGACGCCGGCGTCGATGTGTCGGAGCGACCGGGTGTGCCGGCGGCCTCTCCCGCGGTCCAGCTGTACTACGCGCTGGGTCTGTTCGTGCTCGGCGGGATCGACCTCGGCGTTCCAACCGGGGGGCCCGTGTGGGCGCGCACGATGCTGTGGGTCGCCTACTTCCTGGGCCCGGCCATCACCACCACGGCCGTGGTGGAGGGGGCGCTGCGCCTGGCCCGGCCCCGCTGGTTGGGTCAGGTGCGCAACCGGTCGCACGTGGTGGTCGTCGGAGACGGCCGCGTGGCGCGGCTGTACGCCGAGGCCGTCGCCGCGGAGGAGCCCGGTCGGCGGGTTGTGCTGGCCGAGCTGGGTCAGCTGGGTGCACTCGAGGCCCGTGAGACCCTGCGGCTGGACCGGGCGCACGCTGTGGTGGTCGCCACCGAAGACGACCTGGCGAACCTGGGCACCGCCTGGGAGGTTGCCCGCGCGCACCCCGCAGTGCCCGTGGTCGCCCACGTCGCCGAGCTCGGCACCCGCCGGGGGGCCACCGAGCTGGTGGACCGGTCCGCCGTGCGGGTGTTCAACGCCCACGAGATCACCGCCGCCGAGCTGTTCAGGACCACGCTGCAGCCCCATCTGCGCGCCACCGTCGGCCGCGACGTGATCGTCATCGTGGGCTTTGGTCGGTTCGGACAGACCGTGCTGCGGTTCCTCCAGGAGCACACCCGCGGCGCCATCGCCCACGTGCGGCTGGTCGACACCGCGGCCGACCGGCTGGTGCGGCAGTACGCCGAGCAGGTCGGGCTGGACCCTGATCTCGACGTGCAGCCGCTGCAGGCCGACATCCGCGACCCCGCCACCTGGGACCGGCTCGCCAGCATCCTCGCCGGGTTCGACGTGGAGCCGGCGCTCGTGCTCGCCACGGACGACGACAACACGAACCTCCAGGCGGCCATCGGGATGCGCAAGCGGCTCCCGACGGCGCGGCTGTTCGTTCGCTACTTCACCGAGTCGCCATTCGTCGAGGAGGTGGAGGCGCAGTACGGCCTCGAGGGCTTCGCGGTGGAGAGCATCCTGCGCGTGGCGCTGCGCACCCACTACGCGGTGGGGCTGCGGGGGTGAGCCGCCGCCCAGGCCGGTGCGGGGCCAGGCTGCGGTGGTGGGTCGCGGTCGGCACATCGGGCGCTCGATCAGCTTCCGGGTGCGGACTGCCGAGCCACCACGGCAGAGCTGCAGGCCCTCGTGGCCCGGTTCCTCGCAGACCCCGCGCCTGCGTGACGTCCTCCGACAGGCGGCCTTGGGCCCTTGACGCTACACCTCTGTTCCAGGAGGTCGATATGGTCGCGCTCGTGCTGCTCCTCGCCTGCGGAACTCCCGACGCCCCCGAGCCCGAAGCGTCCGCCGGCGCCGACGTGGCGACGGTGCTCGCGAAGGCAGACGCCCACGACGGCGAGTCCGACCAAGTGGTGCACGAGTGCGCCGGGTGCGCCCTCGGCATGACGGGCGACCCCGCCCACGCGACCAAGCATGCGGGCTTCGAGCTCCACTTCTGCTCCGAGGGCTGTCAGAGCCGGTTCGTGGCCGACCCCGCGGCGGGCCTCGCCAGGCTCGCCGGGGTCGTGGACTAGAGGGTGCGGCGCAGGGCCCCAGAGGTTGGACCGTTCTGGGACGCTGGGCGGCCCACTTGCGAGTAGCTCCGGCCCCGAACGTTGGGCGCAGGGCGGGGCTTGCGCCTTGTTGGTAGAGCTGGCACAGTCGGCTCGTTCAGAATCCAGAGGCCTTCCATGCTGGGTATCTTACGATTCATGCCTTCGGCGGTCAGCCGCTCGTCGTCCTGAACCACCCCACGTTGTTCGCCATCGCCCAGTGGTGGGCCCAGCACCCGTACCGCACGGGGGATGAGCAGCCCGCAGCACTCCCGCTCATCGCGTTCGGCGTGTCCTTCGACGGCGACCTTGCGGTGTCGGGCCAGTAGGGGACAGCTGACAGGCTGTCCGGCACAGGCGCCCATCGCGCGCTCCAGCTGACAGCCTGGCTCACGGCGTCGCCCAGAGCGTAGGAGCAAGCCTGGTTTAGCTGGCACGCCTCTTGCTTGAGGAGGCAGTGCCATCAACCGGAGGCACCATGCTGCTCGCTTCGCTGTTCGCCGCTCCCGCCATCGCGGGCGCTCTCCACTTGGATGTGGATGTGCACGGTCACACCGCCCAGATCGCTCTGGAGGACGTGGCCGCCTGTGTGAAGCACACCGCGTCGTTCGGGGACGCGTCGGGCTGGTGGGACCTGCACCTGGAGGCGGGGCCGCTGGAGTCCGGCGAGGTGTGGATGCAGGTGGAGGTGTACCACCGCTGGATGGACGGCAAGGACAGCCACGAGGTGCGGGTGCGGCCCTCGTTCGTGGCCGCGGATGGGGAGATCGCGTCGCTGACCGTGAGCGATGATGTGCGGGTGGAGCTGACCGCCACCGGCCTGGGTGAGGTGGACTTCGCCTGCGTGCCCCGGGAGCTCAGCCGCTCGCGCCGCGAGGAGAGTCGGGTGCGGGCGCTGCGGGTTGCGCCGGCTGCGAACTGATTGTGAACGATCGGGTTGTTTGAAGCCGGCGCTGCTCCGCCTGGTCGGTGGGGCTCCGGCCAGATCACTTGGTTCCTATGATATTCGCGGTGCTGGCGTGCCGGATTCGCCCTGATGTCACATGCGACCCCAACACGCAGGCTGACCTGCAGCCGCCGCTGCGCAGTGGTACTGTCGTGGTCCAACTTGGAGGGCGCCAATGCTTCGAACCGTTCTGTGTGTCTCACTCCTCGCGTTTGCCACCACCGCCAACGCCCAGTCCCTCGACATGACCGGCGATTGCCCGGGCGCCGTCGACATCTCGGCGAGCGGCCTCACCCCTGGCGGAGCCGCCGTGTTCCTGCTCGGCGCGGTCGGTGAGGGCAGCGACGTGATCGGCGTGGGCTCCTGCGCTGGCACGGCGACCGGCCTCGCAGGCATGCGGTTCGGCGCTCGCGTGATCGCCGACGGTGCCGGCAACGCCGCGTTCAGCCCGTCCATTCCAGACGGTCGCTGTGACACGCCGGTCCAGGTCCTCGATGTCAGCAGCTGTGGCATGTCCAACGTCACCTCGGCCAACGCGGGCGGCGGCGGATTGGACATCATCGACACCTACGAAGGTGGGCCGCAGATGATCTACCGGCTTGGCTTCGTCGACCTGCCCGATGGCGATGCGTCGTTCTGGTACCAGGAGCAGTGCGAGGCGGTCGGCCTGCGGCCAGTGTCGTGCGACCCCGCGGTCTACGGCGGAATCGGCGGCGGCTACGATGCGTCGGCATACAACGCGGTTCCCCTCGATGCGGGGCACTTCCTGTGCAACGTGTCGACGTTCATCATGAGCTACACGGGCTGGGACAACATCATCACGTTCCACGTGCCGTCCAGCGACCTGCAGGGCGTGTGTGAGCGCGGCTGCACGCTCAGCGGCCTCCCGATCACCCCGATCTGCACGGACTGATGGTGTGAGCGGACGGCGTGCCTGACCACTCCAAGGGGGGGGGCGGGCGCCCTCGCCGCGACTACGGCTCCACCACGAGAGCCGGCATAGACCAGCAGGGCAGCACGCAAAAGCAGATGCTTGCTCAGCTTGCGATCGCAGGCGCCAAGGGGTCGTAGCCCCCCGACAAGGCCTTGACGGTCGATTTTCGTGGACAGGAAGTATCAGGCCCCTCGGCCTCCCATCCGGTCCTCCCCCGGGTCTCGGAGGCTCCTTTCAGGTGCGCTCTTCACCCCGTCGTCCCCCTCCCGACGCCGCGCTGAGCCCCTCGGGGTGCCGTTGGCCGTGCCAGGTCGCCAGGCTCGCCGGTGTCGTGGACCGGGCAGGGGACTGGCGCCAGCGCACACACGCCCGGTACCGCTGCGGCGAGCGCCTCGGCGATGCGCTCGAGCGCCTCTCGTTACGGGCCGGTGGCGGGGGCGTCTGATCTCCGTCGCCGCAACCCCAGTCCCCATCTGGAGGCTCGATGTCCCTCGCCGCGCGCGCCAGCGCCATCACCCACATGATCGTGGTCTCTGACCTCGCACGGTCGAAGCGGTGGTACCTCGATGTGCTGGGGTGTTCGCTGTACGGCGAATACGGTGGCACGAGCGTGGTGCTGGACTGGAACGGCACCTGGTTCTTGTTGGTCACCGGTGGCGGCCCCACCGCCGACAAGCCCGAGGTGCACCTGGCCGCCCCGCCCGAGCCGAACCACACCGGGCGCTCGATCATCTTCCGCGTTGCGGACTGCCGGGCCACCACGGCAGCGCTGCAGGCGCTCGGGGCCCGGTTCCTCGCAGACCCCGTCGACCACGGCTACGAGATCCGGTCGTTCTTCACAGATCCCGACGGGCACCTGTTCGAACTCAGCGAGCTGGTCGCCACCGGTCGGTGACCGCGCTCCGCTGGGCGCCTGGCCTGCCGGAGTCAGCTCGGGGTGTACGGACCGTCCCGTACACTTCTCTGCGCCAGCCGCGGCGCCGACAGTACCGACGAGGACGATGACGCGGAGTGGTGTGACGACCAGGTGGACGGGCTGCTCGACCTGCTCGACGAGGTGGGCATCGAGGTGGACGGAGAGCTCGAGGACTGCATGGTGGACGTGCTGACGAGGGATGAGCCTGGCGCGTGACCGGCGGGGGCTCACCCGCCGGACAAGGACGGCTCGCGGCGCTCGAGACTGGCCGAAAGTGACGGAGGGGGCGACACGTGTCGCCCCTCCTACGTTTTCGTGGAGTCGGACATTGTGCGAGGTTTCACGGTGTAAATGCGGGCGCTCTCTCGCGGCTGGGCCTCGGTTGGATCGTGAGTGCCATCGTGTCGATGCGCCCAGACGCGGCGTACGGAGTTTAATATTCCGTATCTGCCGAATCGAGCAAATCCGTCGTGTTGCGGCGCGCGCCAGCCCGCTCCCCTGCGCTGGTGAGCGAAGGACGACCTGCATCGGCTCCTAAGTCGCCGCTAAACCTTGTACAACAGCTGGTCGACCATGCACGGCTGACAGTCCATCCCTTCCAGCAATTCCCGGGTGGCGCCGATGAACTTGGCGTAGTCAGCTTCATTCGGCTTGCGGGTCAGAGCTTCTTCGTTCGGTCGCAGTGAGCCGGCTCCGTCGTGGACGGCACGGATCCATGGAAGGTAGCGCTCTGGCCAAAGCAGATACCCGGCGAGAGTGGCGAATACGAAGGTGCTCAGCTCGGGTTGGCGCTTGAGCACGTCGTCGAGGGTGCACCCACCATGCAGGAGCGTACGCAGCGCCGCCGCCATGGCTGGGGCGCGTTGATCCCTCGTCCAGGCCATGTTCCCGAGCTGCATTGCGAAGGTCTGGCCGTACCGACCTCCAACCTCGATGTTGGTCTTGCGGCTCAGGTCCCGGCTGGCGTGGTGCACGACCTCGGCGATGCCTTGTTCGTTCAGGGTGCCCCGCCGGACGTGTCGCTCCAAGGCCTCTCGGGCTGCGACGTCGTGGCGTTTGCGGAGCTCGGTGCACGCGTCCCACCACCCTTCGCCGCCTTCGTCTTCGCGAGCGCGTCGGCGACGCCGAACCTCCTGGAGAACATCGATCTGCATTCTGACCCCTTGTTTCGTAGCGCCCGCTGGTGAGACGCTACGCGTGGCCAGGCCAGCACGCTGCCTGGTCCCGGGGACGGGACACTACAGGACAATCCGACTCACCCGCCGCCCACCGCCCGTCGCGGGTCGGACCCGAGGCGCTCCCCCGTGTGCGGCCACCACAGCCACGGCAACCCACCGAGCCACGCCCGGTCGAGCCTGAGCGCACCCTCGCCGGCGGCCACCACCGGCCCCGCCCCGAGCACCTGCCCCGGCTCCCCCGCGCCCTCCACCGGTGTCGCGGCCGACACCCACACCCGCCGCCCGCGCCAGGTCGTCCACGCCAACGGATAGGTGAACGCCCGGATCCGACGGTCGAGCTCCGCCGCCGGGGACGCCCAGTCCAGCCGCGTGTCGGCGAGGGTGGGACGGCGGTGGGTCGTCACGGCGTCGGGGTCCTGCGGCGTACCGCACTCCGGGTCGGCGGCCACCCGGTCGAGCAGCGCCGGCAGCTCGGCCTCGATCCGCCGCGCGGCCCGAGTGTACAGCGCCACGGCGGTGTCGCGGGGCCCCACGTCGAACGACCACTGGCCCACGATGGCGCCCCCGTCCACCTCCGGCGTCGCGCGGTGCACCGTGACCCCGGCTGTGCGGTCGCCGGCGAGCAGCGTCGCGGTGGCGGGGGTGGGGCCGCGGTGTCGGGGCAGGAGCGACCAGTGCACATTCAGCACGCCGAACCGCGGCACGGCCAGCTCGGCGGCCGACAGCAGGTGCGGGCAGTCAGCGGTGAGCCACAGGTCCGCGCCGCGGGCATCCGCCAGCCGTCCACGAGGCACCCCCGGCGCCGCCGCCGCCACCGGATCGGACTGCCACCAGCGCATGCGGTGGGGGCCCAGCTGCACCAGGGTGTGGGCGGAGGCCTGCACCCCACGCACGACACCCGCGGGCAGGGCGCCCCGTCCGAACACGGCGATGGTCAGCGTCGGCGGCACCGCACCTCCTGCACCCGGCAGAGCGGGCCCAGCCGGGGTCGGAGGATGACACAGACCCGCAGTCCGTACTCCCTACGACCCGGGTCCGCCCCCCCAACACATGCGCGTGAGCGGATGGCGCGCGTGTCGGCCTCTGGTCCTGCTACGCTCCGCGCACGGAGGTCCCCCTGCTCATCTGGCTCCTGTCGGCTGCCGCCATGGCCCAGTCTGGCTTCGACGCCCACGGCCTGCATCTGGCGCCGAACGATGGTGACGTTCGCGACCCGCTCGTGGTGCAGCGCCCCGGCGCATTCACCCAGTGGGACAGCTGGTTCGCGATGGTGTTCGAGTACGCCGACGCGCCGCTGGTCGAGGTGCGCACCTCGCCCGACGGATCGGTGGAGGAGGTGCCGATCGTCGACGACCTGGTGGTCGCGAACCTGTCCACCGGCCTGGCCGTGCACGACCGGGTGCGCCTCGACCTGGCCCTGCCCTACACCTTCGTGGCCCGCGGGGTGCGGGAGATCAGCGTCGGTGATGTGGCCTTCGGCGACCTGCGCCTCGCCGCGATGACGGCACTGGTGCGGCCGGCCCACCGGGATTCCGGGGGCGGCCCGGGCCTCGGCCTGGTGACGTGGCTGGATCTGCCCACTGGACGCCCCGCCCTGCTGCTCGGCAATGGCGGGGTCGCGGGCGGCGCGAAGCTGGCGTTCACCGCCGAGTCCGACATCGTCACCTTCACAGCCGACGCCGGCACCGCGTTCAAGCCGCCCTCTCAGGGGCTCGCGTCCACCGGCACCAGCGATGAGTTGCAGCTCGGTGCGGCCCTCGGCGCTCGGCTCGCCCCGACCACAGGGCTCACCTTCGAGACCGCGGCCCGCCTCCCGTTCGCCACGAGCGATGTGCCAGGAACCGGCTCCCCCACCGAGGGAATCCTCTCCCTCAGGCAGCACGCGGATGAGCACGTGCACGTCACCCTCGGCGGCGCCACGGCGTTCTCCCAGGGTGCGGGCGGTGCCGCCTGGCGGGTGTTCTTCGGCGTTGGCTACCGCGCCATCACCCCGGCAGCACCGCCCGACAGCGACCCCATCGGAACTGTGGTGGTGCACGACAAGTGTCCCGCCGAGGCCGAGGTGGTGAACGGCTGGCGCGATGATGATGGGTGCCCCGATTCGTTGGCCGCGCTCCAGGTGAACGTGGTCTGGCGGGGCCAGCCCATGCCGGGTGCGGCCCTCACCATCACCGGTCCGAACGGGGTGCAGGATGCCGTGTCGAGCATCGGCGGCACCTCCCTCGAGGCGCTCCCGGGCTCGTCCTGGCATGCCATCGCCACCCTCGAGGCCGCCTGCCTCGCTGGGCAGGGGTCGGCCACCGCCGCCGACGGACCCACCGAGCTGCGCGTCACCCTCGACCGCGTGGCCGAGGCCAACGTGCGGGTCGAGGTGATCACGCCGGACGGCAGCGTGCCCGAGGGCGCCACCGTCACCATGATCAGCTCCAACGTCGCCTGTGTGCCCGCCGGACTGCAGACGCTGAACGCGGGTGTGGGCTCGTTCGGGGTGGGGCGCGGCACCCACACCGTGCTCGTCCAGGTGCCTGGCTATGCGGTGTACCAGGAGGAGGTCACCCTGGTGCCCGGCGCCGAGGCCGTCGTGCGGGTGAATCTGGCGCCCACGGTCGTGCGCATCACGGCCGAGCGCATCGAGATCGACGAGAAGGTGCACTTCGAGACCGGTCGCGCGGTGATCAAGTCCGACAGCTTCGGCCTGCTCGAGGAGGTCGCGCACGTGATCATCGCCCACCCCGATGTGGGGCGGGTGGAGGTGGCGGGCCACACCGACAACCGGGGCGGCGATGCGTTCAACCAGACGCTGTCGCAGCGCCGCGCGGAGGCCGTGCTCGAGTTCATCGTGAACGCCGGCGTGCCTGCCGAGCGCCTGCTGGCGGTCGGCTACGGCGAGGCCGAGCCCATCGAGAGCAACCGTACCGACGAGGGCCGCGCAGCCAACCGCCGGGTGGAGTTCCGCCTGGTCGACCGCACCAAGAGCGGCGAGGATACACCATGATCGGGCTCCTGCTCTGTTCCCTCGCCATCGCTGAGGACTGGTCCGACCTCGGGTCTGGCCAGGAGCTCCGTGTGATCACGGTGCTCAATGTCGACATCCTCGATCCGGCCGTCGAGTCCTTCCTCTGGACCGGCGCCTACCCGGTCGCCATCACCCACCCCGACGGCACCGCCGCCGGCAGCTACCCACCGGGAATCCCGTTCGAGCCCACCCAGGCGGGCGCCCACCGCGTGGTGATCGCGGCGCCGCCGGACGCGCTCGAGCTCGACCCGAACCTCTCGCTCGGGGTGTGGAGCCTGGTGGTGAACGGCGCCACCCCCGGCGAAGGGCGCGTGTGGAGCACGGCCTGGCGCATCGACGCCGGCAGCTTTGCCGAGGAGGATGCCTACAGCGGCAGCCTGTACGCCTCGGTGGCCGGTGGCACCCCGGGAGACACGGCGGTGGTCGAGCTGCAAGCGGATGGCCTCGCCGGGTTCGTCTGGTTCGCCGCCACGAATGACTTCGGAATCGCCGGGATGAACGGGCGCGCCTACCCAGCGCTCGACATCCCCACCACGTCCCAGTTCCGGGTGTACCTCCGTCCGCCCACCGTGTCCGACTACACCGTGTCGGCCCCCGAGCTGCTCTCCGAGCCGGTGAACGTCGGCTGCGACCAGGTGGCCGATGGCCTGCCCGCCCTGTACACCTTCGACTCCGGCGGCGTGGGCACCTGGCACCTGGTGTGCGACGTGAGCGGCGACGGCGTGTTCGACCCCACCTCCGACGGCGACGTGCACGTGCTCGGCGACGCGCTGCCCGGGGCGAACGAGGTGGTGTGGGACGTGACCATGCCGAACGGCTCGCTCGCGCCGGAGGGCGACTACGAGTGTGAGCTCTGGCTCACGGTGGGCGAGCTGCACTTCGTCGCGAACGACATCGAGACGATGTACCCGGGCATGCGGATGTACGAGGTGAGCGAGGACGGCGACCGCCGGCCCCTGCCGATGTACTGGAACGACGCTCCGGTGGCGGGTGCTGCGGTGAACATGCCCGAAGGCGAGCGCCCGCTCACCGCGTCGGGGGCTGATGGCGTGCTCTCGGGCCCCTACGAGGACGTGGCCCTGCCGAACCTGGATGCGCGGTCGTGGGGGGACTTCACCGGCCGCACCCGGGGCGACGACGCCCAGCTCGACACCTGGACCTACCTCGACCGGGTGGTGAGCAGCCGGTTCGTGATCGAGGTGATTGACGACGTGGTCGACTCCGACGGCGACGGGCTCACCGATCTGGCCGAGGACTGCCTCTACGGCTCCAATCCGGACGACGAGGACACCGATGGAGACGGCCTGCTCGACCCCGAGGAGGTGGCGCTCGGCACCGACCCGACCAACCGGGATTCCGACTTCGATGGGGTGAATGACGGGGTGGAGGTGGTGGACGTGGACGCCCCGCTCGACACCGACGGCGACGGCATCATCGACGCCCTCGACCCCGACGATGATGACGACGGGTTCCTCTCGCTCGACGAGCTCGGGGTGGACCGCGACGGCGATGGGGTGCCCGACCGCCTCGATCCGGACGACGATGGCGACGGCGTGCCCACGGCCGATGAAGACCTGAACCGGGACGGCGACCCGTTCACCGACGACACGGACCGCGACGGCATCCCCAACGCCCGGGACTTCGACGACGACGGCGACGGCGTGCTCTCCCGCGACGAGGACCTGGACGGCGACGGCGACCCGCGGAACGACGACTCCGATGGGGACTTCCTGCCCGACTACCTGGACGCCGACGACGACGGCGACGGCATCCCGACCCGGGACGAAGACACGAACGGCAACGGCGACCCCTCCGACGACGACACCGACGGCGACGGCCTGCCCGACTACCTCGACCCCGACAGCGACGACGACGGCCTGCCCGATGGCGTGGAGGGAGCGGGCGATCCGGACGAAGATGGCATCCCGTCCTACGCCGACCTGGATTCCGACGGAGACAGCCTGCCCGACGCCGTCGAGGGTCTGGTGGACAGCGACGGCGACGGCGTGTCGGACTTCCTCGACGACGACGACGACGGCGACGGCATCCCCACCCTGGTCGAGGTGCCGTACGGCGACAGCGACGGGGATGGGCTGCTCGACCATCTCGACACCGACGACGACGGTGACTCGGTCCCGACGGAGGACGAGGGGGTGGTGGACAGCGATGGTGACGGCGTGCCCGACTACCTGGACCCCGACGACGACGGCGACGGCATCCCGACGGTGGACGAGGCGGCCTGGCCGGACCCGGACGTAGACGCTGACGGCTTCCCGAACTGGCTCGACACCGACAGCGACGGCGATGGCCTGACCGACGAGGAGGAAGGCCCGGAAGACGCGGATGGCGATGGCATCCCGGAGTACCTCGACCCCGCGGATCGGGTGGACATCCACTACCGGGGCGGCTGCTCGGGCTGTGACGGCGGCCCTGGCGGTGGCGCTGGCTGGCTCGGACTGATCCTGGGGGCGTTGTTCCTCCGTCGGCGCGGTGTGGCTGCGGTGGCGGCCCTCGCGGCGGCGGCTCCGGCCCTCGCCACCGATGCGCCCGAGATCAGCCGATCCCGCGGTCCGCGGGATGGCGTGGTGGTGCTCTGGCCCCGGATGGTGCCGCCTTCGGAGGATGCGCAGCTGCTCGCCGCCGCCGACGGGCTCCGCCTGGCCCTCGAGCGGGCGGTCCGGTCCGACCTGCCCGACCTGCCCTTGGATGTGCGCCCGATGCCCGAGCGCGCATGCCCCGAGTGGAAGGGCTGTCGGGCGGTGGCGGTGGGTGTGGTGCTCGTCCACCAGGAGGGCGGCTGTGCGGCGGCGGTCACGGTGGCCGCACCCGGTGTCAGCCCCACGGCCTTGCTCCCCTGGGCCGGCGACCTGGTGCTCGAGCCGAGCGTTCCGTTCCGGGTCGCCCCGGAGAGCGGCGTGCAGGTGAACGACTTCGTGCCGTGCGCCGAGCTCGCCGCACACCACATCGAGGTGGCCGCTTCGGTCGGTGCGGCGGTTCGGGCTGCACTCGGTCAGTAGCCGCTGCGCCACCCCTCAGGGTAGACCGTGTGCAGGATGGAGGCACTCATGGTGCGTGGGTTGTGCGTTGCGGCGGTCGCGCTGCTGGTGGCCTGTGGTGGTGGGGACAAGGACACGGACACGTCGAGCGGCGCCACGGGCTCTGCGACGGGGGGCACGGCGACGGGCGGGACGGCCGGGACCGGCACGCCGACCGGCACCACCGGCGCCGGCACGGGCACCGGGGGCACCGACTGCGCCTTCGGTGGAATGGTGGACGGCTGCCTCGCATACGAGGCGGAGTGCGACACCCCCGACGCCAGCTACACGGTGGCCGGCGGGTGGTTCGACGACAGCCAGGCCGGCACCATGGTGCTGCACTTCGCCGACAACCCCAGCAGCCAGTACTGGGAGTTGGTGGTCACCACGGCCGAGATCGCGGTCGGCGAGGAGTACACCTACCCCGCCAACGTGAGCGGCAAGCTGGTGGACGTGTCCAACCCCGACACCACCGCCATCACCACGGTGTGCGCCGGTCGCGTCGTGATCACCGACTGGGAGCCCGGCGTCACCGTGTCGGGTCGCTGGCTCACCCAGGCCGAGCTCGGCATGGGTCCGTGCATCGACAACCAGTTCTGGGCCAGCAGCGGCACGTTCACCGAGCTGCTGCCCTGCCGCCAGTGAGCCCCGGCTGACCTGCAGGCCCTCCCGCCGGCGCCCGCCCGAGATACTGGGCGGCGCAACCGAGGAGGGTCTTCATGTCGCTGGAATTGCTCGATGCCGGTCTCCGCAAGGACATCGCTGCGCTCGTGGAGAGCGGGCGCGCGAAGGACCCGGAGCGGGTGATCGTGGACGTGAAGCCGCCGGCGGATGGCCGCGGCCCGCGGTACCGACTGGCGGGCTCCGACCTCGACTTCATCCGGATGAACAGCAACAGCTACCTGTCGCTGTCGCACCATCCCGCCGTGCTCGCCGCCGCCGATGTCGCCACCCACCGATACGGCGCGGGCCCCGGTGCGGTGCGGTTCATCGACGGCACCTTCACGCCCCACATCGAGCTCGAGGCGCGGATCGCGGCGTTCATGGGCCGGCCAGCGGGCAAGATCTTCAACTCCGCCTACACCACCAACCTGGGCGTGGCCCTCGCGATCCAGAACAAGAAGACGTACTGGATCGGTGATGCGCTGAACCACAACTGCATCATCCGGGCGATGCGCATCGCCAACGTGCAGCGCAGCCACAAGGCGATCATCCCGCACAACGACATGGCGGCGCTGAAGGCGGCCATCGAGGGCGTTCCCGAGGGCATCGAGCGGGTGGTGGTGATCTTCGACGGCGTGTTCTCGATGCGCGGCGACCACGCCCCCATGGCCGAGATCAACGCGGTGCTGGCCCCGCACCGGCAGCGGTTCGCCGAGGGCCTGGTCACCGTCGTAGACGACAGCCACGGCATCGGGGCGTACGGCGCCACCGGTCGCGGCACCGAGGAGATCTGCGGTGCCCAGGCCGACATCGCGGTGGGCACCTTCGGCAAGGCGTTCGGCGTGAACGGCGGGTTCGTCGTGGCCAGCGAGGCCGTGATCGAGGCCGTTCGGCAGAAGGCCGACACCTACATCTACACCAACCCGCTGTCGGCGGCAGACTGCGCGGCCGCGAAGGTGGCGGTGGATATTGCCGATTCGGAGGAGGGCATGGCCCGCCTGGCCAACGTGCGCGACCGCATCGCCCAGTTCCGCGCCGGCCTCGACCGGCTCGGGCACGAGAGCATCCCGGGCGTACACCCCGTCACGCCGCTGATGGTGCGCGACACGGAGCGCACCCGCCGCATGGTGCAGGGCTTCACCGACCACGGCGTGCTCGTGGTGGGCCTGAACTTCCCGGTGGTGCCCCAGGGCGACCAGACCATCCGGTTCCAGATCAACGCCGCCCACACCGAGCGCGACATCGACGAGGTGCTCGCCGTGCTCGGCAAGCTCGGGTAGCGCGACCCAGCCTGCACGCCGATTCCGGCGTGCAGACCACTCATTCTACTCGGGGCGACGGATCATCACCCGGCGCGAGCACGAGGTGGCCCAGTAGTTCACGCCGTCGGTGCCCATCAGGCCGCACGGCTCGTAGCAGTTGCCGTACGAGTAGTTGCTGGTGCCGAAGGTGCAGCCGTCTTCGATGAGCATGCAGTGCGTGCCCCAGGCGCCGTTGTAGATGATGTCCTCGATGCCCGCGACGCCGAGCGGCACGATCTCCCACCCGTAGGGGATGGGGAAGGGGTCGGTCTGGCAGGTGTTGATCCAGGCGCCATAGCCGGCGTACACCGGCGCATCGTCGATGGACGCATACACCCAGCCGTCGCCCCACGGCATCTCGTTCACCAGCGGCGCGAAGCAGCGGTCGTCGATGCCGTCGCAGTTCTCGTCGATGCCGTTCTCGCACACCTCTTCGGCGTCGGGGTGGATGCGGGGCTCGCCGTCGTCGCAGTCCAGGCCGATCCACTCGGGGCGCGCGCCCGGGCTGGGCGAGTCACAGGTGGGCGTGGGGTCCACCGGGTCGCCGGCGCCGTATCCGTCCCGATCGCCGTCGGGGTACCACAGGCTCGGCGGCCCGACGGTGGGGTCGGCATCGTCGCAGTCGTCGTCGGACGGTGCGGTGCCATCCGGGCGGCTGCAGGCGTACTCGAAGTCCACGCCGGAGCCGAAGCCGTCGCCGTCCCGATCGGCATACCACTCGAGGTAGCTGTCCTCCGACACATCCGGATCCGCGTCGTCGATCAGGCCGTCGCAGTCGTCATCCACCGGCTCGTCCGGGTTGCAGATCTCCGGCATGTCGGGGTTGATGTCGGCGCGGCTGTCGTCGCAGTCGGTGTTCGCGTAGCCCGCGCCATCGGGCTGCTGGCAGGCGAACTGGATGTCCAGCGCGGAGTCCGTGCCGAAGCCGTCGCCGTCCAGATCCAGGGTCCACGCGGTGAGGGTGAACACGTCGATGTCGGGGTCGTCCTCGTCCACCAGGCCGTCACAGTCGTCGTCCAGCGCCTCATCGCCGTTGCAGATCTCGGGCCGGCTGGGGTTCACGTCGGCGCGGGAGTCGTCGCAGTCGTCGCCGCCATAGTCGGCGTTGAAGAATCCGTCTCCGTCGGCGTCGCACTCCGCCTCGCACTCGTCGTCGTCGCAGTCCACCCGGCCGTCGGCGTCGTTGTCGCGGCCGTCGTTGCAGATCTCGGGGCAGTCGCCGTCGCAGTCGGAGTCGTCGCAGTCCACCCGGCCGTCGGCGTCGTTGTCGCGGCCGTCGGCGCAGTTCTCGTCGCAAGCGGGGTCGTTGCAGTCGTCGTCGGCGCAGTCCACCAGGGCGTCCGCGTCGTTATCGCGGCCGTCGGTGCACACCTCGACACAGCTCGGGTCCACGCACTCCTCATCGAGGCAGTCCACCTTGCCGTCGCCGTCGTTGTCGAACCCGTCACCGCAGACCTCCGGGCAACTCCCGAAGCAGTCTCGATCGTCGCAGTCGATGGCGCCATCCGCGTCGTTGTCCCGGCCATCCCCGCAGTTCTCGGGACACAGGCCGTCGCAGTCGTCGTCGAGGCAGTCGATCAAGCCGTCGAGGTCATCGTCGGTGCCGTTGGTGCACACCTCGCCACAGACCGCCGCACAGTCGGGGTCGGCGCAGTCGGCGAGCTCGTCGAGGTCGTCATCCTCGAGGTTGTCGCAGATCTCCGCGGGCGGCTTGTCGTCACCGGGAGAGGATGACTCGCAGCCTGCGAACGCGAGCAGGAACAGAAGGGACGCGCGCATGGGGACCTCCACCGGTGACGCCCCGAGTGTACCGCGTCAGCGGCCGGCCTGGCGACCGCAGCCTCGGTTGCGGCCCACCGCCGATGGGACTGGCTTGGAGCCGCGTCCCGGAATGTGGGAGGCTGCCGCCACAGAGGCCCCATGACCCTCGCCCTGCTGCTCCTCGCCTGCGCCGCTCCCGACCCCACGCTCACGCCCGAGGCCGCGTTCGGGCCCGAGGTCGCCCCCGACGTCACCCTGCCGCCCCCCGCCCCGCTCGACCTCGACGCGCGGTCGTTCGTGATGGTGGACGACAGCATCTACCTGTCCCTCGACGGCGGCTTGCCGGGCGAGACGGTGTTCCTCGCCGTCGGCGGGTCGGAGGGAGAGGGGCCGTGCCGCGCCTGGCTCGGCGGCTGCTGCCTCGACGTACCGGATCGACCCCGACCTCGACGGGCCCGAGCCGGGCGCCGACGTGTACTGCCTGATGCACATCGCGGGCGGTGGCTGGTCGGTGCAGGCCTACATCCGCAACTCCGCGCAGTGGGACTGGGAGCTGTTCGAGGACGCGGGCGCCGTGGGCGACACGGCGGGCGGGTTCACCTCCGGCGCGACGCTCGACGACCTGGGCGGCACGTACACCGAGAAGCTGGTGGTGTACCTGCGGCTGGTGGAGGACGGTGCGCTCGAGCTCGGCACCCAGTGGATGTCGAACACCCGACCCGACCCCGTGGTCTACAGCAGCATCACTGTCGGCACCGGCTGGGACTGCGTGGACAGCTACGGCTACACCGACAACAGCGAGCCCAACGTGTGCACCCACGGGTGCACCACCTACCGCGGGTTCGGCGTGTTCAGCTCGGCCTCGGGCGACGTGAGCTACTGCGGCACCCAGACCGGCGACAACGGCTGCCGCGACAGGAACAACATCTGCTGGATGCCCCGGAGCGACGGGTGCAACGTGGGCGACCGGCGGTGCTCGATGCTCACGGGGCCTGGCGAGGGTGTGATCTACGCGGTGCGGTAGCGGGTGCGGCCGGACATCGGCTGACATCGCCTGTGGCTCCTGGGTCGTGCAGAATCGAGCTCAGTCCAACCACCCCTGGAGACCCATGTCCCGTGCCCACCTGTTCCTGTTCGTGCTCGCCGTGGCCTGCGGCGGAGGCAAGTCGATCGACACGTCGTCGGACAGCGGAGATGCATCCCCGCCGGAGTACCTCGACCTCGGCAACACCGGCACGGCGTGCGTGTTGCCCGAGGGAGGGACGTGGGGCGACTGGTACGACACCGGCGACAGCCAGACCCTGGAGGTCGATGCTGTGGTCACCGTGCTGGTGGAGCTCGACGACTGCTACTCCAGCAGCGTGAGCGGCGAGAACGCGTCGTGCACGGTCGCCTTGGAGGACAACCAGCTCGTGGTCACGTCGGAGGGGGGCTACACGCTCCCGCGCGGCGCGAGCAACAACGACTGCAACGTGCTCGCCGCCACGTGCACGGGACCGGCGCTCGCCGAGGGGAGCTACAGCCTGTCGTACCGCGGGTTGCGGGTCCCGTTCACCATCCCGAGCGTGGGCACGCCGTGCGCTCCCTGACGCTGTCGCGATGAGGCTGGCGCCCGGGCGGGTTGTCGACGATGATGCTGCGAGTGAGTGACGCTGCCCCTGGCTTGCAGATCGACGGCTGGACCCTGGACCGGGTGCTCGGAGAGGGCGGCACGGCCGTGGTGTACGCGGCGCACCGGACGGACGACCCCTCGCGGGGCGGCGCGCTGAAGCTCACTCGGGACACGGTGACGTCGGTCACGGCGGCGCGGATCGCCCACGAGGCGCGGGTGCTGCGGGAGGCGACGCACCCGTCCCTGCCCACGCTCGAAGACGCGGGGACCTGGCAGGGGCGCCCCTATGTGGTGACCGGGGTCGTGCACGGGCTCTCGCTGGAGCTGTGCGTGACCTGGCCGCCGCTGTCCGCGCCCCGGAGTGCCCGGCTGGTGCTCGACCTGGCGACGGTGCTGCAGTACCTCCACGCCCGCGACGTGGTGCACCGGGACGTGAAGCCGGCGAACGTGCGGGTCACCGCAGAGGGGCGTGCGGTGCTCCTCGACTTCGGCGCCGCCGTGGCGTCGGACCAGACCCGGCTCACAGTGGACGGGCGCGCTCCGGCCACCCCGTCGTACGCGCCGCCGGAGTGGTTCGACGGCCGTCCGGTGGGTCCGGAGGGTGACCTGTACGCGCTGGGGGTGACGCTGCACGAGCTGCTCACCGGCGACCCCGCGTTCGACACCGTGGACCCCGCCCAGCTGCGGGCGGCGAAGCAACGCGGTCCGCTGGATGGAGGCACCACCGACCACGGCGCGCTGTCGGCCCTGGTGCGGCGTCTCACCGCCCCCGATCCGGGCGCCCGCGGGCCGCTGGCCGAGGCGGTGGCCACGTTGGAGCGCGTGGCCGCCCCCCGCGGTCCGGTGGCCCTCCCGGGCACGGTCGGTGGGCTCACGACGTTCTTCGGGGAGGAGGCCGAAGAAGAGGAGGCCGCTGCGTTTCGGCAGGGGCCCGAGGTCGGCGACGTGCTGGCGGGGTTCCGGCTGGTGGACCGGGTGGGGCGCGGCGGCATGGGAGAGGTGTGGGTCGCCGAGCAGAGCCGGCCGCGGCGCCGCGTGGCGCTGAAGACCCTCCACCCCGAGCGCGTGTCGGCGTTCGCCCGGGGGCGGTTCCGGTTCGAGGCGGAGGCGCTGGGGCAGCTCCTGCACCCGGGCATCCCGCAGGTGTACGCGGCCGGCGAGGACCGGGGGCGGCTGTTCCTCGCTATGGAGCTCGTCGATGGTCACACGCTCGATCAGTGGGTGGCGGACGGGCCGTCGGTGGCCGACCGCGTCGACCTGCTCGCCGCGATCTGCGACGCGGTCCACCACGCGCACCTCCGCGGCATCCTCCACCGCGACCTGAAGCCGGCGAACATCCTGGTGACGGACGCCGGGGTGCCCAAGGTCCTCGACTTCGGAATCGCTCAGGCGCTGGACGGCGGCAGTGCCGGATCGCGGGCCGGGACCCCGGCGTACATGAGCCCCGAGCAGTTCGCTGGGCGCCCGCTGGACGTGCGCTCCGACGTATACGCGCTCGGCGTGGTGGCGTTCGAGCTCCTCACCGGCGACCGCCCGGGGCCCGCCGAGCGGCTGGCCGACCGCCACCCGACGCTCGCGGGCGACCTGGACGCCATCGTGGGCACGGCGCTCGCCCACGACCCCGACCACCGCTACGCCTCCGCGCAGGAGCTCGCCGCCGATCTTCGCCGGCATCGAGCCGACGTCCCGGTCCTCGCCCGCGACCCGGCGTGGACCTACCGGGTGGGGCGGTGGCTGCGGCGCAACGCCCTCCTCGCGGCCGCGATCGCCGCCACCACCCTCGGGCTCGGCGGCGTCACCACCACCTCGGCGTGGAGCGCGATGACCCTGTCCGCGGCCTTCCAGGTGGAGC
>JBLFXJ010000061.1:0-27901 GCA_047609825.1 Myxococcota bacterium
TGGCGGCCCGCTACGCTCGACCGACTCGCGCTGGGCGGCACGGATGCCGAGGCAGCGTACTCCGAGGTGAGCAGCGCGTTCGAGGCCGCTCCGCCGCTGGAGCTGGCTTGCGCCACGAAGGCCTGCCCAGCCCTCGTCATGGTGCACCACGGGTGGACCACGGCCGACGACTGGGCTC
The DNA here is from genome assembly GCA_047609825.1 of Myxococcota bacterium. Taxonomy (GTDB): domain Bacteria; phylum Myxococcota_A; class UBA796; order UBA796. The sequence continues at coordinate 179 of JBLFXJ010000061.1, forward strand.
GCGCATCCGAGGCGGTGCACAAGGCGTTCAGCGGCACCGACGTGGTGGTCACGAGCCTGGCGCGGGGTGTGGCTGCCGCCAACCTCGCCGCTGACGGCAAGGCGGTCCGCACGGTGGACGTCACGCCCCATCTGGCCGAAGATCACCTCACTACCGGCTATCTCTTCCTCATGGCCGAGGGCGAGCCCGTGTGGCAGGCGCCGGCCGACGGAGCAGCGGTGGTCGAGGCCGCGGCGCGCGCGCTGGGTGTGTGTCCCACCACGGGCTGTCCCGAGGGCATGACCGAGGCGCCAGCGCCCACACCCCGACCGCGTCGACGGGCCGCACCGGCGCCTGCGCCCGAGCCGGAGCCAGCGCCCGCGCCCGCGCCGGCCCCCGAGCCTGAGATGGAGTTGCCCGAGCTCCCCATCGAGATTCCCGATCTCGACACGCCCGATCTGCCAAACAAGCGCAAGACCCGTCGCGGGCGGTGAACGATCGGGCACATCGCATCCACCTGACACCGGTTGCGGCGCTCGACGGCTACGTTGGTCGCCAGTGCGTCGGAGGTGTGGATGTGGTGGCTGCTGTCGTTGCTCGCATGTGGTGGGCCCCAGCCCGAGGCGGACGCTCCCGCCGTTGAGGCCCTCGCCGCCCCGGTCGCAGTCGACGCCCCTCCTCCAGCGCAGCCGCCCGCGAAGACCGTTCGGGGCAAGCTCCTCCGTCCGCCTACCGAGGCCGGTCCGAACGATCTCGCCGCCGAGCGCAGCAACAAGACCGCCCGGAAGAAGTGGTTCGAGGAGCTTCATCGCGGCCGTGAAGGGCGACCATGGCGCGAGATCGAGCGAGAGAACGGCCTCGCTCAGATCCGGAAGCGCAACGCCATCGCCAGCGGCGCCCGTCCGCTTGTCGACCTCGGTCCGGCGCGGTGGGAGGAGCGTGGGAGCGAGAACCAGGCCGGGCGGATGCACGCCGCGACCCTCACCTCCGACGGGGACTGGCTGTACGCGGGCTCGGCCCTGGGCGGCATCTGGCGAGGACGCCCCGACGGCTCCGACTGGACCCCCCTCGGCGACAACCTGTACGGCGGCGCCCACCACATGGCGGTGCTGCGGGACGGCGAGGTCATCGTCGCCAGCACGAACTGGGGCCGGGTGCATCGCACCGAAGATGAAGGGCGCACCTGGGAGACCCCGTCCGGCATCCCTTACCTGTGGGGTGTGCGGCGGCTGGTGGAATACGGCGGCGACGTGTTCCTCGTGATCAGCGAGCCGTACGACAACTGCGCCCTGATGCGGTCCACCGACGACGGCCTGTCGTTCCAGGTGGTGCTCGACATGCCCAAGGGCTGCGGCGACGTGTGGGTTCCACGGGAGGATGGCGGCGCGATGTTCGCGTTCGACGGGCCTGATCTGTACGCGAGCGCCGACGGAGGCGATTCCTGGCAGGTGCGCGGAGCGCTGCCGTCATCCGGCAAGACCGAGCTCACCGGCTCCGAGGCGGGCGCGCCGCGGCTGTATGCGGTGTCCGACAGCGAGGTGCTGCACCGGTCCGACGACGCGGGCTGGACCTGGCAGGAGATGCAGCGCGTCGAGGACTACTGGGGCCGCCTGATCGCCGGCATCGACGACCCCGACCGGTTCGCCTGGGGTGGGGTCGAGGTGCACCTCACCCGGGATGGCGGTGAGTCGTTCACCCGCCCGAATGAGTGGTGGGAGTACTACGAAGACCCCGAGAACCTGCTCCACGCCGACATCATGGGCATGCAGGTCCAGCGCGACGAGTCCGGCGCCGAGCTGTGGTACATCAGCACCGACGGCGGCCTGTACGTCTCCCGCGACGCGCTCGACAGCGTGAAGAACCTCGCGCTCGAGGGCCTGCGGGTGAGCCAGTACTACGACGTGCACACGTCCGTCTCCAAGCCCGAGCAGGTGGCGGCCGGCGCCCAGGATCAGGGGTTCCAGCGCACGACCGAGGCGTTCGAGGGCCGATACCGGTTCGATCAGTTGATCAGCGGGGACTACGGGCACATCACGTCATCCGACGGCACCCACAAGCTGCTGTACACCAACTACCCGGGCGTGATGTTGGTGCTCGAGGGGCAGAACGACCCGGCGATGTACTGGGTGGACTTCCCGGCCGACACCCACGCCTGGATCCCGCCCATCGTCGCCGACCCCGAGGACCCCGAGTCCGTGTTCTTCTGCGGCGGCAGCCTGTGGCGGTACGAGCGCGGCGGCGAGGACTGGTGGGCGCCGACCCAGTGGTCCGACCAGTCGTTCTCATCCGACGGCTACGAGTACATGTCGGCGCTGGCGTTCTCACCGCTGGACACCGACCGCGCCTACGCCGCCACCAGCTATGGCCGGCTGTTCTGGTCCACCGACCGGGGCCAGACCTGGACCGATGCTCGGGACGGAACTGCGCCTTGGCCGCACTACTTCTACGGCCACGCGCTGCACCCCTCCATCGTCGACCCCGAGCTCGTGTACGTCGGGGGCAGCGGCTACAACGGCGCATCGGGCGTGATGCGGAGCACCAACGGCGGCAAGCGGTGGGACGACTGGTCCGAGGGCCTGCCCGAGACCCACGTGTATGCGTTGGTCGAGGCGCCGGATGGCTCGGGCACCATGTTCGCGGGCACCGAGTCCGCTGCCTACATGCGCGAAGTCGATGGTGCGGCCTGGGTCGACATCACCGGCGCCGATGCGCCGGTCACCATCTACTGGTCGGCCGAGGCCCTGCAGCACGAGAACACCATCCGGTTCGGCACCTACGGTCGCGGGATCTGGGACTACCAGCTCGATCCCGAGGGCGTGGGCTGCTTCCCGGTGGTGGACCACGACGGCGATGGCACGATGTGCGACGAGGACTGCGCAGACTTCGATCCGAGCATCTACCCGGGCGCCGATGCGGTCTGCGGCGACGGCATCGACCAGGCCTGCGACGGGAGCGAGCTCGACGAAGACGGGGACGGCAGCCCGGCCTGCGCCGACTGCGACGACGCATCGGACACCACCCACCCCGACGCTGAGGACGTGTGCGGCAACCTCATCGACGAGGACTGCGATGGCGTGGACGCCCTCTGCATTGGTGGCGACGGGGACGGCGACGGCGACGGCAAGAAGTGCGGCTGTGCCACCGGAGGTCCCTCCGGCGGCTGGCTGGTGCTCGGGCTGGTCGGTGTGCTCGCCCGGCGTCGACTGCGGGCAGTCCCGGCCTGAGCGCGCTGGTCCGCGACGGGGCCTCGGCTACCGAGCGGCCAAGGCGCCGGCGTCCTGGGTGTCCACGATGGCCCGGAGCAGGTTCTCGGGCGTTGCGGGCAGTGCCAGCTGCACCGGCCCGGACCCGAACTCGGCCACGGCGGCCCGGAGTGCGGTGATCACGGAGAGGCCGAGCATGAACGGGGGCTCGCCCACCGCCTTGCTCCCCCCCACCACCCGGTCATTGGGCGCGCGGTCGAGCAGGGCCACCCGCATGTCCAGCGGCACGTCTCCTACTGCGGGGATCTTGTACGTGCTCGGGCCGTGAGTGATCAGGCGGCCGGCGTCGTCGTACAGCACGTCTTCGCAGGTGAGCCAGCCGACCCCCTGCACAAACGCGCCCTCCACCTGGCCGATGTCGATGGACGGCACCAGCGGGTCGCCCACGTCGTGCAGGATGTCCATCCGGCGCACCCGATGCTCGCCCGTGAGCCCATTGAGCTCGACCTCGGCCACGGCGGCACCGAACGCAAAGTAGAAGAACGGCGTTCCTTGGCCGAGAGCCGGGTCATAGGCGATGCCGGGGGTCGCGTAGTAGCCGGTTGCGGACAGCGACACCTGGCTCGCCCAGCAGCGGGACGCGAGCGCGGCGAAGGGGAGGGTGCCGGTTGGCCCGCGGGCCTCGCCGTCGGCGAACACCGGGTCGGCGCCCACCACCTCGACCGCCACCTCGGCCATCCGCGACCGGATGGCTTCACAGGCGCGGAGCACGGCCGCACCGTTCAGATCCGACCCCGAGGAGGCGGCCGTAGCCGAGGTGTTCGGCACCTTGTCGGTGGCGGTGACCATCACCCGCACCTGCTCGGTGTCGATGCCGAACGCATCGGCGGCGACGGCGCGCAGCTTGGTGTGCAGGCCTTGGCCCATCTCGGTGCCGCCGTGGTTCACCTGCACACTGCCGTCGGTGTAGACGTGCACCAGCGCACCCGCCTGGTTGAGCAGCGAGGCGGTGAACGAGATCCCGAACTTCACGGGCATGAAGCCGATGCCCCGTTTGATGTGGCGGGAGCTGGCGTTGAACGCCGCGACAGCGTCGGTACGGGCCTCGACATCGGCCGAGGCGAGCAGCTCGGGCACCAGTCGGGGCAGGCGGTTGTCGACGATGACCTGCCCGAACGGGGCCCGGTCGCGCGGGGCGGGACCGTACAGGTTGCGCACCCGGATGTCGGTGGGATCGATGCCGAGCTGGGCGGCCGCGGCGTCGAGCGCCTCCTCGATGGCCACCATCCCCTGGGGTCCACCGAAGCCACGGAACGCGGTGTTCGACGGCAGGTTCGTGCTGCACACCCGGCCCTCGATCCGGGTCGCTGGCAGGTAGTAGGCGCTGTCGGCGTGGAACAACGCGCGGTCCATCACCGGGCCGCTGAGGTCGAGGGTCCATCCACCGTTGCTGTACAGGGTGGCCTCGTAGCCGAGGATCCGGCCCGCCGTGTCGAATGCGGCGCGCCAGCTCGTGCGGAACGGGTGCCGCTTGCCGGTCCACGCCATGTCTTGGTCGCGGTGGAGCCAGCATCGACAGGGGCGTCCAGTGGCCCACGCGCCCAGTGCTGCGTAGGCCGCATACGGGCTCGCCTGGCTCTCCTTTCCGCCGAACCCGCCGCCCACCCGGGGCACCTCGACCACCACGCGGCTGGCCGACACGCCGAGGGTGTGGGCGACGACGTTCTGGATCTCGGTCGGGTGCTGGGTGCTCGAGCGTACCCGCCAGGTGCCGTCCTCTTCCGGGATCACCAGGGCGGCCTGGGTCTCCAGGTAGAAGTGGTCCTGGGCGGGGGTGCTCACCTCGCCCTCGAGCACCAGGTCGGCGGCGGTGAACGCAGCCTTCAGGTCGCCCCGCTGGATGACGTGGGCGGGGGTGTGGAAGGTCCCCGCCGCGACGGCGTCTTCGATGGTAAGGACGGGCGTCTCGGCGAGCACATCCACCCGCACGGCGTCAGCTGCGGCCACAGCTGCGGCCTCGGTGTCGGCCACCACCAGGGCCACGGCCTGGCCGTGGTAGTGCACCCTCCCGTCCGCGAGCAGCGGCTCGGTGTGCTGGATCGGTCCCCACAACAGCTCGCCGGGGATGTCGGCCGCGACGAGCACCGCCCGCACACCGGGCATGGCGCGCGCCGCCTTGGTGTGCACGGCCACAATGCGACCCCGCGCGGCGGGGGAGGGCACGGGCAGCACGAATCCGGTGCTTGGCGGTCCTTGCTCGTCTGCCACGTAGGTGGCCCGGCCCGTGACGTGCAGGTGGGCGCTCTCGTGCGGCGCCGAGCGACCGAGGGGGGAGCTCATGGGGCACCCCCGGGCAGCACCGTGCCGCTCGGCCGATCCGGCAGGCCGGGTTCATGGGAGGTCAGGGTCTCGGTGTAGAATCCGCGGAGGAGGTTCGCCGCGACGGTGGCCCGGTACCAGGCGCTGCTGCGGTGGTCATCGATGGGCTTGAAGTCCTCGGTGAGGGCTGCGGCGGCGTGCTCCACCACCTCCTCCGACCACACCTGCCCGAGCAGGTTGTCCTCTGCGGTGCTGGCCCGTGCCGGGGTTGCGGCCATGCCTCCGTAGGCGAGGCGGGCGTGGGTGACGACGCCGCGGGCGTCGGTGGCCACGACGAACCCGGCGCACACGGCACTGATGTCCAGCTCGCGGCGTTTGCTCACCTTGTACGCCGCCATCCGCGAGTTCTTGGGCTGGCGGGGGATGCGCACCGCGGCCAGTAGCTCGCCAGGCCGCAACGCGGTCTTCCGGTAGGCAAGGAAGAACCCGCTCAGTGGCACTGTGCGGTCGCCGTCCACCGACCGCAGTACCACCGCGGCATCCAGCGCGAGCAGGGCAGGCGGCAGGTCGCCGATGGGGGAGGCGTTGCACAGGTTCCCGCCCACGGTTGCCCGGTTCTTGATCAGGCGAGACGCGAAGAATCGGAGCATGCGGAGCACTACGGGCAGCCGCCCCTCCGACCACGCTTCGAGGGTGGACAGCCGCACGCCGCCGCCAACGGTCCAGCCCGCGGCGTCCTCCGACAGGTCATCCAGGCCAGGCAGGGCGTCGATGGCGACCAGCCGGTCATAGGTGGCGCGTTGCTTGGTGATCTCGAGCCCGAGGTCTGTGGCGCCGTGCACCACCCGCGCCTCGGGCGTGAGCACCTCCCACAGGTCTTCCCACCGGGTGGGGCGGGCGAACGCTCCCTGCTCTGTCTCGAAGGCCACGGCTGAGGGCGCGGGCGGCGGCTCGGCCGTGACGGCAGAGAAACGGTCATCGGGGCGGGTGCCGGCCACATCGGTCAGCGCGTCGCGGATCGGGCGGTACCCCGTGCACCGGCACAGGTTGCCGCACAGCTGGTCGTCGCGCTTCCATCCCGCGTCCAGATCGTCGCGGTAGGTGGCCTCGAACAGCGACATCACGAAGCCGGGTGTGCAGTACCCGCACTGGGAGCCGAGCCGGTCCACCAGGGCCTGCTGGGCCGGGTGCAGCCGGTCTCGCTCGGCGAGCCCCTCCACGGTCACCACCTCGCGATCCGCCACCTGGGCCACAGGCAGGATGCAGGCGCACACCGCGCGCCACGCGGACCCGCTGGCCGTGGCGTCCCGCACGGCCACAGCGCAGGCTCCACAGTCGCCCTCGGCGCAGCCTTCCTTGGTGCCGGTGTGGCCGTGGGCGCGGAGCCACTCGAGCAGCGTGGTGGTGGGGTCGATCCCGTCGAGCGGGGCGGGGTGTCCGTTCAGCTGGAACTGCATGGGTCCTCTGGTGCCATCGCCAGCCTACACCGGCACAGGTTCGGCCTGGCGACGCTGCGCGATGTGGTCAGGCCTGGGCGTACTTGCCCGGGCACAGCTGCACCGCGGCAGCCCAGGGGTCGGCGCTGTCCCGCACCACTGGGAAGGTGAACGGCAGCAGCAGCTCGGGCACGAACTCCACCGGCTCGGCTTGGGTGACGAGCTGGCGCAGCAGGCGCACCGCGATGGGGTACCACCGGGCGGCCTCGCCCTCCCAGCGCACTTGCACCCGGCGGTGGGCGTCGGGTTCTCCGGCGCGGATGAAGGCCACCTCCTCCGCCAGGATCGACTCGAACTGATGGAGGGGGACCCGCCCGTGGGCGACCTCGGCCCACAACTCCCACCGGGACCGCTCCGTGGTGGCCAGGTCATCCATGATCCGGACGAAGACCTTGTCTCCCCGGGCGTTGGTGAGTGTGGCCGGCAGCGCGACGCAGCCGTTCCCGCCAAGCCAATCGGCCAGATACTGCAGCGCCTGGTACACGTTGTACCGGACCTCGTCCGGGTCGTGGTTCTGGATCACCGGGCTGACCTCGAGGTCGGCGGCGAGCACGCTGCGGGTGTACCGCGGGTCGGTGGGTGACAGGCCGGCCACATCGGGCCCGAACACGAACGCCAGCAGCGGCTCCTGCTCCACCGGATCGGGCACCAGCGCGGCCACCAACGCCTTCAGAGTCTCACCGTCGCCCCGCTCGTGCCGACGCCAGGCCTCGACGAGCGCGATGCCGATGCGCACGAAGTCCGGGTGCGCGACCCAGAAGCCGGTGAGCCGACGCTTCATCTGGGCCACCACATCGCGGATGAACCCCACCATGCTCACCTGGAACGACGCCGGGTTGCCGTCCTCGAACAGCACCCCGTACATCCCGCCCAGGCGCATGGCGCCCGAGTCGGCCAGGGCATCGGCGAGGATGCAGTGGGACTCCTTGATGTGGTTCACCACGATGTCGGGGTCGGCCTTCACCGGGATCCGGTAGTTCGGGTCGTGCCGGAACAACCGGGCGGTGGAGGCCAGGAAGTCATGCCACCCCAGGCTGCCGCCGAGGAAGTGGGGGCCGAGCGCCGCCGCGACCTCGCGGATGCGGAAGATGGATCGCGGGCTCTCGAACACGACCAGGATGCGCACGGTGGCCGGGTCTGCGGACGGATCCTGTACCCGCACCACGGCATCGGTGGTCTCGATCAGCTCCCGCACGTACGCGGCCTCGGCCTCGTTCTCGAGCTTCGGCACGTAGAACACCAGCGCTTCTGGGCGCGCGCGATTGTGCCAGACATGGCTCACGAAGTCGAACAGGTGGAGCGGCAGCGGCGCCCCATCGAGCAGGTGGCTGCCGTCTGGGAGCGGCAGGCCGGGGATGCGCTTGATCGGCAGGGCCAGGTCGCTCTCGGCCAGGGCGTAGGTCTTCTTCGCCGTGGTCACCGTGAGGGTGCGGTCGTAGCAGCCCATCAGGTTCGCGGAGGAGCGCAGGAACCGGTCCATGATCGGCGTCTGACTGTCCTCATCGTCCGCTCCCCAGCGCGGCACCTGGCCTGACGCGGCCACGAGCTCGGCCACCAATGGCGGCTCGTCGGGGCGCACCCGGTGCAGCGAGTTCATGGCGTTGATCGCCATGCGCTCCGAATCCGGCGGCCCGAACAGGGTCACCTGCTCTCCGGCGAGGAATGCAGGGATGTGCACCGGCTCGAGGGTGGGAGGCTCGGGCAGGGGACCGACCACGATCCGGCCAGCCGCGTCACGGCGCCCGACCACGGTGGCGTAGGTGTCATCTGTGATGCTTCGGCCTGTGTTCTCGGCCCGGCACGCGAGCGTGGTGGCGTCGATGAACCGGCGGTCGGCGGCGCGCTGGGCGAGCACTGCTGCGAGGGCCGGACCCGTGCGCCGGGCCACCTCGGCCACCACGGTGAGCGCGTCCACCGTCTCGATAGTCGGGAACGCGTCGCGTAGGCCGGTCGCGACCCGGAGGCCGGGCACCTCAGCCACGGGCTCGGAGGCGGAGACCAGGGCGGCGAGCAGGGGAGGGGGGATGAAGTCGGTCATGCTCACGGCAGCGGTGCTCCGGCGTCGATCCACCGGCCGAGCAGGGCGCGCTCGTCATCGGTGATCTGGGTGACATTGCCGAGCGGCATCACCTGGGTGGCGACGGCCTGGGCGTGGATCTTCTCCGCGTTCGCGGCGATGGCCTCGGGCTGCGTGAGATCGAGGCCCAGCGGCGGCTCGGTGTAGGCAGGGAACACGGGCTCAGGCGCGTGGCAGGTCACGCAGCGGGAGTTGATGATCGCCTGCACCTCGGCGAACGGCGGGGCATCGGCGGCGGCGACCGACGCGCGGGGGCCGTGGCTCACGAAGGCCAGGCCGGCCATGGCGACCGCCGCCACCGGCAGGATCCAGGCGTTGAGCTCGCCCTTGCCGCGCAGGTTGAACCAGTGCCGCACGGCGGCGCCGATCACGGAGATGCCGGCGAGCACCGCCCATCCGGCGCTGTGGCCGTACGTGAACGGGAAGTGGTTGCTCACCATGATGAACAGCACGGGCAGCGTGAAGTAGTTGTTGTGAAGCGAGCGGGTCGATCCGGCCGCACCCCGCGACACATCGGGCTCTTCGCCGCGGCTCATGGCGTCGACCATCGCCCGCTGCCCAGGGATGATCACGAAGAACACGTTGAGCGCCATCATCGTGCCCATCATCGCGCCCAGGTGGATGTATGCGGCGCGGGCGGTGAACACCTCGGACAGGCCCCACGCCGACGCCGTGAGCAGGGCGAAGCCGAGGCCGGCGAAGACCGGTGGCGACTTGGCCAGGGGCGACCGGCACATGCCGTCGTACACCAGCCAGCCGACCACCAGCGAGCCCACGCCGATGGCGGCCGCGAGCGCGGGGTCGAGCGTGCTGCCCGCAGGAACCATCGTGGCTCCGGCCTGCATCCAGTACACGAGCAGCAGCAGGGTCACGCCGCTGACCCAGGTGAGGTAGGCCTCGTACTTGAACCAGTGCAGGGTGTCGGGGAGCGTCTCGGGGGCGCCCTTGAACTTGCGCACCTCGTAGAACGCGCCGCCGTGCACGGCCCACAGGCCTCCAGCGAGGCGCCCCGTCGGGTCCTCCACCGGGCGAACGTGGTTGTTCAACCAGTTGAAGTAGAACGAGGCGCCGATCCATGCCGCGCCGACCACGAGGTGGAACCAGCGGGTGAGTAGGTGGAGCCAGTCGACGAGCCAGGCGAACATCGGATCTCCGGGCCCGCAGCTTAGTCCGTGTCGACCGTGGACGTGAGGAACCGGAGCAGCGACGCGTGCACGCGGCCCGGATTCTCGATCTGCGGGATGTGCCCGACCTCCGGGAGCACCTCGAGTCGGCACTGGGGCAGCAGGGCGCACAGCGCCTCGGCCTGGTCCACCGGGGTGGCGGTGTCCTCGGCACCCCACAATACGAGCGTCGGCACCGTCAGCTCCCGGTACGCCGCGGGCTCGAGGCTGCGCGCGGGCGCCGGCGCGGCGAGCTCGGACAGCCAGGCGGCGATGGCCTGGGTCGACCCGCGCACCCCGAGCGGGCGGCGGTACCGGTCCACCACCTCGGGCGTGACCACCGCCGGGTCGTGCACAAAGTTCCGCACGCCGGTGGGGATGAACGCGGGGTTGGTGAACGTGGCGGCGACGGCCGCTTGGCGGAGGGGCATCCACTCGAACGGGCCGAGAGAGGCGCCGGGCTGGCCGAGGCCCAAGGCCACGTCGATCAGCACGAGGTGGGTGAGCCGCTCGGGCACCCGCAGCGCGGCCTCCACCGTCGGTCCGCCGCCGAACGAGTGCCCGACCAGGGCGAACCGGTCCACGCCCAGGCCGTCGACGGTGCGCAGGATGCGCTCGGCCTGCACCCCCCGGTCATAGGCCGCGGTCGCCGGCCGCTCCGAGAACCCGAACGGTGGCAGGTCCAGCGCTACCCCGCGCCAGCCGGCCGCGGTCACGGCGTCGAGCGCGGGCTGCCAGGTCCCGCTCCAGGCTCCCGAGCCGTGTACGAACACCACGACGGGGCCGTCGCGGGGGCCTTGGTCGAGCACGAACATCTCCACGTCGTGTCCGCGCACGAAGCTGCCGTCCGGCGCTGCGTCGTGGCGGTCGAGGCGAGCGGCATCGTCGCGTCCCGCGGTGAGGACCACGACTGCAGTCGGCAGCGCCACTGCACCCGCACAGAGCAGGCCCAGGCCACCGCCAGCGAGGCACAGCAGCACAGCACACCCCAACGCTGCTCGCCTGGGTCCAGCGCTCACATCACCGGCCCTCCGACGGCGAACGTACCGTAGAGTGCCTGCATGACCGCCCTCACCAGTCGCTGCGTGCACACGCCCGCAGGCGTGATCCCCGCCACCGTCCACCTCATCGACGGGAGGGTGGCATCCATCGGGCCGCCCGGCGACGGGTTCGATCTGGGGGAGCTGGCGCTGATGCCCGGCGTGGTCGACACCCATGTGCACGTGAACGAGCCGGGTCGCACGGAGTGGGAGGGCTTCGTCACGGCCACCTCGGCCGCCGCCCTCGGCGGGGTCACCACGCTGGCCGACATGCCCCTGAACAGCCTGCCGGTCACCACCACGCTGGCGGCCCTCGAGGCGAAGATCGCGTCCGCCGTGGGCAAGCTGCGGGTGGACGTGGCCCTGTGGGGCGGCATCGTTCCAGGGAATACGCCTGAGCTGGCACCGATGGTCGCCCGCGGCACACGGGGCTTCAAGTGCTTCCTCTGCCCGTCGGGCATCGACGAGTTCCCGGCCTCCACAGAGGCGAATCTCCTACGGGCGATGCCCGAGCTGCGCCGGCTGGGCGTGCCCTTGCTTGTGCACGCGGAGCTCGAGGGCGAGCTGCGCGATGCTGTCGCCGGAGACGTGCGAGACTACGCCACCTACCTGCACTCCCGGCCGCCGGAGTGGGAAGACGCAGCGGTGGCGATGATGGTGGACCTGTGCCGGCGCACCGGGTGCCGAGTGCACATCGTGCACCTGTCCAGCGCCGGCGCCCTCGCCGCACTTCGGTCGGCGAAGGCGGAGGGGCTGCCGATCACGGCCGAGACCTGCCCGCACTACCTCTGCCTGCGCGCGGAGGACGTGCCGCCGGGGGCCACAGAGTTCAAGTGCGCGCCCCCGATCCGCGAGGGAGCGAATCGCGACGCCCTGTGGGCCGCCCTGGCGGACGGCACGCTCGACTTCGTGGTCACCGACCACAGCCCGTGCATCCCAGGGCTGAAGCTCCCGGACGAGGGGGACTTCATGCGTGCTTGGGGCGGCATCGCGTCGCTCCAGCTCGGGCTCGCCAGCGTGTGCACCGAGGCCCGGCGCCGCGGGTTCGGGCTCGCCCAGATCACCCGGTGGATGACGGAGGGTCCCAGGGCGCTCCTCGGCCTGCCATCGGGCGCGATCGCCGTCGGGGCGTCGGCAGACCTGATCGCGTTCGATCCGCACGAGGCGTTCGTCGTCGAGGGTGCTGACCTCGCCCATCGCCACCCCACCACGCCCTACGCCGGACGCCGGCTGTGTGGGCGGGTGCACCACGTCTGGCTACGCGGCCAGCCCATCGTGCGCCATGGCGCGCTGGTCGGCCCGCCGCAGGGCCGCCTCCTCCTCGAACCTCCCGGGACCCCATGACCACCACCTCCGTCTTCGCCGGCTGGCCCGACCTGGTCAGCTCCGACCTTGGCGGCGCCGCCCTGCTCTCCAGCGACGCCTTCTTCGCCGGGCACGACAACCTCGTGAAGCCCTCCGAGCCGGTGTTCCTCCCGGACGAATACACCGATTTGGGCAAGTGGATGGATGGGTGGGAGCCGCGGCGGCGACGGTCGCCAGGGCACGACTGGTGCATCCTCCGGCTCGGGGTGCCGGGCGATCTGGTCGGCGTCGACATCGACACGCGCCACTTCCTCGGCAACCACGCCCCCTATGGTCGGCTCGACGCGACGGTCGCACCTGCGGATGCCTCACCCGAGTGGCTCCGCGATCACGGGGAGTGGACGCCGGTCCTCGACCAGGTCCCCCTGCAGCGGGGCGGGCACAATGCGTTCGCCGTCCGGCCGTTCGCAGGCGCCACCCACGTGCGGCTCAGCATCTACCCAGCGGGTGGGGTGGCCCGGCTTCGGGTGCACGGCCGCCCCCGGGCGCCGAGCCCACCGGCAGGGGAGCGCGTCGATCTGGCCAGCGTGCGCATCGGCGGTCGCGCGTTGGCCTGCTCCGACATGTTCTTCAGCCGGATGGACAACCTGTTGCTGCCCACCGAGGCGCCCACCATGGGCCACGGCTGGGAGACCAAGCGAAGCCCGCTGCCGCGGGAGGACTGGGTGGTGCTCGCCCTCGGCGCGCCCGGGCGCATCGACACCATCGTGCTCGACACCCGGCACTTCAAGGGCAACTACCCCGAGTCCGCCCGGGTGGAGGCCGTGTGCTGGCCCGATGCCGAGCCGTGGGCGCTCACAAAGAGTGCCGAGTGGCAGACCATCGCCGGGCCCGCACGACTCAGCCCCGACGACAAGCACGCCCTGCTCGTGGCCGACGACAGCACCTGGACCCACCTCCGCCTGGTGATCGAATCCGATGGCGGCATCTCGCGCCTGCGCGCTGTCGGCGAGGTGGTGTCCACCTGGCCCGCCGAATCCGACCCCCAGCTCATCGGGCTCAACGACGCCGATGTGGCCGAGGTCCAGGCCGCCTTCCTCCGCTGCTGCGGGTCCGCCCGATGGGCGCAGCGGATGGCGGCGGCGCGACCGTTCCGCAGCCGCACTCACTTCCACGGCGTCGCCGAGCAAGTGTGGTGGCACCTCGGCGACGGTGATTGGCACGAGGCCTTCACCCACCATCCCCGCATCGGCGCCGACGTCGAGGCCCTGCGCGCCAAGTACGCCGCGGCCGACTGGTCGGCGTCGGAGCAGGCCGGGATGAGCGAGGCCGATTCGGCTACCATCGAGGCGCTCGCGGCTGGTAATCAGGCCTATGAGCGGCGGTATGGTCACATCTTCATCGTGTGTGCGTCCGGGCTCTCGGCCGGTGAGATGCTGGCCCGGCTCGACGCGCGGATGGCGAACAGCGCCGAGGTCGAGCTGCGGAACGCCGCGGGAGAGCAGGCTAAGATCACCCGGATCCGACTCGACAAGCTGGAGGTGCCCCGATGAGCGCGCTCACCACCCACGTGCTCGACACCGCCCGCGGGGTGCCGGCCGCGGGGCTGCCGCTCGTGCTCGAGGTTGCGGATGGAGTCGGCTGGCGGGAGCTGTCCCGCGCCGTCACCAACGACGATGGACGGGTGGCATCGCCCCTCGTGCACGGCCGCCTGGAGTGCACGGTGTACCGGCTGTCGTTCGACACCGACGCCTACTGGGCGACGCTCGGGATCGAGGGGTTCTACCCGGTCGCCCGCATCGTGTTCCGCGTGACCGATCCGGCGAGCCATCACCACGTGCCGCTGCTGCTGAGCCCGTTCGGCTACTCGACCTACCGCGGCAGCTGAGGGACTGTCCAAAAACAAGGTGTGGCATTCGAGTGCCCCAGGAAGCCCAGTTCTGGGTCGTCTTCCATCGGGATAGCTCGCTATCCCCTCCGTCATCCTCCTTGCCCTGGACTCCCTGGAACCCTCTCGATGCTGCACACTCTGTTTCTGGACCGTCCCTGACTACATCCCGGTCGCCCAGAAATACAGCTTCGTCCCGATGACTGCGCCGACGATGCCGGCCGCATCGGCGGTGAGTGCTGCGGCCAGCGCGTGCCGGATGCGCTGCACATTGACGGCCCCGAAGTACACCGCGATCACGTAGAAGGTGGTCTCGGTGGAGCCCTGAAGCGTGCTCACCAGGTAGCCGACGTAGCTGTCCGGCCCCTCGCGGCTGAGGATGTCCATCATGATGCCATAGGCGCCCGAGCCCGATAATGGCCGCAGGAGCGCCATCGGCAGGGCCTCCGCCGGCATGCCCGCAGCCCCCGTCACCGGACCGACGAGTCCCACGAAGGCGCCGAGCGCGCCGCTGCTCCGGAGCATGCCCACCGCCACCAGGATCGCCACCAGGTACGGGATGATCATGACGGCCACCTCGAAGCCCTCCTTCGCCCCCTCGACGAACGCCTCGTACACCTTCACGCCGTTGGCGGCGCCGTAGCCGACCAGCGACACCGCCAGCACCGGGATCACCCACGGGCTGATCACCGGTCCGCCGATGATGGCCAGGGGGGCGAAGACGAACAGGCTGCAGAGCGCCGTGGCCGACACCCACAGCGGATAGGCGCCGGAGTCCTCCAGATCGTTCTCGCGCTTGGGCTGGGTGGGAACCGTGCCCGTGTTGTCGGCCACGAACCGCTGGTAGATCAGCGCCGCGAACACGGCCACGGTGCTCGAGCACAACGTCGCGAACAGCGTGGTGCCGATGATCCCGCCGGGGTCCTCCGACCCGAGCGTGCCGCGGATCGCCATCACGCCCGTGGGCAGGAGCGCCAGGCCGCTGGTGTTCAGCGCGAGGAACAGCACCATGGCGTTGGTCGCCGTTCCCGGGTTGGGATTCAGGCTGTCGAGCTCCTTCATCGCCCGGATGCCGAACGGGGTGGCGGCGTTGGCCAGCCCCAGCGCGTTCGCGCTGAAGTTCAGGATCATCGCACCCATCGCGGGATGATCCGGGGGCACCTCCGGGAACAATCGCACCATCAGGGGCCGGAGCAGCTTCGCGATCACGACGAGCAGTCCGCCCTTCTCCGCGACCTTCATCAGGCCCAGGAACAGGGCCATGGCGCCGATCAGTGAGATGGCCAGGTCTACCGAGGTCTTCGCGGCCGTGAGCATCCCCGCCGTGAGCTCGTCCATCGGGGTCCGCACCGGCGGTATCGGTGCCGCCCGGGCCACGGTGAGCTCGGCCTCGATGGTCTGAAGCCGGGCCAGGATCGGGTCGTCAGGCACGGGCGCCGGTGCGGGTGCCTCGATGGCCGCAGGCGCCGGCGGGCTCCAGGTGACCTGGCGGTAGCCGGTGAAGACGAACGCGATGGCGATCAAGGCCACGAAGATGCGGTTCATGCGGGTGCTCGGAGCAGGAGGGGGGCAACGGCGGGGGCGCGCTGAACAGGCCGGGGAGGGGACTGTTGGTGCACCTGGGGGACAGGAGCGGGCGTGCCGAGCGCACCGTAGCATCTCGGCGTGAGGATTCGTCACTCGGGGAGGGGCCCCCCTCCTCCAGCGTTACGCGACCCCATCCGACCCGGAGACCTGTCCCGTGCGTGTCGCCGCAACCCTGTCGCTCTTATTCGCCTGCGGGGTCGAATCCGCCGAGTGTGAGCGCGTGACGGGCCAGTCTGTGGTGCCCGACATGGTGGTGGCCGAGTGGCAGGGGGGGGCGGTCACGCTGGCCGAGGTGGAGGAGCAGCTCGACCGCGAGCTGCGCACCATGGCCATCGAGTACGCGCTGCGCCGGCACGAGCGGATGGAGGCCGCGCTGGATGGCCTGGTCGACGAGCGCCTCCTGTCCGCCGAGGCGCTCTCCCGGGGCCTGGGGTCAGTGGAGGAGCTCTTGGTGGCCCAGGTAGAGGAGTCACTCCCCGAGCCCGACGAGGCCGCCATCCGCGCGCTGTACCCCCACATCGCCCGGCAGATTCCCGGGATCACCGTGGAGGAGGCGCGGCCGCGCATCGTGCAGGACCTCCAGCAGCGTGCCGTGGCAGACCACTACCGGCGGTACGTAGATACGCTGAGGCTGCGAGCGGGCGTCGAACGTGACTTCCCGTACCCCGAGCTACCCCCGGTGCCCGTGCGGATCGACGCCTCCGATCCAGTCCTCGGTCCGGAGGACGCTCCGATCACGATCATCGCGTTCACCGAGTACCAGTGCTTCTACTGCAGCGAGATGCAGCCGGTGCTCGACGCGGTCCGCGACCGGTGGCCTGATGATGTGCGCATCGTGTTCAAGGACTTTCCGCTGAGCGGGCACGGTCGCGCCCTCCCTGCCGCCGTCGCCGCCCACTGTGCGGGAGAGCAGGGCCGGTTCTGGGACTACCACCGTCGGATGATGGCCGACCAGGGTTCGGTCTCGGAGCTCGACCTGCACGACCATGCCCAGGCCCTCGGCCTCGATCCCGCCGCGTTCGCCGGCTGTCGGGGCTCGGGAAGGCACGAGCCCGGCATCTTCTCCGACCTCGCCATCGGGCGGGAGGCGGGCGTGCGCGCCACGCCAACCTTCTTTGTCGACGGCACCCTGCTCGCTGGGCGCCAGCCGCTGGAGCGGTTCGAGGATGTGGTCGGTCGGGCGCTGGACGCCCGCCGCTAGGCCAGCCCCTCAGAGTCGCTTGCTGAAGTGGTACAGCGCCTGACGCTGCCACCAGTCCCAGTCATGCTTCACGTCGCGGCCCCAGATGTCCCGCTCGTGTGGGATGCCCTGGCGCTGGCACACGTCGGCGAGCGCGGTGGTCTCTTCGATGCAGCCCTCTTCCCACTTCCCCTGACCACAGACCAGCGTGAGGAAGGTGTTCCGGCGCACCCGATCGAGGGCCGCACCCCCGAGGTTGGGGGCATAGGCGAGGGGATTGTTGAAGTACACGTCGCTGTCGTCGTGGCCGTCCAGGAAGTGCCGCACCTCGTACCGGCCGCTCATGCACAGGGCCCAGTCGAAGGTCTCCGGGTGCTTCAGCGCGAAGTTGGCCGCATACATGGCGCCCAGGCTGCACCCGGTCACGGCGACGGGCGCACCGGGTGGTAGACCGCAGTCCACGCGGATCTTCGGCACGAGCGTGTCGACGATCCATCGCTCGTACAGGGCGTGCCGGTGCATCCGCCAGCGGGGGTCGGCGCCCTTGCGGGTCCACGACTCGGCCACGTTGGACTCTGGGCAGTACAGCTTGAGCCTGCCAGCGACCATCAGTGGCGTGAGCACCTCGACCATTCCATGCGACTGCCACTCGTGCGCGAACCCCGCGGCGGAGGGCAGCACCAGCACCGGACGGCCCCAGTGGCCGAATCGCCAGAGGTGGAGGGGCCGCTCCAGCTGCGGGCTGTCGATCTGGGTATGTAAGGCGTTCATCACCACTCTCCCGGGGGCCGGCGCGTACCACTGGCGGTGGTGCACGTCCAGCGTGCCCGGCCCGCGGCGCCCGGATAGGCGCCGGGACCGATCGAAGGATGGCAGCCATGTTGACCCGTCGCACGCACACCTGCGGCTCGCTCCGCGACACCCACATCGGCTCCGAGGTCGTGGTGCAGGGCTGGGCCAGCGCCGTGCGTGACCGTGGCGGCGTGTCGTTCATCGTCCTGCGCGACCGGCACGGCACCGTGCAGGTCACCGCCGACGAGCGCTCTCCAGAGGCCGCCCGCGACGCCATGAAGAGCGTCCGCATGGAGTATGTCGTGCAGGTGCGCGGCGAGGTGGTCGCCCGATACCGGCCCAACTCCGACATGGCCACGGGCGCGGTCGAGATCATCGCCCGCGAGGTCGAGGTGCTCTCGGGCACCCGGCCGCTGCCGTTCCGGCTCGACGGCCACTCCGACGCCGGCGAGGATGTTCGGCTCCGCCACCGCTACCTCGACCTCCGCCGGTCCGAGCTCCAGCACAACCTGCTGGTGCGGCACAAGGTGATGCTCGCCGCCCGAAAGGCCCTCGCGGCGCTTGACTTTCTCGAGATCGAGACCCCCATCCTCACCCGGGCCACGCCGGAGGGGGCCCGGGACTACCTGGTGCCCAGCCGGGTGCACCCGGGGTGGTGGTACGCCCTGCCGCAGTCCCCGCAGATCTTCAAGCAGATCCTCATGGTCGCCGGCATGGACCGGTACATGCAGATCTGCCGCTGCTTCCGGGACGAAGACCTCCGGGCGGACCGTCAGCCCGAGTTCACCCAGATCGACCTCGAGATCAGCTTCGCCACGCAAGACCTCGTCATCGAGCTGGCCGAGTCGATGGTGCGGGCTGTGTGGAAGGAAGTGCTCGACGTCGATATCGAGGCGATCCCGCGCATGCCGTACTCCGAGGCCATCGGTCGGTTCGGACTCGACGCGCCCGACCTTCGGTTCGGCATGGAGTTGGTGGACCTCGGCGGCGTGCTCGCCGACTCCACCTTCGTGCCCATTCGCGCGGCCCTCGATGACGGCGGGATCGTGAAGGGCTTCGTGCTCCCCGGCGGCGCCACCGGCAACAGCCGCAAGGTGCTCGATGGGTGGACCGCCTTCGTACGCAACTACGGCATGGGCGGCCTGCTGTGGGGCAAGGTGAACGCTGACGCCATCAGCGGCCCGCTGGGTAAGGCCGTCACCGACCGCGACGCCTTCCTCGCCGCCACTGGAGCGGTCGAGGGCGACCTGGTGCTCGTCGGCGCCGGCTCGCCGGGCACGGTCAACCCCGGCATGGGGCGGCTCCGCGTGCACGTGGCCAAGGAGAAGGAGCTCATCCCGCAGGGCGGCTTCGCGTTCACCTGGATCGTCGACTTCCCGCTGTTCGAGCGCACGGACGAGGGCGCGCTCACCAGCGTGCACCACCCGTTCACCGCACCGAAGGCGGAGCACCTCGACCGGCTGGGCACTGAGGGCGTCGACGGCATCCTCTCCGACGCCTACGACCTCGTCTGCAACGGCATGGAGATGGGCGGTGGCTCGATCCGTATCCACCGCGAAGACACCCAGAACCGCATCTTCGACGCGCTCGGCATCGCGCGGGAGGAGGCCCAGGGGCGGTTCGGCTGGCTGCTCGAGGCCCTCGCCCACGGCGCGCCTCCCCATGGCGGCCTGGCGTTCGGCCTCGACCGAATGGTGATGCTGCTCACCGGCGCATCCTCCATCCGCGACGTGATCGCGTTCCCGAAGACCACCAGCGCTCAGTGCCTGATGTCGGGCGCTCCCAGCCAGGTGCCGCTGGAAGACCTGACCGAGCTGCACGTCGCGAGCACTGCTCCCGAGCGGTGAGCTCCGCCCAAGCCCGGCCTGCGGGACGGGCTAGGCTGAACGGGTGGAGGTGATGTGGGCAAGGTCAGCGACCGTCGCATGACCCGGGCCGCCCCTGAGTGGGAGGCCGATCCCATCGACTCCGGCTTCGACGCGCCGTGCCGGCTGTGTGGTGAGCTGTGGCCCATCGAGACGATGGGCGCCGGCGAAGAGGGACGCACCTGCGCGCAGTGCGAGTCCACCGCGGAGCTGGCGGTGCAGGAGACGCGTCTCGTGCATGAGACGGTGTGGGCATTCTTGCTGGTCGACGTACCCGCGATCGGTCTCGGGCTGTGGCTCGGCCTCGGCGTGATGCCGTTGATCGCGTTGTTTCCCGCCCTGATCTGGACGGTGCTGGCGCTCGGCCATGCGCACCGGAGCTGGGTCACCTGGCGGAACACGCGGACCTCCGCGGCACTGGTCGGCGCGGGCACAAGTGCGGTCGCGGCCCTGGTGTCCGCGGCGGGCGTGCTCCTGGCCGTGCTGGTCTGATCCGGGCCTCCGGATGCACCGGACAGGCCCCATCACAGCCGCTTGCTACATCGGTGGCGGCAGGGGAGGCGGACCGTCGCCACCGAGCTGTGCCGCGATCTCCGGCACTTCCTCGGCCTTCTTCCACGCGGGCCAGCCCGTCTGCCACACATGATGCGCCTGCCCGGGTGCCGCGCGAACGGCTGCCACGAGGTCGGCCAGCGGTAGCTCCGCCCGGCCGCTCGGCCCGTTGTAGTGGAACGTCTGTGCGCCCGGCAGGGGCGGCGGCGCGGCCGGAGCCGGCGGTACCAGCGATGCCACCTCGGGAACGTCTGACCAGGCCTTCCAACCCGGCCAGCCGGCCTGCCACAGCATGTGCTTGCCGGTGCGGTCGGCCGCGACGTGGCTGGCGATGGCCGCAGCGTCGAGCTCCGACTGGCCCGAGGCGCCATGGTAGTGGAAGGTCGCGGCCATCGGCGGCGGGGGCGGTGCGGGCGATGGTGGGCCCTGCATGCCCTGGTGCGGGTTGAACGGACCGCCGCCACCCTGCATCGACTGGCCCATCATGGCGCCCATCTGGTTGCCCATGCCGAAGCCGACACCCATGCCGATGGCGGCGCCCCCCATTCCCGGGTTGCGCGCTGCGGTGTCGATGGCGTCGGCCGCCTTGAGCTGCGTGTAGGCGTTGAGATCGCCCAGCACACCCATCTTGGTGCGGGTGTCGAGGGCCTTCTCGACCTCCGCGGGCAGGCTGATGTTGCCGATGGTGAAGTCGGTCAGCCCGACCCCATACGACTCCATGAACACCGGGTTGATCCGCTCGGAGAGCGTGTCGGCGAAGTCCATGTAGTTGGCGGCGAGATCGAGCACCGGGATGCGGGCCTTGCCGATGGTGTCGGCGAGCATCGACACGAGCTTCTTCTTCAGCTGCCCGTTGATCTCGTCGGTTGTGAACAGGCCGTCCGTACCCACCACCTGCCGCATGAACGTGGTGGGCTCGGCGATGCGGTAGCTGTAGCTGCCGAACGCCCGGATGCGCACCGGCCCGAACTCGGCGTCGCGCATCATGATCGGGTTCGCCGTGCCCCAGCCGTTGTCCATGAACTGACGCGTGGAGATGAAGTACACATCTCCCTTGTACGGGTAGTTCAGCTGGTACTTGATCGACTCGAAGAACGACAGGATCGGCGCGTTGCGGGTGTCTAGCGTGTAGGTTCCTGGCGGAAACACGTCGGAGAGCTTGCCCTCGGATACGAACACAGCCGCTTGGCCTTCGCGCACCACGAGCTTGCTGTTGTCCGTGATCGCCTGGTTGAAGACGGGGAAGCGGTACACCAGGGTGTCGTTGCTGTCGTCCAGCCACTCGATCACGTCGAGGAACTGCGCGCCAGCATGCTTCTTCAGGGTGTTCCAGAAGCTCATCGGTTCTACCTCCACGGCCCGCCGCTGTAGGGCTCGTTGCTGGAACGACGGCGGAGGGAAGAGTAATGCATCGTTGACCAGGGGGGCGAGCGATCAGCAACGACTGGCTGGAACGGTTCTCGCCGACTCAGATCGGCGGAACCGGTGCACTCTTTGCGGTGGTTTGTGGAGCCCTGACCTGGGTTGCAGTGCCGCTCGCTGCAGACGTCGGCCTGGTGGTGCTCGCGGGCGTGGCTCTGCTCGGCTCTGTGTGGGGAGTTGTTGCGCGGAAGAAGCTCGATCAGCTCCCGTTGGAGCTGGCGCAGGTCGTGTTGGTCGACGATCGCAACGGCCGCCCGATGGCGCATGTCCGCGCGCGGCTGGGGCTCGGTCGGGTAGCCAGCGGGCCGACGGTGATCGCCCGGTGGCACCAGCCCCAGGGCACCCGCGAGGTGAGAGCCGAGGTTGCCTGCGACACGTTGTGTGGCGCATGGACAATCCTCGTGCCGCAGGGGGCGGGTGAGCTCGAGGTCGAGGTCACCGTGGTGGAGCGGGGCCGCCAGTGGCAGGCGCAGCGCCGGTGGGCGGCAGACGCCATCCGTGAGGGCCGATTCCGGCCAGGCTTCCGAACCGTGCGCGGGCGGGTGTCGATCGATCACGTCCGGTGGTCGGAGGCGGCGCCGGGGCCTGACGGGTCGACCTGAGGGACTGACCCACCGCAACCGCGCACGCGCTGTCAGGTGAGTATCATGCGGATGGGCTCCACATATGGCAGCGCGTGCGCCTACCGGACCCCGGGCGGTCAGGGACGCGCGAGCCCGCATGTGGGGCGTGTCTGCACCGAACGGTGCTTTCTGGCGCGCTCATCCGCGGTGCCGATCGTCACCAAACTCGACAGTACTTGTACACTCCTTGACTTTCCCGGTCGGCGCCAGCGATGTACAGTTCCATTGTGGAACAGGTTCGGGGAGGGGGTGCTCGCGTCGCGTAACGTTGCCCTAAGTCCAGCCGCGAGACAGGTCCGGCTGTGTGACGAGATGCCCAGGTCCTAGCGGCCTGATAATCGCGTTTCCACGGTACCTACCCGCGCTGCCCAGGTGTGCACACCACCAGGGCATTCGCCGAACGAAGGGTTTGTCCGTACCGCAGAGCGATTCCGAAGCCGTCGGGCGGCGCGCACCCTTCTCCCCCATCCACAGCGCAGCGTGAGTGATACGGCCATGGCATGACCTGGCTGGTGTTCGCGACCTCACTGCTCGATCCGTTGACCCTGTTCCGGGTCGACGACCCTCACCATCCGGACGCCCTGTGGCGGTCCGCGACGGGAGCGGTGATCGAAGGGCGACCGCCTGCGGGTGTGCCGCACCGATACGCCGTGATGGCCGAGCTCGACAGCATGCCCGCTGTCGAGGCGCTCGAGGTCACCAACGCCGATCTCTGGCACGCCGACGGCCTCACGGGCGCCGGAGTGAAGATCGCGGTGTTCGACATCGGCTGGTATGGCCCCGAGGCCGACGTGTCGGAGCTCGGCGAGTACATCGGTCGGGACTGCGTGTTGCACCCCAGCTGCGAAGCGGAGCTGGATCTGCAGCGGCCGCGAGAGGGCGTCGAGACCGGCGTGCACGGCATCGGCTGTGCCGAGGTGGTGCGCGATCTCGCCCCCGGTGCGGAGCTGTACCTGGTGCGCACGAACGGCCTCACCGCGTTCGAGAACGGGGTGGCCTGGGCGGTCCGAGAGGGCATCGACATCATCACGATGTCGATGAGCTTCTACAACGCGTCCTTCTACGACGGTGGTGGCCCGTTCGCTCCGTTGATCGCCGATCTCGCCTCGAACGACATCTTGTTGGTCACCTCGGCGGGCAACAACGCGCGGGCCCATTGGTTCGGTCGGTTCGTCGACGCGGACCTAGACGGGCGGCTGGACGGCGACGGCGACAACGGGCTGTGGACCTACCAGACGGCCGGGGCGAAGACGTTCTATGTGAACTGGAACCAGCACGGGCGGTGTGGCGACACGGATCTCGACGTGAAGCTGGTCGACGTGGCGGGCGGCGAGCGCACGATCGTGGGCTGGTCGCGGGATGTGCAGGACAGAGACGGTGACCAGTGCGAGCCGGTGGAGCGACTGCGGGCCGATGTGCCGCGGGAGGACTGGTACCGGCTCGAGGTCGAGCATGTGCGGGGTGCGGTGACCGATGTGTCGATCGACATCATCGGCCGCTCGGGGTCGATACTCGACTCCATGCCGGATCGGTCGGTGTCGGAGCCGGGGGTCCATGCCGGCACCTTCACTGTCGGGGCGGTGCGGGCGTCGGAGTACCTGTCGGCCTCGGTCGAGGACTTTTCGTCGTGGGGGCCGACCCATGGCGGCCTGTCCAAGCCCGACATCGCAGGCCCGGATGGGCTGTCCACCTCCGCCTACGGCCCCGAGGGGTTCTTCGGCACCTCAGCGAGCACGCCGGCCGTCGCCGCGCTCGTCGCGTTGGTGATGGAGGACGACCCCTCACTGACGCCGGCCCAGGCCGCCGTGAAGCTCCAGGCCTGGGCGCTGGGGAGCAACGTGGGGTTCTCTGCTCCAGATCCCCGGTGGGGAGCGGGCAAGGCACGCCTGCCGCTGCGCACCTCCGAGCGCGGCCCTTGTGGACGACGTCCCTTGATCCTGCCGGTGGTCTTGCTCCCTGTCTGGTGGCGCCGCCGGCGGCGTCGCGCACGTCCCGCCCAGAACGGGTAGGCTGCCGGTGGAGGTTCGATGACGCTGCTGCTCGCGCTCGTCGGATGCGCGCTCGAGGCCGTCCCCGTTCCATCCCCCGCGGCGTTCATGGACCGTCTCGAGGCGGAGTCGATCGAGGTCGTGCCTGCGGGCGGGTCGGCGCCGGTCACGGCGTTCGTCCGCACGGCAAACCGGTTCGGCGCGGCGGTAGATGCCCCCGACGTGGACCTGAGGATCGACGACCGCGATCGTCGCATCACCATCGACGCGCTGGGGTACGGCGAGCTGTACTGGGCCGCCTCGGGCCAGGCATTCGTCACCGGCGGCGACACCATCGTGCAGCTGGACGTCGCGGCGAGCCGTTGGCCCGGGTTCGGCCTGATGCGGGCGTTCGAAGCGCCGATCGAGAACGCCGAATACGCGGTCGCTCTCACGGGTGGCGCGGCGGTCGCCCAGGGCAGCGAGGTGTGGTGGGTCGGCACCGAGGGGCGGGCGCATCGGGTGCTCGACGCCGACAGTGATCTGCAGGGGGTTCGCGCCCGCCACGTAGACGTAGACGGCATCCTGGATGTGGTCGCGTGGACCCGCACCACGGTCTACCTCCTGCGCGGGCGGCTCGGCGGTGGCGTCGCCTGGGGCGCAGGACTGCAGGCTGTCGGGTACTCCGTGGGTGGGATCGACGTGGAGGACCTGAACGGCGACAACCTCCCGGATCTCGCCGTCGCCTGGACCCAGCCGGAGTCGCACCTGCTCGATGTGTGGCACGGGGATGGCTTGTGGGAGTTCGACGCGCGCGAGCCAAAGAACCTCGGCACTGAGCCATCTGACGTCTCCATCGGAGACAACAGCGGTGAAGGCAAGGCCCAGATCACCGTGCTGCACGCAGACGGCACCTGGTCCCGGTTCATCGACGGCCGCGATGGTTTGTACATGCCGGTCGGGCCCCAGAAGCCCGACAAGGTTCGCATGCCGTCTTCGCCGATCACGTTCCCCGGCGCCGACGTGAACGGCGACGAGGCCGACGAGCTGATCGTGGTGAGCCCTTACCAGGTGGCGGAGTCGAGAGACATCCTGCTGTTCGAACTGAACCGTGGGGTGCAGCTCCTGCCGTCCGAGGAGCCGGCGGCCCACGTCGCGGTGTTCGATGGCGACGCCGACGGCCTGGCGGACGTCTGGTACCTCCGCGACGACCGCACATTGGGGAGCCTCACCTACGACAAGACCACGGAGCGGACGGGCGCCTACACGCCGCTGGAGATCGGGGAGCTGGCGGAGCACGGCCCCATCGCGATGTCCACGTTCGGCCAGCGTGATGCCGTCGGCGATCTGTTCCTCGCGGGCAATCGGCTGTGGTGGTTCTTCGATGGTTTCACCAGCGCCGAAGACGATGAGGTCGAGGTGTTCTGGCGTCCCGGCGGCCCCGAGCTGTCGGCCGTCGGTGAAGGCGTGCGGCCGCCCCTGGCGTGGATGGAGTACGACGACGACCTCGACGCGAACCAGCTGGTGCTGTTCCGCCAGTTCGACGATCTGATCGAGTTGGCCGTGTTCGCCCAGCGCATCGGAGAGCCCCCGGTGCGGGCCGGCGGTGTCACGCTGTGGGCGGGCGGCGCTGTGGCGACCGACATGGCGGTGTGCGGGACCGACGCCTACGTCACCGGCCAAGGCCGCTTGATCCGGGTGGATCTGTCCGATCCCACGGCACCTGTCCTGCGCGACGAGGTGCCCATCGACGCGCGCACCAGTCGCGTCGACTGTGGCGAGGGCCCCGTCGGAGCGGTGGTCGTGGCCTTGGATGGGGAGCAGATCGTCCTGTACGATAGGGAGCTCGGCGAAGTCGAGCGATCGTCGGCGGGCAGCGCCGGAGATGTGGCGATCGTGGATCTTGGCAGTGGGCCGGAGATCCGCAGCTGCGACGGTGAAGGCTGCAACGTTGTCGGCTGGTCACGCGCCGACGGTCAGGTGGTCGTGGCACGCTCCACCCCAGACTCGCTCGAGCTGGTGGACCGCACCGGACGGAGCGAGCAGGTCGTCGGAGGCGGCCGGCTGATGGTCGCCGATGTCGACCGCGACGGGGCCGATGATCTCATCGCCGTGGCCACCGGGGCACCCTCGGCGCCAACGGGGTCGGTGGTCGTGGTGCATCGCACCAACACCGAGGCGAGCGTGCCGGCCGACGTGTACCACTCCAGCGTCGAGGCGCGGGGCGGCTGGGTCGCGGTGGGGGATGCAGACGGCGATCGTGAGCCCGATCTGTGGTTCGCCGACCCGAGCGAGCGGCTGCTGCACACGCTCGCCCCGGCTGGCGGCGCCGACGTGGAACTGGGTACCGATACGGGCGCTGCGCACACAGGCGACACGGCCGCCGCCGACACGGGCGCGCCCGTCGACACGTCGCCATGATCGATACTCGCGGCCGCAGACCTGTAGTGCCGCCGGCCTTCAGCGCGATCCATGCTGCATCGGTCGGGCGACAACGTGATGATCGGTTAACATCCGGCCCCTCTAGGACACTGGCCACGGTGCGGTTGACCCCGCTAGTGGCGGTCGCCTATAAGGTCCTGCCCATTCTCCGGAATATTCGAGGGAGTCGCATGCCCCGCCTTACCGTCCCGTCCGCAGCCCCGTTGTTGCTGCTCGCGATGGCCTGCGCGCCGAACAACGCGGTTCTGACTTCGGGCGAGTACATCGCGTTCGTCAGCGCCGACACGTCCAGTTCACTCGCGGCCGGCCAAGTCGCGGTTTCAGACTGGGGGAAGGACTCGTACAACGTTGACTGTCGTGAGTTCGAGACGCTCACGAAGAAGGAGGCGGATGCCCTCCGCCTGGGCGATGCACTCGACATCTGCGACAAGCGGTGGCCTGGACTCATCGAAGATGCGCCGGACCATGAGGAGTGGATCTACCAGGGTCCCTTCCACGCTGTGCACGGCAAGCTCGAGCCTTGGCGCGGTGAGGCGATCATCACCTCCGAAGGCGACCTGCAGATCGGCTTCCACCAGCGGCTTCCGGGCGGTGCCGACTTCCGGTTCGCGTTCGCCATCGACCCCGACATGCAGCCCACCACCTGCGTGCAGGAGGGCGAGGAGGTTGTTGCGGAGAACGTGGACGGCGACTGGCTCGGCGAGTGGTCTGGCGAGCTCGCGCGCTACGCGAACCCCGGCGACCACTGCCACGGCGTGCCGGATGGCCAGTGCAATGGCGACGCCGATGCGAAGCACTGGGGCAGCAAGAAGGAAATCGAGGG
>JBLFXJ010000062.1:0-27870 GCA_047609825.1 Myxococcota bacterium
TCATGTCGGCGAACTCGATGCTGATCGCAGACAACGGTGCGGCCCGGATTCTCGATCCGGGCTCGGGGGCCGACGACAGCACCGTGTCGGTGGAGATCGAGGCGGTGGATGAGGTGCTGTTCGGCCAGTTCTGGCTGGCACACAGCACGTTCGGCGAGCAGCGTAGTGCGAGCGCGTTGCGAGACATCCACTACACTCCATTCGCGCGTGGCAAGGTGCGGCGGTCCGCGCTGTGGGACCCGAGTGATGTCGACAAGCCCTGCATCCGGATCGACGCGAGCGCGCTGGTGTTGGGCGCGAACAATGTCGGCGAGGACGTGTCGATCCTCCCCGGCTCGAACAACCTGCAGGTCGTGTTCACGAGCGACTGGGAGCTTCCCGGCTGGGTGAACCTGCCGTTCCCCGACTACGATGTCGCGGCCGTCACGCCGGCCCAGCTCGACCACTACACCGCGTCCGCGTCGAGCACGCTGCCGCCCACGGACCTCGTCGGCCGGCCGCGCACCGTCGGCCCCGCCACGGATGCCGGCGCATTCGAACAGCCTTAGGAGCGTTGCATGTGGTGGTTCGTCTTGTTCGCATGCTCCGATCCTGCCCCACCCGGCGCGTCCAACGACGCGGACGGCGACGGATGGTCGGCGCCCGAGGACTGCGACGACGGCCACCCCCGGGTGCATCCCGGCGCCGAAGAGACGTGGTACGACGGGGTGGATCAGGACTGCGACGGCGCCGACGACTTCGACCAGGACGGCGACGGCGACCGGTTGCTCGCAGCAGGCGGGTCGGACTGCGACGACGTAGACCCGTCCGTTACCGGGCTCGACTCCGACGCCGACGGCGTGAGCACCTGCGACGGCGACTGCGACGACGACGATGACCGGGCGGTGCCCGGTGGGCCTGCCGTGTGCGGCGACGGCGTGGACTCGGACTGTGACGGCGTGCCGGACTGCCAGATGTCGGGCGAGCGCGACGTGCTCACGGGCTCGGTCGCCGTGATCGACTCCGGCGGGCGGAGCTTCGGCGCGGTGTTGGCCACCGCGGACCTCGACGGCGACGGGGCGGACGAGCTGCTCGCCGGCGGGGTGTACCTGCCCGCCGTGTCGTGGTGGCGCGGGCCCCTCGCCGGCGATCTCACCCTCGACGATGGGATCGAGCTGGGCGCGCCCACCGGGGCACTCGCCGTGCACGACCTCGACGGCGACGGCGCCCTGGACCTGTACCTCGAGGGCGGCTCACCCCAAAGCCTCGCCTTCTGGGGCCCGGTCCGGCCGGACGATGGCGGCGAGGTGTTCGCCTGGGGCGGCAGCTGGCACGTGGCGGCCGGGGATGTGACCGGCGACGGGCGCGCCGATCTGGTGCGGGCCGGCGACATGCTCCTCGGCGTGCACTCCGGGCCCGACTTCACCGACGTCAGCGGCTGGGCCTCCCTCGAGCCAGGGGCAGGGTGGGTGCTGGACGGCGGCGTGAAGGTGCACGACACCGACGCCGATGGCGTCGACGACATCCTGGCCACGATGGACGGGAGCGTGTGGCTGATCGCCGGGCCGGTCGCCCCTGGGCGCGGCACGGTGGTCGATCGGGGCGAGCAGATCGTGCCGCGTGATGCGGTCGAGTCGCTCGTCACGCTGGACGCCGACGGGGATGGCCGGGCCGACGTGGTGGGTCAGGCGTACCTCGGCCCGTTCCGGGTGTACACCGCGCCGTTCGACGGGGTGCAGGTCGCGGCGGCCACCCTCCCCGAGCTCGACGCCCCCAACCAGGACTTGATCCCCGCCGCCGTCGGCGACCTGGACGACGATGGCTTCGACGACTTCGCGGTCGGGCACGACACCTTGCTGTCCCCGGCGAGCGTGGTCACCGTATTCCACGGGCCGCTGGTGGGCGACACACCCCGAATCACGCGGTTCGTGGCCGATCACCACAACCTGAGGGGCATCACGGCCGGCGACCTCACGGGCGACGGCGCCGACGACCTGGTGCTCGCACTCGACGACGACACCCGTCCGGGCTGGCGCGGGTTGTTCATCGTGCCCGGCGAGCCCAGCGGCTGGTAGCCGAGCGCGCACCGAATTCGTCGCGGACTACCGGCCAACTCGACTGCATCCGACAGGGGCGGAGGTCCCTGACTGACCCACGCTGCACCGGTCACTTCGTCGCGGCGCCGGGGTCGGTGCAGGCGATGCTGAACCGCTCGCGAAGGGACGGCACCGAGGTCTGGGAGAACACCCCGGGAGCCCTCTCGATGCTGCACACTTTGTTTTTGGACCGTGCCCGAGCGGAGCCAGTTTGTTCATCGCGGGGCGGAGGCAGGAGCAACAAGGGGCGTGACCGTGCGCTTGAGGTGATCCACCAACGCCCGCACACGTGCCACCTTGCGGAGGTCGGGGTGAACCAAGAGCCATAGGGAGCTGCGCGCCAGGTCCGGGAGCTCGGCCATGCGCACGAGACCGTCCTGTGCGTCGGCGGCGAAACAAGGCAGAGCGCCCCGTCCCAAGCCCTGCCGCACCGCCTGAATCGCCGCGTGCACCGACGACACCGACACGCGAGGTCCCGCGGGAGGCTCCGGCGCGCCGCCCCAGGCCTCGCGCACATCCACCCACCCGGCTGCCTGTAGAAAGTCCCGGTGGCCATACACGGCCCACTGCAAGGCGCCGAGCGGGGTGGCGATGGCGTCTTCTGGGGGACGCAGGCTGGCGCGTAGAGCCACGTCGGCCTCGCGCCGGCTCAGGTCGCGGAACGTGGAGCCTGTGTCGATCACAAGCTCCACCGAGGGGTAGGTGGTCTGAAAGTCACGCAACGCAGGCAAGATGACCCAGAGCAACTCATGGGTCGTCGTGAGCCGCACCGCGCCCTCGAGCTCCACGTCGCGACCCGCCACCGCACGCACACCCGCAAACGCCGCAACCTCCATGGCGCGCACCTGCTTCGACAACAGCTCTCCGGCGGCCGTGAGCTCCACCCCCCGCGGCAGCCGCTGGAACAGTCGCGTGTGCAGCTCCTCCTCGAGGGAAGCCATCTGACGAGACACCGTAGACGCGTGGATCCCCAGCTCTCTCGCACCTTCCGAGAAGCTCGTCGTGCGGGCGACCGCCAAGAACGCCCGCAGCAGCATCCAATCTACCTGTGCGCTCATGCATGCCTTGTGTGCAAATCCACAAGTTCATAACGCATCCACGCACGGATACGGAGCGCGTGAACCACAACAGGAGTGTTCCCATGTCCAACACCGACCGCAACCGCACGAACATCAAGGCCGTCATCCACAACATCTGTACCGGCAAGCTGCTCGAAGGCTTTGAGCAGTACTACGCCGATGACTGTGTGATGTCTGAGAACGACGACCCCACCCAGACGCGCGAGGGCAAGGAGGCGAACCGCCAATACGAGACGTACTTTGTGCAGAACGCCGAGTTCCACGGCGTGGAGGTCGGTCCGGTCATCGCGGATGGCGACACCACCGCCTACCAGATGGCGATGGACTTCACGATGGGCGGGCAGCGCATGCAGCGCAGCCAATGGGCCGTGCAGACCTGGAATGCCGACGGGCAGATCAGCAAGGAAGTCTTCCACTACAAGGGCTGATCGCGCATGGCTCACACCCTGGCGGGCCCAGACCCGCGAGGTTCGCCCGGAGGCGGGGCCCCACCCGCTGTACCGGGACCATGACGAGCGGCTGACCGCCGCCATCCTGACCCTCACCCGCCCCGCAGCGCCCGGATCATCGCCTCCCGGAACAGCCGGATCCGGGGGTTCCGGACCTGATCCGGGTGCACCAGGATCCACACATCGGCGCCGTGGGTCGGCTCGGTGCGACGGGGCAGGTCGCCCGCCATGAAGCACGACAGCACAGTGAGCCCCATCCCGGCACGGCACAGCGCGCGCTGCAGGTACACGTTGTTGAACGCGCCCAGCACGGGCTGGTCCGCGAACGGCGTGCCCTCCACCACCGGCGGATTGTCGGTCCACCCGATCCAGTGGTCGCCCGTGCCGTACACCGCCGCCACCAGCGGTGCCGCCTTGAACCCCACGAGATCGCCGTCCGGGGCCGAGCCAGCGCCCAAGATGCGGAGCGCGATGTCTGCCTCCCGATCACCCGGGTCCGCCAGGGCATACGAGGTGTCGACCCGCAGCTGGATCGCCGGGTGATTCTCGCAGAAGGCGCGCAGCGCGGGCGCGAGCAGCTCGCTCACCAGCAGGTCGGGCGCCGACACATGGATCCACCCGGCCAGGCTCTGCGACAGGCCCGAGGCCCGACGGGCGAAGGTCTGTACCGCGGACTCCACGCCCTCCGCCACGGGCACCAGCTCCCTCCCCGCAGGGGTCGGGTGCAGCCCATCCGGCCGCCGATCGAACAGCGCCAACCCCAGCTCCTGCTCGAGCGCCCCGAGCCGCCGCCGCAGCGTCGCATGACCGACCACGAGCGACACCGCCGCAGGCCGCCCGCGCGCACCACCGCCAGGAACACCCGGAGCAGATCCCAGTCGGGCAGGCTGCGATGCAGATCGCCTCCGCGGGGTTCACTCATGAACCACCATGGGCCACCTCGAGCCCCTGCGCAAACCGCTCGACCCTGGCTAGCCTGCTGTCACGAGGAGGCCGCCCATGTCCGTGTTCTTCTGGAATGCCTTTGCCGGGCGCTACGCCCGGCAGCCCATCGCCAACCCCGAGGCCTACGAGACCAAGCTGGCGGCGACCCGGGCGCTGCTCACACCCAGCAGTGCCGTGCTCGAGTTCGGGTGCGGCACTGGCTCCACCGCATTGCTACACGCTCCAAAAGTCTCCTCGATCCTCGCTCTCGACACCTCCCCGAGGATGATCGACATCGCCACCGCCAAGGCCGCGGCGGCGGGCATCGACAACGTGCGGTTCGGGGTGGGCACCGTGTTCGACGCCGACCCGGGCCCCTATGACGTGGTGCTCGCGCTCAACGTGCTGCACCTCGTGCCAGACCTGGCGGCCACCGTGCGACGCTGCCACGCGCTGTTGAAGCCCGGGGGCGCCCTGGTCGCGAGCACCGCCTGCATCACCGGCGGCTGGGAGCCGTGGCTATTGCCGCTACCGGGAGCGCTCGGGCTGTTGCCGAGGGTGCGGTTCTTCAGCACCGAGGCGCTCGTCCAGGCCCATGTGGACGCCGGCTTGACGGTCGAGTCCTGCACCTTCCCGAGCCACGCGCAGGGGGCGTTCACCATCGCCCGCCGGTGAGCCCGGCGCCTCACTGTGGTGACTCCACCCCGGACCGACGATCTCGCCGCAGGTTGAGCATCTGGACGAACAGCGAGAACCCCATCGCCGAGTAGATGTAGCCCTTGCTCACGTGCTGACCGGTGGCGTCCATCACCAGCATCACGCCGATCAGCATCAGGAACGCCAGCGCGAGCACGCGAATCGACGGATTATCCTGGACAAAGTCCCCGATCGGTCCGGCGAACACCATCATCACGCCGACCGCGATCAGCACCGCTGCCACCATCACGGGCACGTGTTCGGCCATGCCTACGGCGGTGATCACCGAGTCCAGCGAGAACACCACGTCGAGCAGCATCACCTGCGCCACGATGGCGATGAGCGTCGTCCGGGCCTGGGGCGAGGCGCTGGCGTCGGACCCGGCCCCCTCCTCGGGGTGCTCGACATTCTCGTAGATCTCCTTGGTCGCCTTGTACAGCAAAAAGGCGCCACCGAAGAAGAGCACGAGGTCTTTCCCGCTCCAGTCCTGCACGAAGTGGAACGCCGGCTTGGTGAGCCCCATCACCCAGCTGATGCCAAACAGGAGGAGGATCCTAGACACCAGCGCCATCGCCAGCCCGAGCCTGCGGGCCCGCAGCTGCTGCTCACGCGGGAGGCGACCGCACAGGATGGCGATGAACACGATGTTGTCGATGCCGAGCACCACCTCCATGATGGTGAGGATCAGGAGCGAGACCCAGGCCTCCGGCGACCACAGCAGCTCGACCACGCACACCCCCGAACACCGGTACTCAGCTGGCTGGCGGTCGACCCGTCCGGCGCCAGGATCGGGCCAACGCGTGTCGTCGCGGAGGCCATCCCGCGCTGTCCACGGTCTGAGACGCCACGCCGTCGTCGCCAGGCCGACCCGGCGCCCGCCTACACGTTCTAGACAATGCGCTTGCTGCGGAACCAGGCCGCGAGCGCGCCCGCCATCACCACCAGGGAGATGGACACGAGCATGAAGGCATACGGCGACTCCGTACCCGGGATCCCGCCCACGTTGATCCCGAGCAGCCCCGTCAGCAAGCCCAGCGGCAGGAAGATCGCTGCAACCACCGAGAGCAGGTACATCGTCCGATTCATCTCTTCCGACAGACGATTGCTGAGCTCCTCCTGCGTGACCGCCACCCGGTCGCGTGCCGAGTCCAGGTCCTCCACGTACCGGGTGATCCGGTCAGCGTCCTCGCGCAGCCGTGCGCGGTGGATATCGACCAGCCAACTGGCTTTCTCGCTCTGGAGGCGGGCGATGGCGTCGCGCTGGGGGGCGATGTAGCGACGAAGGGCGATGGCCTGCCGGCGCAGCGCACCGAGCTTCGGTCGCAGCTCGCGGCTCTCCATCGACAGCACCGCGTCCTCGAGCTCGTCGGCCCGGTCGTCGAGGGCGCCCACCGTCTCGCCGATGCGGTCCAGGAGCCGATCGACGATCTCCTGCAGGAAGTCTCCTGCGTCGGTCGGCCCGGCGCCCTGCGCGAGCTGGTCCCGGATGTCTCCGATGGCCGCGAGCCGACGGCGCCGCACCGTGATGATCCGGCCTGCTTCCAGCCACATGCGCAGCGAGACCATGTCCTCGGGATCGGACCCGGCGTTCAGGTTGACCCCGCGCAGGATCACCAGGAGGCCGTCGCCCATCACCAAGCTGCGAGGCCGAGGTTCGTCCGCCAGGAGCGCCTCGATCAGGATCTCCGACAGGCCACTGTGCTCCTCGAGCCAGCGACGGCCGGCCTCCTGGCCGAAGTCGACGTGTACCCACAGCAACGGTGCAGACGCAGGATCGGCGGCGACTTCCTCATCCGTTGAGACGCGCCCGCCGCCGGCGCCGTCCAAGGTCAGGAACGACACGAGCCGGTCTGTACTCATCGGTTGCTGATCCCTGGGTTGCGGCTACGACATCATTGTATGCGGACACAATGACGAGCGCGGGCGGGGTGGTGGTCGCCGGCCGCGACCCACACCGCAGTCCCGCGCCACTCGGATCACGCGCAGGCCGGACGGAGCGCCAATCCCCCACCTGCGCGTGCTCCGCTTGGCGGACAACCGCATCGGCGACCACGCCGGCCACCTCGCTACCCTCTGTCCGCGCCTCACCGAGCTCGACCTCGAGGGCAATCAGATCGGCGACCCGGGCGCAGCAGAGCTCGCCCGGATGGCCGACCTGGCCGCGCTCGGCCTGCGCGACAACCACATCACCGACGCCGGCGCCCGCGCGCTCGGCGCCCACGGCCCGTACCGACGCCTGGACCTGTCGAAGAACAGGCTCACCGACTACGGCTGCAGCGACCTGCTCCTCGCGTGGGCCCCACCGCTCCCGGCCGACTGCTGGCTGGCGCTGCACGACAACAACGGCGACCTGCCCCGGCGCGCCGGCAACGCCGGGATGCACGCCCCGGCCATCGCCGCATTGCGGTCGCGGGCGGTGCCCTCCGGCCAGACCGACGTTCCCGACGCGGTCCCCGCGTTGTGGTCATCCCTCATCGCGCCCATCGAGGCGGCCTTCGACGGGGTGCCACCACCCGATGCCCACCACCGCAGCCTGTTCGACGCCGAGGCGGCCGACAACTATGCCAGCTACGACGGGCCTCACCGGCACCGGGGCCCGTGGCAGTCGATCCCCGCGGCGCACCTGAAGGCGTGCCAGTGGGCGATCCCCCACCTCGACGCGCAGGGCATCGCCTACTACCTACCGGCCATCGTCACCGCCGACCTGAAGCGGCGACTCTGGCCCGACCAGTGGTTCGACGGCTGGCTGTTCGACAGCCTCCAGTTCAGCCTCACGCCGGGGCGCGGCGACCACCTCCGCGACTACTCGCGGGACCGGCTCTCGGTGCTCGACGCGCCGCAGCGCGCAGCCATCGCCGCCTACGTCCAGGCGGTCAGCGACGAACCCGACGCCCGGGCCGCGTGGGCCGCGGTGCTCCGGCACGACATCAGCGGCGACGACGGCCACTGGTTCGACGTGTGGTGGCCGCCCGAGAGCTAAAGGGGCTCACGGCAAGAGCGGACGAAGACGCTCTCCACGATGCGTCACCCAGGCGTTTCTGCGCCGGCTGCCGTCGGTCACCGAGGGTCCAGGCCCGAGTCAAGGGCCGGCCCGATCTGCGGAGGTATCCTGCGCTACACTCGGGCCGGTTCGCAGACGAGCAGACTGGACCTCAAACTGAAGCTACGACACCTTGGCCAGCATCTTCCCCAGGATGCTCGCGATATCGGTGCTGGTGACGATCCCCACCAGTCGACCCTCGGCCACGAGCGGCAGCGCGCTGATCCGCTGCTCGTGCATATGCATCGCCGCCTCCCGGAGCGGCAGGTCCGGTGGGGCGCACAGCGGCGTCTTCGTCGCGAGCGAATGCACCTTCTGGTGGGGGTAGCCCTGGGCATCCGCCCGGATGAGATCGCGGACGCTCAAGATGCCGACCACGACGGCCTCCTTCACCACCACCAGGTGCCGGAATCCGTTCTCTCGACAGGTGTGCAGCGCCGCGCCCGCCTCGTCTGACGGCGCCACCGTGACCACGTGCTCGGTCGCGCCGCCCTTCGCCGTGAGCTTGGTCGGCAGGAACGAGGCCGCGAACCGCAGCGCGTCGCGGTCGGTGAGCACGCCGACGGGCCGATGCTGCGGGTCGGTGATCACGACCACGCGGTCGGGATGTGCGCAGAGCCGGTCCAGGGCTACGGCGAGGCCAGTGTCGGGCTCGATCAAGGTGGGAGGGACCAGCAGCTCCTGCGCGACCAGGCCGGCGCTGTCCGGGCTCGTGGTCACGAACTGGCCGCCGACGAACCGGCCGCACGCCCACACGTCGGCGTCGCCCACGGTGCCGATGACCGCGCCTGCGTGATCGACGACCACCACGTGGCGAAGGCCCTCCGCATCCAACATCCGCGCACACGCCTCGACCGACGCTTGCGCCTCGACCGTAGTCACAGGGGTGGTCATGGCGAGAGAGACAGCGGGCATGGGGTTCCTCCACGGGGCCTGAGACTACCGCATCAAACGGTTCGTCCGGTGTCACCGACTGGCCTCATGCATGTGCCGCCGAAGGTATGCATGGATCCGCTCGGTTCCGGAGCCCGGCCCTACTTCGTGTCCAGCCCATCGAGGCGGTCGTTCAACTTGCGCACCGTGGCCCGCAGCTCCTCCACCTGCGTCTCGAGCCCCGAAGCCGCCGGCTTGGCGCTCGCCCGGATCGCCGCCAGCGCCCGATGCACCGACGTGCGCTCCTGCTCGCTGAGCCCACGGCCCCACGCCTCCATGGCGCCGGTGGCCTCGACCGCTCCCGCCATGCGCAGACCGTTCAGCGCCATCTTCTGCACCTTCTGGTTCGGGTCGCGGAGCAGATCGACGAGGCGCTCGACGGCGCGCTGGCGTGCCGGGCGGTCCGACGCCCGGGCGACGCTCCCGAGCGCACCCGCGGCCACATGGCGCGACGCTGTGGGGGCCGACCCATAGGTCGTGGCCTCCAGCAACAGGGCGAGCGCGTCGGGGTGGCGTGAGGCCGCGAGACCGCGGAACGCCCCCTGCTGCTCCCAACCCAACGGCGTGGGGCGTTGTGCGGCATCCGCGAGCAGCTGCCAAGCGGATTCGTCTCGCTGGGCGCCGAGCATCTCCCAGGCGGCGCCCCGCGCGCGGTACAGCGCCGGGCCCTGGTCCAGGAACTTCACCAGCGCATCCCGGATC
The DNA here is from genome assembly GCA_047609825.1 of Myxococcota bacterium. GTDB lineage: Bacteria > Myxococcota_A > UBA796 > UBA796. Next base: position 9,899 of record JBLFXJ010000062.1, read on the forward strand.
AACGGATCCCGGAACCGCCCTGCAGACCGCACCAGCGCATCGCAGACCATGCCGTCGGTCTCGTGCTCCAGCAGGCCCGCGAGGGCCTCCACCGCGGCCTGGCTGTTGGCCGAGGCCAGCGCACCGGCCATCCGCACCCGCACTCCCCAGAACGGCTCCACCCGATACGCATCGCGCACCGCCTCGATGTTCGCCCGCTTCCCGGTCTTGCACAGCTCGGTGGCCGCCAGGATGCGGCCCACCACGTCGGTGGCCTCGGTGAGCTGGCGGCGCAGCTTGTCGTCACCGGGGTTGAACGCGATCTTGCACACGGCCCGCATGTGCGGGTCGAAACGCACCTGGTCGGGCTCGACCTCCATCGCCACCGTCACCGCATGCTTCGCCCGCGACAGCTCCACAGTGCGCGTGTGCAGGGTGCCATCGACCACCCAGCCCACCTCGGTGGACAGCTCGAACACCGGCAACCCCGATTCCGCCGTGCTCTGGGTCTGCTCGATCTCGAAGCGACCCTCCTTCTTCTTGGCATCGAAGCTGAACTTCACCTCGATCTTGGGGTAGCCCTTGCCCAGGATCCACTGGTCGAACCACTTCACCAACGACCGGCCCGAGTGCCGCTCCATCACCTTGCGGAAGTCGTCGGTCTCCACCACCTTGCCGCCGAACCGCTTCACGTAGTCCCGTACGCCGGCCCAGAAGGTGTCGTCGCCGAGCAGGCCGCGGAGCATGTGCAGCCGCACCGCGCCCCCCGGGTACAGGTGGCGGTCATACATCGACCACGAGTGGTCGAAGGTGCGGGTGGCGATGGGCCGCATGTACTTGGTGTCGGCCTCGGTGAGGTAGGCCGTCAGGTTGCTGTACACGTCGTAGTCGCGCTCGTCCGCGCCCTTGGTGTCTTCGAGGTAGCAGGACTCGATGTACACCGCCCAGCTCTCTTTGAGCCATGCATGGGCGAAATCGCGGCACACGATGTGGTCGCCGAACCAGGAGTGGGCCATCTCGTGCAGGTTGATCTGGTCGAGCTGCCAGGTCCACTCTTTGGCCAGGGTCTCGTCGAGCACGAGCATGTCGTCCCAGCTCACCAGGGAGATGTTCTCCATGGCTCCGCCCACGCCGGGCAGCGCGAACTGGAAGTACTTCGGGTACGGGAACGGGTCGTCGAGCTTGGCCGTGATCCACTCGAGCATGGCGCCCGTGCGCCCGAAGGTGCGGCGTAGATCCTCGGCGGTCCGCCGCGTCTCGCCGAAGTAGGCGATGGGCTTGCCGTGGTGCTCGCCGTCGTCGCACCGGGTGAACGCCCCCATCGCGAAGCAGGTCAGGTAGCTGGGACAGCCCTGCTCCAGCGACCAGTGCACGGTCTTGGTGCCGTCGCCGTGCACCTCCTCGCCGCCCTCCGCGCCGTTCGCCAACACCGTGTGGGTTGCGTCACCGGTGAGGTGGAACGCGAGGGTCGGGCGCACGCTGGGCAGGTCGATGCACGGGAGCCAGTGGCGGGCCCGCTCGGTCTCGTGGTCGGTGGCGGCCCAGGTGCCCGCATCCGGGTAAGCCGCATCCGGCGCGCTGAAGTACAGCCCCGCGACCGGCTTCACCACGCGATAGCGAACTTGCAGCCTACGCTCCTCGCCCGCGCTGAACGCCGTGTCCCACGCGACCTGGAGCTCGCGGCCATCGTAGCGCCATGTCAGCGCACGGCCGTCGGCGTCGCTGACCGCCACCTCCTCGAAGTCCACCGCATGGAGGCGCAATGCTGTGGGACCCGCGCGCTGGGCCCGAACGGTGGTGGTGACCACGCCGGCTGCAGACCGGGCCGGAATGTCCACCCGGAGAGCGACGTCCAGGTGCACCGGCTCCAGCTCAAGGTCTGGCGGATAATGGACCTCGGCTCCTGGCAATGCGAAGTCTGCCCCGCGGTGGATCCCAAGCGCTTCGAGTCGATGTACAACAGTCATGCCGGGCCCATATCACACGCGCCCGACACGAACAGGCGAACCCCCCGAAGCTCGGGTAGCAAGCTCGCGAAAGGTCGACACTCGGCAGACGTCGTGGGACGACCACGCCACGATCCCGGCGCTGTGGTCGCCCGCGTCGGGGAGGGTGGTCGCCTGTGTTCCCAAGCCCATGCTCCCGTGCCACCCCCCACATCGGCACCCGGGGAGCGGCGCGCGAAGGCCAAGTTATAACCTGAATGATCCGCGCAAGACGTATCTGCAGGAGGTGTCGAATGCGGGTACTTGAAGCGATGGGCCACGGACGGTCTGTGCGGGTGTACAGCGCCCGCGTGTCGCCATGGCACGACGGCTGGGCGCTGATCGCGGACGGCGGCGCGAAGCCGCTCGGCGTGTGGCAGCGGATGGGCGAAGCTGTGGCGGCCGGCGAGCGCCTCGCCACGGCCTGCGGCTGCACGCTGCAGGTGGAGGATGCACGGGGTCGGCTGCTCCACTGTGCGGACCACCCACCGGGGCGGCAGGGCCGGGTGCAGTAGCTCGCCTGTCGGCGGTCAGGGGCTGGCTCAAAACAAGTTGCGCCCTGCCGGCACACCCGGTGTACCGCCCGAACACCGTCGGAACACCGCGCGACGTGCCAACGCGGATTCTCAGCCCCGCGCGACCGGCACGGTGTGTGCTTGAGAGGACGGTGCCACGGATGGACCGTGTGTACTACCCGCAGGACAACACAATGCACCGCACCCTCATCGCACTCGCTACCCTGACACTCGCCGGCTCCGCTCAGGCCCAGTCGTTGCTCGGTTATTGGCCCGGCGACGGCAGCGGCGCCGACGCATCGGGGGCCGGCGGCGATGGCGCGCCCTATGGCGACGTGAGCTACGCGCCTGGGATGCTCAATGACGCGTTCGAACTCGACGCCGGCGAATGGATGGACGGGCCCATCACGCCCACTGACCTCGAGAGCTTCTCGATCACTGGCTGGTGGTACCTCCGCGACGGCACCTCGCACGGCTCGATGTTCGAGGCGGTCAACTCCGACGGCGCGCAGCCGATGCGGGGCCATATCACCGCAGGCACCAACCGCCCGATCCTCCACATGGGCCCGTGCGGCGACCTCACGGCAGCGGACGGCCTCGCGCTCGACCAGTGGTACCATATGGGCTTCGTGTACGACGGCTCCGAGCGCGTGATCTACGTGGACGGCGCCGAGGTCGCGCGCGACAGCTGCGTCGGCATCACCACGGCCGACATCGTCGGCTACAGAATCGGGACCCACGCGCTGTTGTACTTCATCGACGGCCTGATCGACGAGGTGCGGCTGTACGGCGACGCCCTGTCCGCCGAGGAGGTCGCCGAGCAGGCCGCCAACCCCGAGTTCGACGCTGCACCCGTGCTCACCGTGGGCGGCACCTGCCCAGGCGCGGGCACCGTCGACGTGACCGGCCTCACCCCGGGCGGCTCCATCCAGTGGCTGATCAGCGGCAGCGCCGGCGCCGATCCGGTCGACGACGGCCCGTGTACCGGAGCCGTGAGCGGCCTCGCGCTTCCGAACACCGGTCCGGCGTTCTCGGACATCGACGGCGACGGCGAGCTGCACTTCACACCCACCCTCCCCGCGGGCGCTTGCTCCAAGTTCCTCCAGGGCATCGACCTCGACACGTGCGCCACGACCCAAGCATTCGACATGTCCACGCTGTAGCCGTGTTCGGGGGATGCTCGGCCGGTCTCATCGAGTCCGAGCGTGTCCCGCGCCGATCCATCGCACGTGCCCCGCGCTCGTCGACGCTCTGACGGGCCGCCCCCCACCGGTCGGCTGTACTACAGTTGAGCGGGGGGTGGGTGATCGGCGACCGCGTGCCGCCGGGGCTCACCTCCGGGCCAGTCTCCTGTCCCGCACCAGATGAGGCGTCGCCCGCCAGGACGACAGACCCGTCCCAGCGGGGCGACACGGCCATCGGCATCGCCGACGCGCCCGCGATGCCTGACCGGTTCCACGCGGAGGCACTGCTGGGGCGCGGGGGCATGGGCCAGGTGTGGCGCGTGTTCGACGAGGACCTCCAGCGAACCGTCGCCATGAAGGTGCTGCGCGACCCGTCCCGCTCCGACCACGCAATCGCCCGATTCATCGCGGAGGCCCAGGCCACCGCCCAGCTCCAACACCCGGGCATCGTGCCGGTGCACGACATCGGATTCCTGGCCGACGGCCGGATGTATTACACGATGCAGGAGATCCGTGGCACCACGCTGGCGCGAGCCATCACGATGTTCCACGACGGCTCGGACACCTGGACGTTGCTGCGCTTGGTCGAGGTGTTTCGCGAGGTGTGCCGCGTGGTCGGCTATGCGCACGCGCTGCGGGTGCTCCACCGCGACCTGAAGCCATCCAACGTGATGCTGGGCGAGCACGGCGAGGTCCAGGTGGTCGACCGGGGGCTGGTGAAGCTCCTCGACGAAGAAGACCCGTCGACAGACCGAGAGGCGTCGGCGCCGGCGCGTGGGTCGACCAGCCTGGACCTGCCGCCGCTGGACACCCAGCTCGGCGCCATCGTCGGCACCCGCGGGTATATGGCGCCCGAGCAGGCGGCTGGGCGGAGCGACCTGCTCACCGCGGCCTCGGACGTATACAGCCTCGGAGCGATGCTCTACACCGTGCTCGTCGGACGCGCGCCCCACCTCGGAGAGATCTCGCCACAGGACCAGCTCCAGGCCGCGGGCACCCCGTCGGGGCTCCGCGCGTTGTGCCTCGGTGCCATGGCGGACACGCCCGAGGACCGTCCGCGGGACGGGACCGAGCTCGCGAACGCCGTGGGCGATTGGCTCGAAGGAGCGCGGGCGACCGCCCGCGAACGTGCGGCGGAGGCTGAGGCCGAGGCCGCGTGGGCGTCCATGCCCGCAGCTGCGCTCGCCGGTGCCCGGGAGGCCCTGCTGGGGCTGATCTCCGAGGACCGGAAGGCGGCGCCGCGCCCAGTGGGCGAGGTCGACGCCCCGGTGCTACGACTGCTCGTCGAGCGCGGGCTCGTGGTGAAGCTGGGCCGGAACGCGGAGCCAGCGCATGTCGCGGACTGGCCTCGCCTGCTCGGCTGGGTGGACGCGGATCCGACAGCCCACAGCCTGCGCGTGCAGCGCATCCAGGCGTCGCGCGCCTGGCACGGACGCGGCCGACCGGCGCATCTGCTGTGGCACGGCGCATCGCTCGCTGCGGCAGCCACGGCGCAGCCCCCGCCATCACAGACCGAGCGAGACTTCCTCGCGGCCAGCGCCGCAGCGGACGCCGCGCGCTCCAACCGGCGCCGGTTGGCCACGGCGGTCTTGGCCGGAGTGGTGGCGGCCGTGCTCATTGTGCTCGGAGCGGCCTGGCAGGAGGTGCGCGGTGCGGAGCATGTCAGTCGGGTGAGTGGGCTCATGGCCGAGCTCCACCGCACACTCCGGGCGAACGACCCCCACGGCGCGCTGGCCCTGGCGCTGGCGGTCGCGGCGCTCGCGCCCCGAGGCGGGCTCAGCGAGCCAGAGCTCGGCTCGCTCGCCGCGGCTCCGCGCATACGGATGCTGCCCACATCGCCGATGCTGGCCTCGATGTCGTGGCGCTCGGCACAGGATCTGCTGCTCTGCAGCAGCGACGGTGTGGACGTGTGGGACGTGAGCACCGGCCAGCGCGTGCGCCACACGCCGCTCGGCGTCGGCGCCCTCGATGACCTGCGCTGCGCGGTGGATGCGGCTGGGCGCATCGCCTACGCCGCAGACCACGAGGTGTGGGTGCTCGCAGCGGACGGCACACCCCTCGAGTCGTGGCCGGCAGACGCGGTGAGCTTCCTCGCGTGGCTGCCGGACGGCCGGCTGGCCGTCTCTTCGATCGACGGCGGCGTCCAGGTGCTCGATCCCGCGGGCCGCCAGGGGCCGCTGACGTTGCCCGCGAGCGGAGGATGGCGCAGGCCCGTGTTTCCTGGACCCGACGGGTACTACCTCGCGGTGGCCGGCGAACCACTTCGCGTGTGGGATCTGCGCGACGGCACGTTGAAGCTGAGCGCTCCGTCAGGCGGAAACATCGCTATATTCTTAGATAATGGGCGCCTTCTGGTCGGGGGCTACGACGGCACGCTCCAACGCTGGCACATCGGGACGGGGTCCCGGGAGGCCGTGTGGCAGCCCCACGAGCTGGCCATCTTCGGGCTCGAGCTCGGCGCCGACGCCACCGAGGTGTGGAGCTGGGCCGGAGACGGGCGGCCTCAGCTCTCGGATGTGGCCGCCGGGCGCGTCAGCGGGGCCCTGCCACCGCATCCGGGCAAGACCGCCGGCGTGGCGGTCGCCGCCGACGGGGCCCGCGTGTCGGCGGTGAGTCGGGAGGGCGCCCTGACGGTGTGGGACGCTGAACGCCATGAGACCCTCGCGACCGTGCAGCTGGCCCGGGCGAAGGATGTGCGCGCATCGCCGGACGGGCAGTGGATCGCCGTGTCGTCCGTGGGCGGCGAGGTCACGCTGGTGGAGCTGCCCGACCGACCGCGGGGGTCGATCGAGGCCTGTGCTGGCCCGCGCTCGGGTCCGGTGCTGCGCGGCGGCGACGCGTCGTGGGTGGCGGTGCCGGGTGCTGACGGATGGTGCCTGCAGGACCTCCGGGGCGCCGGGCGCGCTGTGCGTCTGCCGCTGGCGCCAGGCGGGATGCCGCTGGCCAGCTCGCGCCACGGTGACCGGCTGCTCGTGCACGACGCGGCGGGTGCCCGGGTGCTCGACACGGCCACCCTCCAGGTGCATCACCAGCTCTCGGACGACCCCACCCCTCCGCGCGCCGGCGGCTTCACCGGACCGGATGACGACGTGTTCCTGATCCAGGCCGACGTCGGGCAACGGTGGGGGGCCACGAGCGCATGGCGCGCGCCCATCGGGCCGGGCGGTGTGATTCCGCACGCGCCGGGCGCCGGGTTCCTCCTGCTCGAGAGCGGCGTCGGCCCGCTGCAGCTGGTCGACCTCACCACTGGCCAGCCCGCCGGTGAGCTCCCCCGCCGCATCGTCCGCCATTCCTGGGCGTCGAACGCGACTGAGCCACGCGGGCGCGGGGACCTGCAGGTGGAGCGCCTCGACAACGAGACCGTCGCCGTGCATCGCCTCGGCGACGCCAGCGCACCGCAGGTGATCCACATCGCGAACAGCGACGCAGGTGTGCGGCTGAGCCCGGACGGGCGGCTGTTGGGGGGCAGCAACAATCGCAGCGTTGTGAGCGTGGTGGAGGTGGAGACAGGCGCAGAGCGGTACCGCCGCACCGTGCCCTGGCACCTGCGGGCGCTCGACTTCACCCCCAGCGGCCACAATCTGGTGCTGCGGCACGACGATGGGGTGGAAGTACTCGACACCACGGTGGGCGCGGTGGTGCTACACCTGGATAGCGCTGGCGATGTGGCCGGCGTGGTGGACGAAGGCGTCGCGGTCTTCGGCACACACCGGACCACCGTGTGGGACATCCCGGTACCGGTGAGGCCCGAGGATCGAGGCGACATCTCGAACCTGCGGGCCTGTCGCGACGGGCGCGTGGTGCCTGTGCTGCCGTATCCGCCGGCCAGTCAGATCTGGGCGTCAGAAGCTGACTGTCGTTGATGGCACTCAGCCCTCCAGCTTGCGTGCTCGCCGCCGCAGGTTGGTCACCGACACGCCGAGGTGTCGCGCCATGGCGCGCGTGTCGTCCCCGACGGCCTCCCGCGCCGCCTCCAGATCGGCGGGCGTGATGTCGGCCGCGACGCGGATGCCGCGCTCGCGCATCGCGGCGTACAGCGTGTTCCTCCCCACCCCGAGCTCGCCAGCAGCGCCGAGGATCTGGTAGTCCCACCGCTCCAGCACCTCCCGGATGCGCCGGGCACCGAGGAGGCCGGACCGACCCACCGGCTCGGGTGGCGGCGTCGCCTGGGCAGCCCCCTCCAGCATTGGCACGACCGCCCGACCGCCCCCGGCCTCTGCGCTCTCCCGCGCGATGCTGAACGCGGCCGCGCGCAGCTCGCGGCTGTTGCCGGTCCACCGGTGGGCCAGCATCGTCTGCACCACGTCCATCCCGAGCCAGGGCATACCTCCCGCCTTGGGCGGCGCAAGCACGGAGGCGGCACCTCCCAGCGCCTGCTCGAGAAACCAGATCAGCTGGACCGCGATATCGGCCGGACGCTCGCGCAGGGGCCGCAGCCGGATTGTCTGACTGGCCATGCGGAACAGGAGAGCCTTGCGAAAGCGTCGCTCCGTGACGAGCTGGTGGAGGTCGGCGTCGGTGGCGGAGATCAGCCGCACGTCGGTGCGCCGGACCGGCCCGCCGACCGGCTGCACCTCGTGCTGGTCGACCGCGCGCAGGAGCAGGGGCTGAACCGTGTCGGGGGTCTCTCCCAGCTCGTCCAGGAACAGCGTGCCGCCCTCGGCCTGCCCAAAATAGCCAGGGTTGGCGCCGTCCGCGCCGGTGAACGCCCCGCGCGCGTGGCCAAACAGCTGGGACGCGGCCGTGGTTCCCGGGATGGCCGCGAGGTTCACGGCCACGAACGGCTTGCGGTGCCGCCGACTGCACGCGTGGATGGCGCGGGCGCTCACCTCCTTGCCGGTGCCCGTCTCGCCGAGCAACAGCACCGGTGTGTCGACGGCGCCGGCGGCGTGCAGACTTCGTCGAAGGTCGATCGTCGCCGCGCTCGCGCCAACGAGGCCGAGCTCCTCGCGGCGCGGTGGGGGGCGCACGCCGGGCTCGACGAGAACCAGCACCCGGCGCCCGAACGTCACGACCACGTCGGACCGCACAGTCTCGACGGTCAGGACCTCGCGGCCCGTGCCGCGCACGCCGTTCACCGCATAGGGCGCCGACCCGCTCGGCAGCGACAGGCGCACGGTGTGGCCGCGAACTGTGAACGAAACTGGCGTTCGCGAGACGTAGGCGTCATCGAGCGGCCGCGCCGGACCGTCGGCCCAACCGAACACAGGCTCGGTCCGACTCACCGCCACGGACCGCGTGGGCCCCGCCAGCGACACGGCTGCGACCTCGCCGATGCGGCGGGGATCGGGGTGGTAGAGCACGGTGAAGGTCAGCCCTGAATCGCCATCGCCGGCGGGCTCGGGGGTCCAGGTCCACGAATCGAGGGTGGTGTCGTCGTGCGGCATTCCACCGCCTAACGGATACCCTCCCGGGACCGTTGACACCCGAACCGGTGGAGCACGACATGGCGAACTGGACTGACGTGAAGAACAACATGAGCCGCTGGATGGGCCAGATAGATGGCGAGACGCCGTTGTCGATGATCACGATCCCCGGCACCCACGACACGATGACGTGGCAGGGCACGAGCTCGTCCGACCTGAGCCAGACCCAGGATCGCGCCCTGCAGGCCGGGTCCCAGGGGACGGGAGCGGGCACCCAGCTCGAGGCCGGCGTGCGATTCTTCGACATCCGGCTGGGCCTGTACACCGACCCGAACATGGGCTTCGCCCTGTTCCATGGGTCCGACGACATCCGGTACGACGACGGCTACACCTACACCCACACCGACCCGAGCGGTGCCGCGAAGCAGGTCACGGGCGGTCGGAAGTTCTTCCAGGAGGCCGTGCTCGAGCGTTGCCTCGACTTCCTCCGCACAAACCCCACCGAATGCATCCTCATGACGGTCAAGCAGGACCACTTTGACATGCCGACCTTCGCGTCCACGTTCGAGGCGAAGGTGTAGCACAACGCCTCGTTCTTCTTCACGGAGGACCGCATCCCCACGCTGGGGGAGGCGCGCGGAAAGATCGTGCTCCTGCGCCGGTACGCCAACGGCCAGCTGGGCATCGACGCGTCGGGCGACATCCGGTGGCCGGATGACTCCGACACCACGACCGGCCCGCCCCAGTTCCAGACCCGCCTGGCCATCAACGACCACTACAACGAGAACGACACCGACGTGAAGTGGCCCGGCGTGCGGGACTACATGGGCCACACCCGCGAAGACACGCTCGTGCTGAACTTCGCCAGCATCGCGTGGCACATCCCGAACAACACGGCCCGCCACTACGCCGACATCATGAACCCGCTGATCAGCGACTACCTGTCGGCTCTGGGGGCGCCGCTCCCGTCGGGGGTCGTGGTGATGGACTTCGTGACGGCCTCGTTGATCCAGCAGGTCGTGCGGATGAACTTCGTCGACGCGGCGCCCGCGGCAAACATCCGGTGGTTCGAGAAGAACGACTGCACCGGCTCGTCGTGGGACATGCCCCCCGTGAACGGGTACGCCCAGGACCTCAAGGACTCCAGCACGTACCCGAACGACGAGTTCCGGTCCGTGCAGCTCCAGAACCTCTCTCCAGGCTGGACCATCACGGTCTACGACAGCCCGAGCGCCAGCACGGGCGACGACTGGTGCACCATCGAAGTGAAGAGCCAGACGACCGTGTACAACGTGGACAGCTTCGAGACCGACGTCGACGACAGCTTCGTCACCGTCACCTTCCACAAGAAGAACGGCCTCGACGGCAAGGTCTCCTACGTGAAGATCTCGAAATAACGGGGACGATCCGGGAGTGCGGGCCTCGTCCAGGGGCGGTGGGGGGCGGCGGTCCACCGCAGCCACTCGGCCGGCGGCTGGCACCGGGGGGGGCGGCGGCGCGCTCCGGTCTGGACGCGCTCGAGGCGCAGGCTCGCGCGCGAACGGTCGATCGTCCGGCGAGCCTCACGCCCGCGGTGTACCCTCGCAGCAGCACCCACGCGTGGGGGACGCCCCCGGCCGGCCCGGTGACCTGGGCAGCGCACCCGCAAGGATCCCAGATGACCGCCACAATTCCGAGCACGACCCGATCGCCAGACGGCGCCGCGCGGGCGATCCGCCCCGGGCCTCGGTGGGCCGTGGCGGCGCTGCTGGCGCTCGCGGCACCGGCCTGGGCCGAGTGCCCCGAGGAGTGGGTCGACGACGTCATCAATTGCCACTCGGTCGTCGACACCTTCCTCGACCCCGGGCCGTGGCCATCAGCAGACCCGCGCCTGCACTGGGTGTTCGGCGACTTCCTCGCCAACGTGGAGTGCCCCTACGGGTTCGACAGCTTCCAGCTCGGCAGCCAGCTCGGCGTGGAGTGCGTGTACACCAACCTGCCCGGCGTGCGCTGCGGCGGAGAGGTGTGCGAGGGGGAGGAGTACTTCAGCCCGAGCACCGGTCGGTACTACGAGGAGTCCGGCCCAGAGCACGTCTACGAGTACACCTGCCTGGAAGACGGCCCGGTGGTCGTCGAGTTCACCGGCCTGCAGTGCGACCTCGACTTCTTCGTGCTCGACGACACCTGCGACCGCCTCGACAACGTGATCACCGACAACGTGGTGCGCGACGCCGGCCCCACCGCCACCCTCGAGTTCGACTGCCTCGAGGGCGAGCTGAAGTACATCATCGTCGAGGGCTTCGGGTTCACCTACCGGGGCTTCGACTACTACGCGCTCCCGTATCCCGGGTTCAACCCAGGCTACTGCGACCCCGAGAACCCCGAGTGGGAAGACGGCACCTACACCCTCACGTTCACCGAGTGCCCCGCACCCCCAGAAGACTGCTTCAACGGACGTGATGACGATCTGGACGGGTTCACCGACTGCGAGGATGACGAGTGCATCATCGGCTGCCCAGAGGTGTGCGACAACGGCATCGATGACGACGTGGACGGGTTCGTCGACTGCCTCGACACCGAGTGCTGGCCCGACCCCGTGTGCTGCGACGACGACCTCGACGGCTTCGTGGACGTGGCCTGCGGCGGCACCGACTGCGACGACCGCGTGCCCCACCTGCTCGACGGCGACCGCGACCTGTGGCCCGACGCGTGTGACGACTGCCCCGACGTGCACGACCCGTCCCAGATCGACTCCGACGGCGACGGCGTGGGCGACCTGTGCGACCTGTGCCCAGGGTTCTCCGATGGGATCGAGTCCGACGGTGACGGCGTGCCCGACGGGTGCGACCTGTGCCCGGGGTGGCCCGACGACGCGGACGGGGACCGGGACGGCCTGCCCGATGGCTGCGACAGCTGCGTCGGCCCGGACGTAGACACCGACGTGGACGGTGTGGCCGACGCCTGTGATGCCTGCCCGGGCTGGGACGACCTGCGCGATTCCGACGTGGACGGTGTGCCCGATGGGTGCGACCTGTGCGCCGGGTGGGACGACCTGGCCGACGGTGACGCCGATGGCGTGCCGGACGGGTGCGATCTGTGCGCCGGGTTCAACGACGCCCTCGACACCGACGGCGACGGCGTGCCGAACGGCTGTGACGCCTGCGGCGGGTTCGACGACGCCCTGGATCTGGACCGCGACAGCGTTCCCGACGGGTGCGACGCCTGCGCCGGGTTCGACGACCGGGTCGACAGCGACGTGGACGGGCACGCCGACGGGTGCGACGCCTGCCCGGGGTTCGACGACGACGTGGACTCCGATGGGGACGGCGTCGCCGATGGCTGTGACGACTGCGACGGCCCGCCGGTGGACAGCGACCTCGACGGCGTGGACGACACCTGCGACGTGTGCGCCGGGTTCGACGACCTGCGCGATTCCGATGTGGACGGCGTGCCGGACGGCTGCGACGCCTGCCCCGGGTCTGACGACCTCGCCGACGGTGACGGCGACGACGCGCCCGACGGCTGCGACCTGTGCCCCGGGTTCGACGACGCGCTCGACACCGACGGCGATGGTGTGCCGAACGGCTGCGAGGCCTGCCCCGGGTTCGACGACCACCTCGACGCCGACGTGGACGGGATGCCCGACGGCTGCGACCGCTGCCCCGGCTTCGCCGATGACGCCGACGCCGACGCCGACGCCGTGCCCGACGGGTGCGACCTGTGCGAGGGCGCCGACGACGGCATCGACACCGACGACGACGGTGTGCCCGATGGGTGCGACATCTGCCCCGGCGGCGACGACGCCATCGACACCGACGGCGACGGCATCCCGAACGCCTGCGACGACTGCGAGGGCGACCCGACCGACAGCGATGGCGACGGCGTGCCCGACATCTGTGACGTCTGCGACGGCTTCGACGACGGCCTCGACGAGGACCTGGACGGCGTGGCCGACGGCTGCGACGCCTGCCCCGGGTTCGACGACGCGTTCGACTCCGACGGCGACGGTGTCCGGGACGGGTGCGATGCGTGTGCCGACTTCGATGACGCGGTGGACGCGGACGGCGACCGGCTGCCCGACGCCTGCGACCCGTGCCCCGCGCTGGCCTTCGAGGAGGACGCCGACGGCGACGGGAGCTGGTCCTGCCTCGACTGCGACGACGCAGATCCGGAGGTCATCGGCGAGGACGCCGACGGCGACGGCGTGACCGGGTGCGCCGGCGACTGCGACGACTCCGACCCCCTCACCTTCCCCGGCGCGGTCGAGCTGCCCGACGGCGTCGACCAGGACTGCGACGGCCTGGTGGACGAGGGCACCGTTCAGTACGACGACGACGGCGACGGCATGACCGAGCTCGGCGGCGACTGCGACGACGCCGACCCGAGCGTGCGACCTGGCGCGCTCGAGGTCTGCGATTCTGTGGACCAGGACTGCGACGGGGTGGCCGACGAGGGCACCGAGTGCGTCGACGACGACGGCGATGGCTGGTGCGAATCGGCGTGCACCGATGGGTCGCGCGCGGGCGATTGCCACGACGGCGACGACACCGTAAACCCCGACGCACCCGAAGTTCCGGGCAATGGTATCGACGACGACTGCGACGGAGCGGTGGACGCCTGGGCCACCGATTCGGACGGGGACGGGTTCGCCCCGCCGGTCGACTGCGACGATGACGACCCGCGGGTGCGCCCCGGAGCGGCCGAGCTCCCCAATGGGTTGGACGACGACTGCGACGGCCTGATCGACGAAGGCACCGCGGCCTATGACGATGACGGCGACGGGTTCTCCGAAGCCGATGGCGACTGCAACGACGCCGACGCGACCACCTTCCCCGGAGCGACCGAGGTCATCGACTTCGTCGACAACGACTGCGACGGCGGGATCGACGAGGGCACGGCGCGGTCCGACGACGACGGCGACGGCGTGTCGGAGGAGGCCGGCGACTGCGACGACACCGACCCGCGCACCTACCCCGGCGCCCCCGAGGAGCCGGACGGCGAGGACGACGACTGCGACGGCCTGATCGACGAGGGCCTCGACGACCTCGACGGCGACGGCTGGACGGTGGCGGACGGTGACTGCGACGACGAGGACGGGTGGGCGCACCCCGACGCCGTCGAGGTGTGCGGCGACGGGGTCGACAACGACTGCGACGGACGGCGTGACGAGGCGTGCGACGAGCCGAGCGTCCGCGCGGACGGCAAGGTGCTGTCGGAGTGCGCCGGCTGCGCCTCGGGCGGCGGCGCGGGCGTCGGGGTGTGGGCGCTGCTCGGGCTCGGGCTGATGCGGCGGAGGCGCTGAAGCGCTGAACCCGCAGGCCTGAGTCCGCTGATCGGCCAGCCCGGCTAGTCGTCCAGTCCGCAGGTGCCGCGGTCTTCCGTCCGCACCCGCACCGTGAGCATCGGCCGCTCCGCAACCGCCGCCCAGTCCGACGACCGGAACTCCCACCGGTCGGCGGTCTCCGCGAGCGCCACCCAGCCGTGGGCGGGCGCGCCGTCCGCCCACGCCTGCACATCGGCGGCCACGTCGAACGACCAGGTGCCCTTCGCGCCCACGCCCGGCCCGGTGTACAGCGAGGCCGCGGGCTCGGCCTGCACGCCCAGCTCCACCCCGCCCGACAGCGCGTCCCAGGTCACGTCGTCCGTCCAGGGCAAGCGCATCCGGTGCAGCGCAGCCCCGCCACCGCTGTCGGCGTTCGCGCCCTCCGTCGTCAACGTCAGGATCGCCGCCTCGACCTCGGCCCCTGGTGGCAGCTGCCCCGGCTCGCAGCCAACCAGATTGGTGAACTGCAGCAGCCCTTGCTCCTCGCTCGCGTCACCATCGACGCGCACGTTGGTTGCGTCACCTGCGGGCACGTCGGACGGGGTCTCGGCTCCGTGCCCGACGTGGGTGTCGAGCACGCCGGAATACAGGCCGTAGCCGTGGTCCTGCCCCTGCCGGAACCGCAGGTGCAGTCGGGTCTCCAGCAGCTCGCGCCGAGCCAGGATGTCCAGGTCCACCGTGAAGTTGCTCGCGGGCGCATCGAACCGGTCCGCGCCCGCGGTCACGCCCGGCACATAGGTCGGGGAGAAGGTGTCGAACACGAGCAGGCCGGCCTCGGGCTGCACCTCGATCAGCCCCATCCAGCCGTTCCCGCCGCCCGGGTCGCCCTGGTAGTCGATCAGCACCTCGTGCACGGTGTGCCCGAGGGCGGTGACCGAGGTGCTACGCCCGTCTCCGATGACGTGCCCGCCGAGCACCAGGAACACCTGGGGGTAGGGCTCCACGAGCTTGCGGTACAGCTGGTCGGGCGAGTTGTCGCCGCTGCTGTCGGGCGTTGCGCCGGTGGTGCGGCGCGAGGCCGGGTCACCGGTGCCGACGTATTCGTGGGTGGTGAGCACCACTGGCAAGTCCGGGTTCGCGGACAGCACTTCTTGTGCCCAGGCCACAGCGTCATCCGACGGCAGCCACTCCAGCGCCAGGTGAAGGTGGTGCCGACCGTTCGCCTCGAACACCTGCGACATGCTCACGTCGTCTGGGGAAGCGCCGACAAACCAGCTCCGCTCGGCGTAGCGGTCCGGTCCGAAGTGCTCGAGGTAGCGTTCCGGCGAGCTCTTGCTCCCCACCATGTCGTAGTCGTGGTTCCCGATCACAGCACCGTATGGGATCAGCCCATCCGGTGTGAGCAGCAGGTCGCCGTCGAGCACATCCATGGCCGACAGCGCACGCTCCCACTCCACCGCGTTGCCGTCCGGACCGACGCCGCCGTTCTCCACGATGTCGCCCAGGTGGGTGACGAAGGCGATGCGCTGCTCGGCCCGGTTGTCGACGATCCACTGGGTCTGCGCGATGAAGTTCTCGATGTGGCCGGCGTCGTCGCTGTAGTGCTGCGTGTCGGGCAGGGCGGCGATGATGAACGGGTCGTTCGGCAGCGCGTCGAGCAGGTCGCGGGTGATGGGGGCGGACAGGCGCACGCCCAGGCCCCTCCCCTCCACCGCCTGAACCGCCAGCTCCGGCGCCGCCACGTCCGCTGGGATCGGCACCTCGAGGAGGGCGGTGCCGGCGAGGTCCACCTCGGCGCGACCGAGCACGAACAGCGGCGGGCGGATCGACATGCAGGCGTCGGGCAGGATCGCCGGGCAGTGCAGGCCGAGGCCTCCGCGACTGCCCACGAAGGTGATGGTCTCGCCGGGCGTGGCCTCGGTCACCTCGAGCGCGAGCGACGCGCCCCGCACCGCGAAGCCGGCGTCCAGCTCCAAGAGCGCGGGCGGTGCTGTGGGCTCGGCGCCGGGCCGAACCACGTCCCAGGGGGTGGCGGGAATCACTGTGTCCTGCGGGACGGCGCAGGCGACGAGCAGGGCCAGCAGCGGCGGATGCGCCCTCATGGCAGGCACCCCAGGTAGATGAAGGACTCGTCATCCCCCGCGGTGTCACAGGCACCCATGGCGCAGCTGGAGACGCCGCGCGGACAGGCTCCGTTATTCGCCTTCAAGCATGCGTCTCCCGAGTGCGCACTGCTCGTCTGGAGGCTCCACCCGAGGGCGGCAAGCTCCCCCGGTGGACACGTGGCCTCGATGCCGCCGGCGTTGCCCTGTGCGGTGGTGATGGCGAGGGCGGCGAGCGGTGACCCCGGCGGCGCGCACACCATGTAGATCAGCGACTCGTCATTGCCAGGGGTGTCGCAGCGCTCTTGGCTGCAGGTGGTGGTCCCCGCCTCACAGGCCAGGTTGTTCGCCTTCAGGCAGGCCTCGCCCGAGTGGCCGTCGCTCCACTGGTAGGCGAAGCCCAGCACGATGCTGTCGTCGCCACTGCAGGTCGCCTCGATGCCCCCCGCATCGCCCTGCACGAACACGAACTCGGCGTCATCCCAGTGCCGCAGCGAGGGCGCGCAGCCCAGCACCAGCACCGACTCGTCATCCCCAGCCGTGTCGCAGTAGTCCATCGAGCAGCTCGCCTCGCCCTGAACGCAGGCCTGGGAGTTGGCCTTGAGGCAGCCCTCCCCGGCGTGGTCCGTGCTCGTCTGGATGCCGAAGCCGAACGCGATGGACGTGTCGGGCGGGCAGGCGGCGGTGATGTCGCCGGCGTTGCCCACCACCGAGACGAGCTGGAGCTCGGCCAGCGGGTCGACGCACCCGTCGAGCGGGTCGTCGGGACACGCGTCGCAGACGTCCGGCACCCCGTCGCCGTCCGGATCGAGGGTGTCGTCGCCTCCTGGGCACAGGTCGTCCGCGTCGCACACCCCGTCGCCGTCTGAGTCGTCCAGCAAGTCGTCGGGGCACGGGTCGTCGGCGTCCACCACGCCATCGCCGTCCCGGTCGTGGTCGAAGGTGCGGCAGCTCGCGGCCCCAAGCTCGGAGTCGGCGCCGCCATGCCCCCGCACGGCCATCGGCTGGAAGCACTGGAGCACCCCGGGCAGGTCGGGCACAACCGCCCACACCTCCGCCTCCCCCCACTCATCCGCAGAGACGCGGGTGAGGATGCGCGCCGGGGCGAGCAGCTCGAGGCAGCGGCCACCGAGCTCCGGGATGCACGGCCCGTCGCCCAGCCCGCCTCGGGCCGTGGCGATCACCACGGTCTCCCAGGGGAATGCGCCCGTGACGCTGAACACCATCGGCGCGCCGATCACCGTGGCGCTCACGTCGAGCTGGAGCTCCCCGGGGGGAGGCGCGTGACCTGGCAGGGCTGGCGCATCCACCCGGTCAGGCCCGAGCAGCAGCGGCGCCGCGGGGTCGGCCAGGCAGCCCGCGACCAGCAGCCAGAGGGTCGGGTGACGAGGTCGCACGGATCTCCCCGGGGTTGAGCCGATGCGGCGGCTGGGGAGGATGATGTGGGGCGGGACGTGGCCCGTCAAGGGCCGCGGGGGGCGGCTGCCACTGAGGGACGGCGACATCCCGTAAACCACCGGCGCCGCCCCCCCCCGACCCGCAGTCTACAGGGCGGGGTCTGGACGCAAGGTGCAACATCAACTGCCGAGGTGTAACACC
>JBLFXJ010000063.1:0-27615 GCA_047609825.1 Myxococcota bacterium
TGAGGAACACGTACTGGCCGTCCGCGGGAGGGCTCTCGCTGACTGCGTCGGTCGAACCTTCATACTGTTCGGTCGTGCCCGCCAGTCCAAACACGTACAGCGGACCGCCTGGGGTGAGCTGAGCGTACAGTCCGTTGAGCGTCGCTGGGTCGATGCCCAGCCGGCCCACTGCCGGATCCAACAACGGGTCGTAGGCGCCGATGCCGAGCGCGAGGGTCGTCTGAAGGGGCTGTGCGGTGCAATCCGTCGGGTCGGCGAGGCTGATGTTCCACCAGCCGAACATGTCCACGTCGGGATCCGGTGCGGGCGCAGCAACGCCCGTGATCGTGTACACAGCCTCACACAGCGGCAGGTCGAGCGATGGGGCGTCCTGTTCGAAGAACCGGACATTCAGCGTCGCGTCGTTGTCGTCGGTCAGCTCGCCACTCGCGAGCTCGAGCGTGCCCTCGATGGCGAACCACGCGGCGGTCTCGCCAGTGCCGATCCCGGTCGACGAATCCGTGCTGGTGGTTCCCCCGGCTCCGCCGCCTGGGCTCGCGTTTGCGGACCCCGTGTCGGCCCTGCTGGACTTGTCGGCCCCACAGGCCGTGCCCACGGCGAGCGCGCAGACAACCAGCCATGTTCGCAGGTAGGGCATGCGGCCTCGGTGTGCATGAGGGTAACCGTACAGACTCTGCGTGTACTTGGCTGCATGCAGCGTGCCAGGCAGTTGTCGACGTTGGCTGGTGGGGGCTGTGTAGCGCCACCCGGTGTCGCGACATCGGCGTCGCGTTCGATCAGTCGAGAGGGAACGCGGCGGTTGGCCAGAGCTCGAATGGGGCGTCGCCGGTCCACGTGTCGGGTCCTGAGCCGTCCCTCCGGAGCTCCTCGGCGTAGGCGAAACCGTGGACCTCCCAACCGGCGCCATAGTCGGTGCGGCCCTCGGCCGTCTGCCCCGGGTACGGCGCCTCTGGGTCCACGCTCGGGGGCCCGATGGCCACGCGCTCGAGCGTCTCGAACAGCGGGTTCGACAGCCACCCTTCGAGACAGTCGTGTTCGAGCAGCGTGGACTCGACGGTGAATGCCGCCGCGCAGTCGTCACAGGGTGTCTCGGCACCATCCAGCTCGACGAGGATGCTGCACAGATGGTGGCGAGGATCACGGTTTCTGGCCCACTGCTTCGCGTACAGGTTCCAGGTCTGAAACCCGTGCACGCGTGCTCCGTCGGGCTCGAGCCAGATCGGGTCGAACGCCCACGCCGGGGGACGATCTGCGGCGCAGCCTGCAGACAGGGTGAGGAACGGGACCAGCAGCGATCGCATGGCACGGCTCTCGGAAGGGAGGACCCACGGGTGCGCATGGCGCTTGAACCCGGCGGTGGGCGACCGTAACCTGCCTCCTGACCATGGAGGTCATGGTGGCGCTAGCGGGCCTGTGGTTGTGGATCTCGGTTGCGTCAGCAGCGCCGGTGGCGACGGCAGCGCCGGTTGAACCGGCAGCGCCGGTCGAGCCGGCAGAGCCGTGCGCCGTCACCACCTGGAAGGCTGTCCATACGGCCGCTCAACGGTTGGAGGCGGCGTATCTCGACCTTGAGGATGCACGGTTCCGCGAGGCTGCGGAGGCACTGGACCGTGCCATCGGGTGCCTCGGCGAGCGCGTCGACGCTGGCCAGGCCGCACAAGTTCATGCGCATCGGGCGCTTGCTGGGTTCGTCCTGGGCGAGCTGGAGGTGAGTCGGCGCTCCTGGGCCGCGTATCGGGTGCTGCTACCTGAAGAACCCCCCAATCCCGCCTGGATGCCGCGGGGTCACCCCATGCGCTCCTTGTTCGACGAGCCGCCCGGTGGGTCCGAGACGATGGCACTGGAACGCGAGCCCGTCGGGGGATGGACCGTCGACGGCACGCCGACGAGTGACGTACCCGCGGACCGAGCGTTCATGCTGCAGGGGTTCGACGGCGCTGGCTCGGTGATCCACAGCGGCCATCACCTGTCGGTCGCGGAGGTGCCTCAGCTGGACTTCAGGGCCCTCGATCCGACCTTCCGGGCTCGAGCCCGCCGCATCGGCACGGTGAGCGCGGCGGCGCTGGCAGTGGCGAGTGCGGTCACCCTTGGGCTGGCCACGGGCCGAGAGGCCGCGGTGAAAGACCCTCGCACACCGATCGAAGACGTGGAGTCGGCGGCCGTCACGGCAAACCTGCTCGGGGGCATCACCGTCGGGCTGGGTGCCGGGGCAGTTGCTGCGGGAGTCACGACGTGGATCGTGCGCTGGTGAATCAGAACGCCCCGCAGGCCAGGAGCCGACGGGGCGTGATTCGAGAACCGACGTCGATCAGAAGGAGATCGAGATTCCGTTCCACGACACGAACAGACGGTAGAACGCATCGTTGATGCCGCCGCCCGGTGACGCCACGTCGGCTGCCGGGATGAACACCAGGTAGCTGTCGGCGTCGGTCACCAGGTTGTAGTCGGGGTCGACCTCGTACGCGAAGCCGGTGCCGTCCGCGAGGTAGCCATCGGGGGCCCAGGTGTAGCCGGCCGAGAGCGACGACCAGTACCAGCCGATGCCAACGCCGTTCGACTCGACCTCGGACCAGTCCGAGATGTACGCCGCAGAATAGGTGACCGCGTCTGCCGTGATATCGCCCACGCCCACGCCGATCGTGTCGGTGTTGGGGAGCTCTTCCATGAACGCGATCCAGCTGGCATCGCCCAGGACGTCGGCGCAGTCGGAGGTGACGGTGCCGCTGCCCGGCGCCATCTCCCAGCCCGTGTACAGGCCCTGGGAGGCAACCCAGCCGTCATCCTTCGGGGTGATGGGGCCTGGTGCTTCGACGATGTCGACGCAGCCATCGCCGCGGCTGTCGTAGGCCTGCACGATGTAGTAGGCCAGCTGCTCGGTGCCATCGGACAGGAAGTAGCTGCGGACCTCCGCGCCGACGTTGTCGTAGGCGAAGCCCGCCTCGATCATGCCGAAGCCGGTGGGGTTGATGCCGCCGCCGCCGCCGCCGCCGCCGTCGCCGCCGGAGTCGGTTCCGCCGGGGCCGGAGGTGCCGGGTCCGGTTGCCGTGCCCGTGGCCTCGGTATCCGTATCGGTGGCGGTATCCTTGGCGTCCTCACCGCAACCCCACAGGGCCAGCGATACGACCGCCATCGCCAACGGGAAACTCTTGAGCGTCATGCCATCTCCATGCAAACCGGACTGGAAGGTGTCGTAAGGTAGCCGCTGCCGATGCCCAGTCGCAACACGAGGGCGCAACGTCTCGTCAATCAATCGTCACATCAGGCCAAAAATGATCTGGCTGGCGAAGAAGATGGCGAGTAACCCAGACAACACCGCGATGCTCAGCAGCAGGGCCACGCCGATCGCGAGCCATTGCGGTGTGGATGGCCGCGTGGGCGGGGCGCGGGCGGGTCGGCGCCGGGCTGGCGGCACCGTGGGCGGGACCGGATCGCGAACAGCCCATGCGGCGCCCTCGTCTTGTAGTTCCGCCGCGGCCTCTGACGGGCGATCGGCGGACGGGTCGAGATGGACCGCTCCGAGGTCAGTGTTCGGATCGGGCTCGAGGTTGTCGTCGTCGCGGCGGGTGACGACGATCAGGTCGTCATCTTCGTCCTCGAAGCCGAGGTCGGACGCGGTTCGCGGCGGAGGGGGGGGGCCTGTGGGAGCCGGCTGGATGTCGGTGTCGTCGTCGGCGTCATCGTCCTTGCGGATCACGAGCATGATCTGCGTGTCATCGCCCCCGCCGTCGGCGAACCCGATCGGCACTGCCCCTGAATCGAGACGCTTGAGGGTGCTGATCGCGGTGACCTCGGTCTCGTCGGGAGCGCCTGCGGGGAGCGGCTCGCCGCTCAGCCCTCGGAACAGGCCATGGAAGGCCGGGTTGGCGTGTGGGTCGTGGTCGCCAGCGAGGGCGCGTTGGATCTCGGTCTTCGATGCGCTGACCGTGTGCTCGGGCTCGTCGCTGCCGAGGCTGATCAGGTCTGGCAGCGGTGAGATGCTCGGCCCCCACTGCTGCACGAGCTCGGCGAGCGGCGGATCGGGTGTGTAGTCACCCTGCATCACCCACAACAGGTCGGTGACCCGCGGATGCTCCGGCGCCTTGCGGCGGGCACGCTCCAGCAGCGCCCGTGCGCGCACGAACGATCCCTGGCACATCGCCTTGCGGGCGCGCGTGACCAGCGCGTCGACCGACGCATCGCTGGACTCGACCTGGAAGTCGGCCTCGGTGGGGGGCTCGCTGGCCTCCTGTAGGAGCGTAGCGAGCTCCGGGTCGTCAGGGGCGCTCTCGAGCGCCTTCACAACGTAGCCGCGTGCTCGATTGTGCCACCCTCGGGCAAGGAACATGCGCGCAGCGAGCGCATGCGCCTCCACCCCGCCGCGCTCGTCTTCCAGGGCATGCTCCAACCGCACCCATGCGCGGTCCATCATGCCGAAGTCGATGAACGCGCGGATGCACGCCAGCTGAGCCGGCACCGTGGGCTCGGCGACCTGGCTCCAGGCATCGACGAACTGGATCAGCCGCCGGAGCTTCCCATGGCTCTCCAAGTGCAGCACGGTTGCCTCCAAGCGGGCAATTGGCGGCACCGGATCGCGGTGGTCGAGGGGCGTCAGGATCGGATCACCGGGGGAACCCACCGAGCATAGCATGCGCCCCGCACGCCACGACGGAGGGGGCCGACCCACCGGCGGAGCGAGGCGCGCTCGCCAGGCGGGCGCGTCCGCGGTGGACAACAACACGGAGGCCAACAGCGCCCCAGCCCGTCTCTACAAGCGGGGCGCGCGATCGCGCAGCGTGCCTTCTGCGTCAGTCGAGCGCCTCGAACTCGGCCTGCAGCGCCGGGCAGACGACGAACAGGTCGTCGACGATACCGTAGGTCGCATGCTCGAAGATCGGTGCTTGCGGGTCCTTGTTGATCGCGACGATCACCTTGGACGTGCGCATTCCGGCGAGGTGCTGGATGGCGCCAGAGATGCCTGCGGCGATGTACAACGTCGGTGCGACAGTCACGCCGGTCTGGCCGACCTGCTCGCTGTGGTGCGCATACTCGGCGTCGGTGGCGGCTCGAGACGCGCCGACGCCGGCCCCCATCGCACGGGCCAGGCCGCGGATGACCTCGTCGAAGGCCTCCTTCGACTTCAAGGAGCGTCCGCCGGCGACCACCCGGTCGGCCGTGTTCAGATCAATCCCCTCGTTCGATGGAGCGAGGGTCTGGACCACCTCGACCCCTGGAGTGGTGGCCTGCCACGTGACGGGCACCACCTCGGCGGTCGCGCCCGAGCTCGTGCCCTTCGGGAAGCTGTTCGGTGCGACGGTGGCGATCGCCGGGGTGGCGTTGAGGGTGACCTCACCTTGGGCACGACCGGCGAACCAAGCGCGGGTGCCGACGAGCTTGCCGCCTTCGGCACGGAGATCGCTGCAGTCGCTGGCCATGCCCGTGTCGAGCCGCGCCGCGAGGCGGGGCAGGGCATCGTGGCCCGCGTAGGTGCCCGGGGCGAGCAAGACCGTCGCCCCCGATGCGGCCAGGATGGCCTGGAGCGCATCCACTGCGCCGGCGCCGTTGTAGTCGCCGAACTCGCCGGACGCCTGGTAGACCTTCGCCGCGCCGAATCCGCCGAGTTCGGCCGCGGGAGCGTCGCCGAGGACGGCGGCGAGCACGGGGCCGCCCAGGTCGGCGGCGAGCGCCTGCGCCTTGGTCAGCAGCTCGTTTGCGGTCGGGCGAAACACGCCGTCGGCGTGATCGCAAAGAACGAGAATTCCACTCATGATCAGCTCCTGACGTGTGGTTCAGATGACCTTGGCTTCTTCACGGAGGAGTCGTACGAGCTCCTTGGCGGCGGTCGCAGCGTCTCCCTCGATGATCCGGCCCGCGGGCCTCGATGGGGGCGCGCGGAATGCGGCGTTGGTGGTTCGCGCACCACCGACGGTGACCCCCAGCTCTGCTGCCGTGCGGGTCTCGATCGGCTTGCGCTTCGCCTTCATGATGCCGCGCATGTTCGGCAGTCGCACCTTGTTCAGGCCGTCCTCGCACGTGATCACTGCGGGGAGCTTGCCGCGGACGACCTGCTTGATGCCGGCGTCCATTGCGCGGGTGGCCGTGAACGTGTCACCGTCGATGGACAGCTCCACGACCTTCGACACGAGCGCCCAACCCAGGCACTCCGCGAGCATCGGCGACAGCTGGTGGCTCCCGCCGTCCGTGCTGCTCTTACCGGTGAACACGATCTCGCAGCCCTCGGCTTGCACGGCCTTGGCGAGCAGCTGCGCGACCTCGATGGCATCGCTCGGGTCTGCGTCGATCACGACGGCTTTGTCGCCGTCGAGAGCGAGCACGCCCTTGCGGAGGTACTTCTCGGCCGAGTTGCCGCCGACGGTGAACACGGTCACCGTGCCCTCGTGGGTCTCCTTGGCGCGCATGGCCTCCTCGACCGCGTACTCGTCGTAGTCGGGGATTCCGTGGACCTGATCGCCCATGTCGAAGCCCGAGCCGTCGCTGGCGAACTTCACGCGCGCGTTGGTGTCGGGCGCGATCTTGACGCACACTCCGATGTTCACGAGAGACTCCTGGTCATGGATGGCGGCGGTGCCGCAGGGATCCGGCTCGCGGCCGGAGGGGGGCATCAGGTCGGGTCGACCCGCATGCCGCGGATGAACATGTCGGCCACCTGGTCGGCGGCCGTCTCGAGATCGAAGCGTTGGGCCTTTCGCGAGAGCACCCACTGCATCGCCAGCTCGTCGAGGGCGCCGAAGAACGCCCACATCGTCACGAAGGGATTGAGCTCGGACCGGAAGATGCCCTGTTCCTGGCCGCGCCGGGTGATCTGGCCGAACACCTCGAGGTAGGCCCATAGCTTCTCCGGCCGGTACTCCTTGAGGAACTTGTTCGACAGCCGGAGCTCGACCTGGAGCACCTCCGCCGCGGCGCGGTTCTCCCGCACCTGGCGGAAGTGGAACCGGGCGAACTCGCGCACCTGCTCTTCGGGATGCTCCGTATGCTTGAGCGCGACCGCGAGGCCGCTCAACAGCTCGTCCATCTTCTCCTCGAAGATGGAGAGCAGCAGATCTTCCTTGTTGCGGAAGTAGAGGTAGATCGTGCCGTCAGCAACGCCGGCGAGTCGTGCGATGTCGCTGACACGCGCTTGATGGAAGCCGCGCTCGGCGAACACGGACACAGCCGCGTCGATGATCTTGTCGCGCTTCTCGGCGCGTCGCCGCTGGGCCTCGGGCACGCACACTCCGTTGAATGAGGGCTCACTCAGATAGCCTGGCGCCTGGCGGGGCGTCGGCCCGGCTGCAACGATCAGGCGCGCTTGGCCAAGAACCGCTCGACGAGCGTCGGGATGTCGCGCTCCGCCACGGTGGACCAGTCCGCGAGGAACTTGGTGTTGCCGGAATTGGTGAGGGGGTGGCGCAGCGCCGCCTTGAGGACGTTGTATGGAACCGTGGCTACGTCAGCGCCCGATGCGGCCGCCTGCACCAGGTGCAGCGGGTGCCGGATCGACGCGGCCAGCACCTGGGTGTCGATCGAGGGAGACTGCGCATAGATGTCCACGATCTGGCGGATCAGATCCATCCCGTCGCCGCTGAGATCGTCCAGGCGGCCGATGAACGGCGAGATGTAGGTGGCCCCGGCGAGGCCGGCGAGGAGCGCCTGGCTGGCCTGGAAGCACAGCGTCACGTTGACCCGGATGCCGTCGTCTGCCAGCACCCGCGTGGCGGAGATCCCGGCCTCCGTGAGCGGAACCTTCACCACCACGTGCTCGTGGACCTTCGCGAGCAGCCGTCCCTCGTGCACCATGCCGGCGGCGTCCTGCGCCACGACTTCGGCCGAGACCGGACCTTGGACGAGCTCGCAGATCTCGTGGATGACCTCGATGAAGTTGCCGCCCTGCTTCGCGATGATCGAGGGATTGGTGGTGACCCCGGCGATCACACCCCAGCTGTGCACCTCTCGGATCTGGTCGAGGTCGGCCGTGTCGATGAACAGCTGCATGAGCGCTCCCGTGGATGAACGGCGCGCTTAAACGACGACCCTCGCGCGAGCAACCGCGTTCAGTGGCACGGCACGAGGTGTGATGCGCGACGGCAGATCTCGCCAGTATACGCCGGTTATGGGGTGGCGCGCGTCGGGCCAGATCTCGAGGAGCGGGTGCAGGACAAACGAGCGGTGCGCGATCCCCGGGTGGGGCAGGACGAGGTCGGGCTGGTCGCAGGAGATGCTCTCGGCGTGCAGCACATCGAGGTCCAGCGTGCGGTCGCCCCAATGAAGCGCGCGACGGCGGCCGGCCCTGCGCTCGTGACGGATGCACCGCGCCAGGAGCGCCTCGGGGTCGAGTGAAGTGCGGAACAGCGCCACACAGTTGAGAAACCAACCGCGCGCGGCTCCGCCCCGCATTGGCGGGCTGAAGTAGTCGCGGGAGCGCCGGAGCAGCTCGAGGTGGGGATCGGCGGCCAGCGTGCGCACCGCGAGGTCCAGGTGGTGCCGTCGATCACCCAGGCTGCTGCCGAGGCCGATCGCCACCTGTACCCCACCGGAATGGACGGCGGGGCAGGGGCCGGACAGCGTCACCGGGCGGCCGTGGGTCAGTAGACATCCTGCGAGGTGACCAAGTGGGCAGCCTCACCGGCCGTGGCCTCGACGCGGGCGACCTTGCCATCGGCATCGGCGTCACTCACGCCGATCACGCGGAAGCCGTCGGGCTCGAGCACGACGCTGTAGGACCCGCGCACCTCTGCGGGATCGCTGGGCTCCCACGACAGCCGTTCGAAGCCGCGGGTGGGCTCCCACGCCACGGCATCACCGTTGACGAGGTGGGGGGCACGCGGAGCCGCATCTGCCGCGATGTAGTCGCCGAAGATGTTCTTGTGATCGAGCTCGTGGGCGCGGATCGCCTCCACGTCGGCGAGAACTTGATCGCGGACGCTGCTGTCGCCGCCGCCACCGCGCATCGCGAGGAACACGATGACCACGACGAGCAGGAGCGCGACGGCAGCGCCGATGGCGAGCTGGTTGCGGGACAGACCCTCGATCATGTCGACTCCGGGGAGGCCGCGGTCAGGGTATCAGCCGGGCGCGATGAGCGCGACGATGCGCACACGACCCGCACCGACTCGCACCGCCAGCCCCATGTCACGGGTGTTGCCCAGCAGGCCAGGGCGGGACCGTGGATCCCAGATCACACGGTCGAGACAGTCCTCCACGGACGTGCCGGTGCATCCCCACCTGGAGAAGGTCGCGGGGTCATATCCAAGCGATCCGGCGACCGCTTTGAGGTTGGGTGGGGTGTCGGACAGCATGGACTCTGCGGCCGCGTCCATCCGCACGTCGCGCACCCATGGCTCGGCGCCGTACAGCTCGCGCACCCGAGCGAGCATGCGGTCGACGCGCTCGAGCACGCTGCCGACCACCGCCAGATCGGCGTCGTCCAGCAACGTGGTCTCGGGAGGGATCATCCCTGCGTACACGGGGAACAGCGCCACCGTGCCTGCCGCATCTTCGACGCGGAACAGCCACTCTCCCGGCACCTCGAGATCGAAGCGCTGTGCGATCTCGAGCGAGCCCTCGAACAGGAGACCATCGGGTGTAGCGACGGCGTAGGCACACCCGGGGAGCGCTGGCAGGTCGATCCGACCGCCCAGGTGGAGCTGACGCGGCTGGACTCCGATGTTCTGCCGAGGGTGCGCAGTCAGCGCCACCCACACATCGATGGCGGCATTCCGGCCTCGCACTACGCCGAGGTCGTCGCCGGCCGGGATGGCATCGAGCCAGTCGACGAGCTCCTTCGGCGGCGGCGACTGCGGGGGCGTGCTCCACGCCCGAACGCGGGACACTGGATACGGATATCCGGCACGCCAGCTCGCCTCTCGCACGCGCCAGCCCGTGATCGCGAAGTCATCATGGAGTACGCCGAGGGCTAGACCCGCGGCCGCTCCGCCGAGGCTCGCATCCCACTGGTAGGAGTAGGTCAGCGCGCGGATCACGGGATCCGGCGGATCGGCGGGGACTCGCGCATAGGTGCCCGCCCGGGGCGACGGAAGGTGAGGCGCCACGGCATACTCGGCGGGACCGGCGGTCGGCTGCTTCTGGCACCCCACCGCCGCGAGCATCACGCTCAGCACCATCACTCCACGCATTCGTTCACTCCCGTGGGCTCGGTCTGAGCAACGTTCGTGCCACTTCGTCGAGGGTGGCCAGCCCGGCCGGGCCCCTGCTCAAGTGGGCTGCTCAGGCGCGATTCCGCGCGTCGAGCGTCACCGGGGTCTAGCACGGACAGCATCGGTAGCGGTGACAGTCTGTCTCGGCACCGGCACCAGGGGCGACAGATGTGACAGGGGTTCATCCCGTGGGGAGGTCGCCCAGTAGGTCGGCATCTTCGGCTGCGTTGTCAGTGCGGATCACCCAGCCATCCTCGCCGGCTTGCACCAGCTGGAGGGCCGCGCCCCGGCGACCGCCGACCCATGGGATGAACGAGTGGCCGTCCCGCATCCACGCCACAGCCGTGTCGCGGTCGATCGTGCGGCTCCCGAGGCCGTGCAGCTCGACCTCCAGGGTGGTGATCCGCCCGGACTGCACGCTTCCCTTCTTCACCAGCACGTCGCCCATGTGCCCTCCGAGTCGCGCTCGTATCAGTTCCCGCGGCGGCTGCGCCAGGTGAACACGAACGTCCAGAAGAGCAGTCCGCCGAGCCAGGTGGCGAGGATTGCGAGAATGAGCAGGAACGGCAGTCCCATGTCGTCGGCGCTGGCGGTGGTCTTGAACCCGAGGTTGTACAGGTGGCCGCTGATGCTGCGGGCGACACGATCGTTGCCGCCGCGGGCGGGGTCGGTGAGCTCGGTTCCCGTCTTGATCAGACCCTCGAAGCTGTACCGAACGACCATCAGCCAGGAGAACAGCCAGGCCGCGGTGCCCATCTCCTTCACCTTCACGATTAGGCCGCCGAAGGTGATCTGCGGGATGAGCAGGAGCGGGAGGGTGCCGACCGCGGCCTCGCTGGATGAGAGCAACGCGCTCATCAACAGCCCGAGCGCCATGCCGACGAGGCCGGTGAGCGTGGTGACGGTGTACAGCCAGAAGAAGCTGAACCCGTAGTTCCACATCTGGAGGAGGACGAAGTTCGCACCGGAGAGCACCAGGCACTGCAACGCGACCAACATGCCGAGCACTGTCACCTTGGATGCCAGGTACGGCAGCGTTCCCACCCCGACGCGGGACTCGCGGCGCCAGATCGTGCGCTCTGCGATCAGCTCCCGTACGGATCCCGACGCGCCAAACCACAGCGATGACAGCCCCAGCATGAACAGCTGGGCCGGATCGGGGGCTGGAAACACGAGCCACATGAACACTGCGAGGACCGGAGCCTGGAGCAGGAGCACGCCCATCCCGGCGGTGTCGCGGCGCTTCACCCGTGCATAACGGCGGGTGAGAGTCAGGTACTGCCGGATCCAGGACCGCCGCACGCGAGTGGTGCCCGCCGCGCGCTGGGGCTCCATGCCGTCGAGCCCGAGCAGGTGCTCCCGGGTGCGCACGTAGGTGCGGAACGCCACGCTCTCGCGGTATCGGCGGCCCCACTCCTCGGGCTCGCAGTCGGGCAGGCGGGCGAAGATCTCGTCGGCGGATGGCACGTTGAAGTAGACGCATGCGTCGTCGGGCGGGCCGAACCACGCCAATCGCCCGCCGCGCGCGAGCACCATCAGGTGGTCCACCTGCTTGAGGATCGCAGGGGCTACGTCGTGTGTGACGAGGAACGCCACCCGGCCGTCATCGGCGAGCTGGCGGACAAGGCCCACGATGTCCTGCGCGGTCTGCGGGTCGAGTCCAGAGGTCGGCTCGTCGAGGAACAGCACCCGGGTCGTGCTCGTCAACAGCTCCTGACCGAGGTTCGCGCGCTTGCGCTGACCGCCCGAGATGCCGCGGCGGACGGCGTCTCCAACGCGGGAATCGCCGATGTGTGCGATGTCGAGCTCGTCGAGGACCCGCTGCACCTCTTTGCGCACCCTTGCGCGGGAGGTGCCCGACGGAAACCTCAGGCGTCCCGACCAGTACAGGCTCTCGCGAACGGTGAGTTCGGGGTGCACCACGTCGTCCTGGGGCACGATGCCGACCAGGGAGCGGTCGTTGGCGAGCAGGCTGTGGAAGCTCTTCCGGTCGAGGATTACGTCGCCGGAATCGGCAGGCGCAATGCCGGCGATGGCGTTGAGCAACGTGGTCTTTCCGGCGCCGGACGGGCCCACCACGGCGATCACCTCGCCGGTGAACACCGTGAAGCTCACGTCGTCGAGCAGCACGATCTTCTTCCCGATCTTCCGCGTCAGATTGCGCACGGAGAGCGCGGAGAGTGACGCGGACCCGAACGCGGTGAGCGTGGTCTGAGTGCGGTCGAGCGAGAGCGTGTACGCGCCCAGGCGGAGCTGATCCCCGGGGTTGAACGGGGCCGAAGACACGGCATGCCCGCCGACAAGCGTGGGACGGCCGCTGCCCAGGTCGACAATCCGCCAGCCCTCACCCGACCGGACCAGCTCTGCGTGGCGGGGCGCGACCTGCGGGTCGGGCACCGTGATCGCGCAGCTCGGGTCGCGGCCGATGGTCATCCGGTCCTGGTTCAGCTCGAACCGGAAGTCACCGGACTCGTGGCGCACGTCGTGCTTGCGGAACAACGCGCCGACGAGCACCGGGTCGATCCCGAGCCCCTCGGCCGCTTGGGTCAGGCGGCCGATCTCCTGGGGGTCGACGACCCCATCCACCGCACAGACGGCGAACAGGCTGTCGAGCAGCAACAGGGCCTCGGCCGGGCCATAGC
Source organism: Myxococcota bacterium (assembly GCA_047609825.1). Classification (GTDB taxonomy): domain Bacteria; phylum Myxococcota_A; class UBA796; order UBA796. The sequence continues at coordinate 12,776 of JBLFXJ010000063.1, forward strand.
GGTCGCTGAACCCCTGCAGGTCGAGCTCCTCGGAGACCGCAGCACGGAGTGCGCCCTCCTCGGCCGCGCCGAACCGTGCGCCGAAGGCTCGGATGTCTGGCTCGCTGAGGCTGGCGCGCGCCTCGGGGGACAGGGCCAGCTCGAGCAGAGTGTCGATCTCATCGGGCTCGAGGTCGGTGCGTGCCTGGATGGACTTGCGCAGCGCGCCCTTGGCGGACTGGTCGATGACCTGGTCCGATAGGATGGCCGACAGCAGCCGCGTGAAGTCGACCGCGAACACGATCGACTCGCGGCTCCGGCTCCGGCTGGATTCACCGATAGAGCGGCGGAAACGCTGCTCGAGCTGGGACGTGAGCACCCGCTACCGGTACACGACGGCCATCGATACCTCGGCGGCGCGCTTGCGCTCCTTCACTTCGCGCATGTACAGCACGACGTAGTAGGCGCCCGTGTTCTTCGGGGTGAAGACGATGCTCGGTTCGCGGTCGGTGGTGGTGTCGCGGTCGAGGAGGTTGCCCTGGGCGTCATAGATCAGCACGTCGAGGTTGCTGACTGACGGGTCGGCGCAGCTCACGATCCGGTACTCGTTGCCCCGGTACAAGGTGACCAGGTAGTTCTTGGTCTTTCCGGCGTTGATCTCGGTGGTGGTCATCGTTCGGATGCCCCAGCCGGTCGCGTAGCCGTCCCAGACCTTGTTTCGCAGACAGGTCTCGGCCTCGGAATCCTTCGCGAGCGCAGGGGACGACAATGCCAGGCCAATAAGCGCGGTGATCAGCGTTCGCATGGGTTCTCCGGCCTACAGCAGGGTGAGCACGTTGTCGGTGACGGTGATCACGGTCGTGATGTCTTCGGCGCCGAGGGGCTCCGTCTTCTCGGCCAGCTCCTGCAGCTTGGTGAGCGACTCCTGCAGCCTCGCGGTGACGGCCGCTGGTGCCTTCTCGGCACCCTCGTTCTGCACATAGCTGATGAAGTAGGCGACTACGGCGGGCTGCTTGAGGAGGCGGTCGGCGGCTTCGGCGCTGCCAGCGCCCTTGGCCTGGATCGCCTTGGCGACCAGGTTGGAGCCCTCGAGCCAGGAACCGGCCTGGATCAGCGGTACCACGCGCTCCTGGCCGTTGAACTCCAGCTCGGGGATGACCGCGCCGGAGAGCTCATCGAACTCCTTGAGCAGCTCATCCCGGGTCACGGCGTCGGCCTTGATCCGGTCCTTGATGTCGTTGAGCATGGCATCGATGTCGCTGCCGCCGCCGAGTTGCTTCAGGCCGCGCTGCACGCCCGTGAGGCGCTGCAACAGGTCCTTCTGGTCGGCGGACTTGACCGTGAGCAGGGCGTCTGCCAGCAGCACGCCCGTGCGCACGGCGGCGTGATCGGTGTCGGCGTTCTGGATGTCGAACTCGTGCTTCGGGATGAGGCTGTCGAGCTTGGTCTCGATCCCGGCGTCCGCCAGGGCGCGCTGGGTCTCGACCGGGGACGGCACCAGGGCCACCGTCTCGTTTCCGGCCTCGAGCATGCTCTTGTCGAGTCCAGGATCATCGGGTGTGGCGGGTGCCGCGGGCGCCTCCGGGACAGCCTCGGCGGCGGTGGCCGGAGCCGGGTCGGGGCTGGGGGCCTCATCCCCTCCGCAGGCGGTGAGCCAAGCGGCGAGGGCGACGAGCCCGAGGGCAGACCAGGACAGCTCGCGCATGCTTTCTCTCCGTTGCGTTGGAGGCGGGGCCGCCTCATGACGCCGCGCGGAGACTACGTCACGTGGGTGTCTGGGTGCAAGGCGATAGCTATCGTTGGGCGGTGGCGGACAACACGACGGCGGGTCCGCGGATCTGGCGCGACCACTCCACCGTCAGCCCACCGCTGGCAACAAGCGCTGCAAGCTCTCCGGCCGTGCGGCGCACGGTGCCCCAGCCCAGGAGGTGACGCAGCACGGCTCCGTCGCGGCTCGGCGCGAGGCCGCCGATCACGAGGCAGCCGCCGGGAGCCAGGTAGTAGGCGAGAGCCCTCGTGAATCCGACGACCAGCCGGTCGGGCAGGTACTCGAACACGGTGTGGACCACGATCAGGTCCTGGCGGGCGATGTCGGGCAGGTGCCGACCGGTGGCGAAGGCTGCAAGGTCGACGGTCTGGGTACGGACCGCCACTTTGGGCGCCCGGGCCCGCGCGCCCTCGATCGGGGCCAGCGCATCCGACCGTCGGTCGATCACCGTGAGGGTGCCGCCCCGATCGCGCATGGCGAGCTGCAGGGCGCCGGCCAGGCTGCCTGCCCCGGCCCCCACCAGCATCACCCGTCGGCCGGTCCGGGCTGGGATCCGTTCAGCGGCGGTCTCCGCCAGGCTGGACACCAACTGACGGAGTGCTGCGAGCGTTGGACGGTCGAGCAGCCAGCGATCGACGAAACGCCCGATGCCATCTCCGCTCTCCGTGTTCATCAGCACATGGGAGAGCACACTGGTGGTGACCACCTTGCCCTCCGGCCGGCGCAGGCAACGCTCCGCCAGCGCGCTGCGCACGAGCCACGGGCGCAGGGCCTGGACGAGCACCTCGGCTGCGGCGTCAGCGGCCGGCGCCTGGTGGTGCTCCCGGAACAGATCGTCGAGCTGCTCCTCGAGGCTCCCGAGCAGGCTCTGCATCCGCCTCCGTGCCGCCACACTGTCCCGATCCTGGCGGAGCTGGGCCTCGATCGCCATCAGCTCATCCGCGATCACCGCCACGCACTTCTCGGCATCCTGCCGCGCGCGTTCATGGCGCTCCTGCGACGCCACCGGCACGATCAGATCGGTACCGATCCCACGGAGTCGGGCGGCTGCGGTGCGCGCGACGATCGAGTAGAACGGAGCTGCGACGGCGGGTTCGGTGTGAAGCAGGTTGCGCAGATCGTCGCGGCGCCACCGCAGCACCCGGGTGGGGCGGTCGGCCCGCACGTCCGCGCTGCGGGGGCTGTCGTCGAGGAACGACACCTCTCCAACGAGCACCCCCGCGGGCAGGCTCGCGAGGATGATCTCCGGCGAGCTGGTCGCGTTGTACACTTCCAGTCCGCCAGCCTCGATGAGGAACACGTCGCCGCCAGGCTCTCCAGCCCGCATCAGCCGCTTGCCAGGGGCCAGCTCCTGGCGGGTTGCGATGTTCAGCAGCTGTTCCCTGGCCTCGGGCGTGAATGCGGCGAGGAAGTCCATCGGTCCCCCGAGGCGCGTGGCGGTGGCCGAGCGCGCCCTCCACGAATACCAGCCGCGTCCTGGGGGCACCATGGAACGCATCGACGCCATCGTCCAGAAGCTCGTTGCTGCGGACTGGAAGGGCCGCGACGCCGTGAAGGCAGAGCTGCTGGCCGCGGCGCAACAGCACGCGGATGCGGTCTCGCTGATCGACCACCTGGAGTCTGCGAAGCGTGAGATCCATAGCCTCGAGGTGAGGTGGGAAATCGACGAGGTGATCGAGGCGATCACCCCCCCTCCGCCCGAGCCGGACCCCGAAGACGAGCCGGAGCCGGAGCCGGAGCCCGATCCCAATCGTCCGCTCAGCGCGGCCGACCTCGACTTGGTGTACGACGATCCCCGGGGCCTCATGCTCCACCGGAGCAAGGTGGGAGATCGGTGGTTCGCCACTCAGGTCGACCCCTATGATGGGAATCCGCGCACCCAGGAGGTCCCTCCGGCCCAGGTCGCGGGGATGAAGGCCCAGCTGAAGGGCAGCCCGCACTGGTTGCTCGGGTCGGGGATGACCTGAGCCGAGCGGTTACAGCCAGGGCATGCTTGCCGCACTGATCCTGGCGGGGTGCGCCTCCCCGATCGACTGCTCGGACCTGTCGACCCTGCTGGTGGACGGCCCTGAACCGCTCACCTGTGCTGCGGCGGAGGTGCCGCGCCACTACCTCGGCCTGCTGGCTGCTCGGCCGATGACCGAGGGCGACCGCCAGGTCCTGTTGCGGCATGTGCGGGATCGCCACACGCACGATCCGGCGGCCACCCAGGCCTGGCTCGCGCGGGTCTCTTCGGCGGGGTCCGAGCTGGAGACCCTGTGGGGTCTGGCTGGGGCCGAGCGTCGCGCCACGCGGGTGTGGGAAGCCATCGCTGGCGTAGGTGTGATCAGCGAGGCGGACGGTGATGCGTGGAGCGTACAATCGCGCGCGCTGGCGGTCTGGGCACGGGACGACGCGTCGAAGCTGGCGATCACCGAGGCCGATGTGGAGGGCTGGATCACCTACGCGTCGCTGTGTCGGGAGGTTCAAGGCGGCGGGGTGCTCCGGCTGTCGGTGGCCGACCGCGTGACCGTGTACCGGATCCTCGTCGAGCGGTACGACGAGGCAGACCGTCGGGGGCGCATCGCGATCGCCGCGATGGGTCCGTTCTGGCCAGCGGTCCAGGATGGCTGGGCGATGGCGCCCTATGCCCGTCAGCAAGCATGGATCGCGGCCGCGCCGCTTCCGCCACCGATGACGGCCACCTCCCTCGGGTATGTCGAAGCGTTGCTCGGCGGCGACCTGTCCACCCACGCTGCCGCGCTGCACGACCTGCTGGGACCGCTGCCGGTCACCCAGGAGCGCCGGTTCACCAAGGACGAGTGAGTGGGCGGAGTCTCGCGAGCCGGTAGGCAGGCCCCGGTGATCCTCGGATGGGGGCTCGCCGGAGCGGTCGGCGGGGTCGCTGCGGCGCTGGCGCTCGTGCCGTCGGGCAAGTTGCTTCTGCCAGCCGCGATGGTCGGCGGTGTGAGCGGCGGGATCGCGGGCGTCTGGGCTGAACGCCAGGGCGACGATCGGGTCCTGGTCGGGGATCGGGAAGACCGCGTGCGACCGGCGTGGGTGCTCTGGGTGCCTGTGGCGCTGGCGCTGCCCAGCCTGACCTGGGTGGCCATGGTGCTCACGGTCGTGGCCGGCAGCACCATCCCCGTCTGGGTGCTGGGTGGACTGGGGCTGGGGATCGGCCTGGCGGCTGTGCGGGCGCATCGCCGGGGTCGGCTGGCGCGTACGGTGGCGGCTCTGGAGTCTGGACGCGAGGGGGCGCGGGCAAGGCTCGAGGGGCTGGCCTCGGGGGCTGGGGCCGAGGCCGACAGCGCTCGGTATGTGCTCGCGCTCGACGACCTTCGGTCCGGTGAGCTCGCCGCTGCGGCCGGACGGCTGACCCTGGTGGAGCGGTCCGGCGGATCTGCAGGAAGCGCGGCGGCTGCGTTGGCCTTCGTGCGGCTGCTGCAGGGGCGCGAAGACGACGCGATGGCGGCGGTACGGCGCGCGCTGCAGAGCGGAGGCCCCGCGGTGCAGGCGCAGACGGATGCGGTGCGGGTGCTGCATGTGTGGCGGGCCGAGGGGGCCGAGCCCGCCCTCGACCTCGGTGAGCGGGTGTTGGGTGGCGCGAGCTCGCTGTTGCTTGTCGGTCTGGTTGCCGCGCTGCGTCGAGCGACGGGTGATGCCGACGGGGCCGAGGCCCTCGCGACGCCCGAGCTGCGCGCCGCCCTCGTGCGGGCGGGCTGGACCGAGCACGTGACAGAGCTCGCCGGTCTCACCAGCGAGTGAGCGCCGCCGCGTCGAGCGCCAGTGTCCACAACGAGAGAGCCCCGAGGTCGAAAGACCCCGGGGCTCGGCGCAGAAGGGCAGTCGGCGACTACAGCTTCTGCGAGTAGAACTCGATGATGGCCGCTTCGGACAGCTCGAAGGGCAGGTCGCCGCGGTCGGGCACGTCGGTGAGCTTGCCGGTGACCTTTGCGGGGTCGAAATCGAGCCACGACGGGCGCGGAAGACCGGCGGTCATCTCGAGAACCTGCACGATGAACGGCTTGCTGCGCGTCTTCTCGCGGACAGCGATCTCGGAGCCCGGAGCCACATGGTAGCTCGGACGATCGACGCGCTTGCCGTTGATCTGGATGTGACCGTGCACGATCAGCTGACGAGCAGCGGGGATCGTGCGAGCCAAGCCCAGACGCCAGACGAGGTTGTCGAGGCGGGATTCCAGCAAGTGGATCAGGTTGGTACCTGCCGCGCCGCGCATCCGCGACGCACGCTTCACGTAGCGCTGGAACTGCTTCTCGAGGACGCCGTAGTGCCAGCGTGCCTTCTGCTTCTCGATCAGACGGACCTTGAAGTCCGAGGGCTTGCTGCGGCGCCGAGTGCCATGCTCACCGGGTGGATACGGGCGATCTAGCGTCGCAGCCGTAGTCAGTCCGGGAAGCACCGCACCCACCCGGCGGCATTTCTTCAGCCGCGGTCCACGATAACGAGCCATTATATGCTCCTGGTGGTGCTCAAAGTTGAGGGGTCGCGGGGGCTTGATCACCAGGATCGTGGGCCGCGACTCCAGGGATGAAACGGGAGTGGGTAGGGTGCCCGAAGGCGCTCTACTTGACCTCGCGGTGGATCGTGTGGCGGCGCAGGAACGGGTTGTACTTGCGCAGCTCGAGCCGACCGGTGGTGTTCTTTTTGTTCTTCTGGGTCGAGTACCGGCTCATGCCGGGTACGCCGCTCTCCTTCTGCTCGGTGCACTGCAGATGGATGGTCATGCGGGCAGCGTTCTTCTTCTTGGCCATCAGCTCACCTCGGGCACCGGACAGCGTGGTCCAGTGACGAACCCGGCGCACCTATGCACTCGGCCTCGCCGTTGCAACCGGTGTTCGCAGTGGCCTGGGCCATACCTCCCGGTGTATGGCGGCTGCATGCGGTTCCTGATCCTGATCCTGGTCGCCTGTTCGGCGGATTCGAAGCCTGTCGACACGGGGTCGGAGTCCGTCCCCGGCACCTCCACTACGCCCGGCACCTCCACGCCGACCGGCAGCACCACGCCGACCGGCGGCACCTCCACCGGCACACCTGGATCGGCCGACGAGCGGGCAGTGCGCGCCCTGATTGCCGGTGAGCGGGATCTCGGTTCGGTGCTCGCTGAAGTGGCCTGGTCGGGTGGGTTTCCGGTGCCCACCTCGGATGGCGGGTGGTTGTTTGTCGCAGAGGGTGGGCCATGGCAGCTGGCTGGGGATGTCACTGAGTGGGCGCCGCTCCCGATGAACGCGGCAGATGGGTTCTCGTGGATCGAGCTGCCCGTCGCCGAGCCCGCGGGCTCCATGTACAAGTTCACCGACGGCGGTGCGGTGTGGGTGGCGGATCCCGTCGCCCGGTCGTTCACCTACGACCCGCTCGGGGAGCTGTCGTTCGTCGAGCCTCCAACTTCCGCATGGCGGCTGGACCGATGGCCAGGCCTCGCCGGCGAGGGGCTCACCGCGCGTGACGTGCACGTCTATGTGCCGGCTGGAGACGGGCCGTGGCCTGTGCTCTACGCCCACGACGGACAGAACCTGTTCGATCCCGGTGCGATCTGGGGCGGTTGGCGCCTGCAGGACGCGCTCGGGGGAGTGGCGCCGATGGTGGTGGTCGGGGTGCACAACACGTTCGATCGGTTCGACGAGTACACCCACGTTCCAGACGACATCGGGTACGGCCCGATGGGCGGGCAGGGAGACGCCTACGCCCGCCTTGTGCATGAGCAGCTGCGCCCACGGATGGAAGCCGCCTATGGCAGCACCGGGGTTCATGGCGTGCTCGGCTCCAGCCTCGGCGGCCTGATCAGCCTGCACATCGCCGAGCGCTACCCGTCAGAATACGACTTCGTAGCGTCCCTCTCCGGCACGCTGGGCTGGGGTCGGTTCGTGCTCGAGAACGAGGCGATGGAGGCCCGGTGGCTCGCCATGGAGCCCGGCGGACCCGTTGTGTACGTGGATTCGGGGGGCGATGCCGGCGTGGATGGCGTGTGCCGCGACCTCGATGGCGACGGCTACTTCGAGGACGACCCCGACAGCGCCGACAACTACTGCGAGAACCGGGCCTTCGCGGACGCGCTGGGTGCCGCGGGGTGGGCTTGGGATGCCGAGCTGTACCACTGGCACGAGCCAGGCGCGCCGCACAGCGAGGTCGCCTGGGCCGAGCGCGTGGCCCGGCCACTGGGGATCTTCGGCGCGCTCTAGAGCGTGAAGCTCTCACCGCAGCTGCACGAGCGCTTGGCCTGCGGGTTGTTGAACACGAATCGCTGCGCGATCAGCGACTCCTCCCAGTCGATCTCGGTGCCGTTCAAGTACAGGTAGGACTTGCGGTCGACGCACACCTGCACGCCAGCGAGGTCGAAGGTCTTGTCCTTCTCGGACGGGGTGGGCACGAAGTCCATGAAGTAGGACAGGCCCGAGCACCCGCCTCCGCGGATCCCCAGGCGCAACCAATCCGCGCCAGGATGAGACGGTAGGAGCTCCTGTACCCGTTGTGCGGCGGCGGTCGTCAGGGTCACAGCCATGGGGAACTCCAAGAGGTCTACGACAGGAAGGTATCCACCCGCATGGCGCGAAGCATGTCGACACTCGCCACGAAGCGCTCGACCACCCTGTCGATCTCGTCTCGGGTGGTGAACCGGCCGAGACCGAATCGGATCGCCGACTGCACCCGCTCCTGTTCCAGGCCGAGCGCCTTGAGCACGTGGGAGGGCTCGAGGGTGGCGCTGGTGCAGGCTGACCCGGTGGACACCGCGATGCCGCGGACGGCCATCAGTAGTGCTTCGGCTTCGACCCCGAGGAATGACACGTTGAGATTCTGGGGCGCGCGCTGCTCGGGGCTGTTGGCAACTACGCCGTCGATGGCGCTGAGGCCCGCCCACAGGTGATCGCGCAGCGCGGCCACCCGAGCTGCCTCATCGGGGTGGCCGAGCAGTGCGATCGCCTCGCCAAGTCCCACGATCAAGGGCACCGGCAGCGTGCCGCTCCGCATGCCGCGCTCGTGCCCGCCGCCGAACACCAGGGGCGTGAGCTGGATCCGGGGGCGGCCGCGACGGACGTACAGCGCGCCGATGCCCTTGGGCCCGTACAGCTTGTGGCCGGAGAGCGACAGCAGGTCGACATTCCAGCTGCGTACATCCAGCGGCGTGTATGCGGTCTGGGCGGCGTCGCAGTGGAAGACGACCCCACGCTCACGGCACAGTGCGCCGATCGCCGCCACCGGCTGCTCCACGCCGATCTCGTTGTTCACCGCCATCACGCTGACCAGGACCGTGTCGGGGCGCAACGCCGCGTCCACCTGGGCGGACTCGATGCGCCCTTCGGAGTCCACCGGCAGCACCGTGACCTGCGCGCCCTCGCGCATGAGCTGATGGACGGGATCGAGCACCGCCTTGTGCTCGGTCGCGACGGTCACAACGTGTGCACCGTGGGCCCCGCGCTGGCGCACGCAGCCGAGGATCGCCAGGTTGTTCGACTCGGTGGCGCCGCTCGTGAACAACACCTCCTTCGGGCTGCACCCCAGGCGCTTCGCCACCTGTGCGCGGGCCGCCTCGACCGCCCGCGCCGCTCGATAGCCGGGGGCATGACCACGGGAGGCGGCGTTGCCGTAGTGCTCGGAGAACCACGGAAGCATCACGTCCAGCACCCGGGGGTCGACCCGCGTGGTGGCGTGATTGTCGAGGTATACGGGCGGCTCGACCGAGCTCATGCCTGCCCTCCGGCCGCCGCGTTCATCCCGCGATGCTCTCGCCGCCGTCGATCCGCAGCACATTGCCGGTCATCCACGCCGTGCCGGGTCCGGCCAGCGAGATCAGGCACCGGGCCACGTCTTCCGGCGTGGTGAGTCGGCCGCTGGGGTTGCGTTCGCGCGCGCGCTCAGCGATCTCTTCCGACCCTGGGATCTTCGTCAAGGCCGGCGTCTCCGTGACGCCAGCCATGATCGCGTTCGCGGTGATCCCGTGGGGCGCCAGCTCGACCGCGAGCTGCCGTATGTGGCTCTCCAGCGCGCACTTGGCGGCCGACACCGCACCATAGGAGCGCCACACGGCGAGCGAGCCGCTGCTGGTCATGGCGAACACCCGACCGCCCCGGCCGAGGAGCTTGCGGTCGAACAGGTCGCGAACCCAGTACACGAGGCTGTTCGCCATCACGTCGAGGGTCATGTCGAGCTGCCGGCGCTTCAAGTGGCTCTCGCCGAGGAACGGTCGGAGCGTGCCGAAGGCCAGGCTGTGCAGGACGACCGACACGTCGCCGGCGTTCGCCAGCTCGGCCAGCTGGTCGAGGGCCTGCTCACGCTGGTCGTCGGACGCCGCGTTCCCGTTCACGAATCGAACTGGAACGCCGGTCGCCTCGAGGTCTGCGACGAGAGCCTCGACGGCGGGCATGGTGCTCCGACGGTCGAGGTGAAGGCCGAAGATGCCGTACCCCTCGTCCGCGAACGCGCGCGCCGCAGCGGCGCCGAAGCCGCTGGACACGCCGAGGATCACCACCCAGCCGGGCGGGGAGCTCACTTGCTCTTTCCGCCGCCGCCGCCGCCGCCGCCACCGCCGCCACCGCCACCGCCGGAGGCCTTCTGCTTCGCGGCCGCGCCGTCACGCTTGCCGGGTCCGGATCCGTCGCCGCCCTTGTTGGGCGGTGCCGTGCCGCCGAGGGCCCCGACGCGCTGCATGTCGAGGGTGTCCTTCAGGTCCTTGAGGAAGGCTTCCTGGGCCTCGCGCTTGAGCTGGGTCTCGATGGAGTCGCGGACTTCCTCGAGAGGGGTCGCGTCGCGCTTGGCGAGCACCTCGATCACGTGGAATCCGAACCGGGTGGAGATCGGCCCGAGGATGGTGTTGGGCTCGGCGGCGAAAGCGGCCTCGTTGAACTCCGCCACCATGCGACCCTCTTCGAACCAGCCGAGGTCGCCGCCCTTGCGGCCGGAGCCCGGATCGGTGGAGTGCTCCTCGGCGAGCTTGGCGAAGTCGCCGCCGGCCGCGAGCTTGGCCACGAGGTCGTTGGCGAGGGACTCCTCCTTCACCAGGATGTGGCGCGCGTGAATCTGCGGGCGCTTGTACTGCACGCCGCGCTCGTCGTACTTGGCGGCGACGGTCTCTTCAGTGACGCCGTCCTGCGCTGCCCGCTGCACCATCAGGCCTGCCAGATACTGGCGCACCGCCATGGCGGCGCCGACCTTGACCTGCGGATCGTCGAGGAGGCCCTGCTCGAGGGCGCGGGCGTACAGCACCTCGCCGACAGCGACCTGCTCATACAGCTGATCGATCTGTCCCGTCTCGTTCATCCGCTCGAGCTGCGGAGCGGGGATCCGCTCGGTGACAGTGGCGAGCATCGCGTCGGTCACGGCGTGGGTGCCGTTGACCATGAGCACCGTCTCGCCGGTGGCCTCCATCGCGCCGGGCGGGGGCAGGGGCGGGGGCGCAGCAGGCTCGGGCTGGCAGGCGGTGAACAGCACCACGAGGGCAACAGCGAAACGCACGGCGGCTCCTTGGCAGGTCAGGGGCGCGTCCGTATCTCGGGCATCGGGCGATCTCAACGCGACGGGCGCGCATGCTCGGCTGAGGCCGCGCGAACCGTGACCCGCAGCCGAGGAACGCGAGGGTCGCCGCGATGGGGCAGGCGGATACGAGAGGGACCGGAGGTCTCACGTGGTGTTGCTCATCGGTGCGGTCGCGCTCGCCGTGGCGCCGGAAGTTGAGCTGAGCTGGTCCGGCGCACACAGCACGCTCGAAGTGCGCGCACCGCCTGGCCACGAGCTGTCGCCCGATGCGCCTGCAGGGCTGGTGCTGGACCTCGTCGGCCGGCGGGTGGACGTACAGGGTGAGGGACGCATGCTCGCGGGCGTGGCCCTCGGCGAGGTGAGGGGCGGTGAGGTGAGCGGCACCCTGCACCTCACTGTGTGCTCGAAGGCCGATGGCACCTGCGTTCCTCGCGAGCTGGCGTTCACCGGTGCGGTTCCCGAACAGAAGCGGGGCGCGGTGGACATGACGGTTGCGCCCGTCGCTCCGCCAGTCTTGCCTGCGGAGGAGGTCGGTCCGTTCAAGTCAGACGCCGCGGCGGCCGCCGACGCGGCATTCGCGGCGGCGACCGCGCGGGGCGATCGGGTGCTGCTGGACTTCTCGGCCGTGTGGTGTCCGCCGTGCAACCAGCTGGCCGCCGAGGTGTTGCACGCGGATCCACTCCCGTCCGCCCTCGACGGGTGGACCGTAGTGGTGCTCGACGTCGACGACCCATCCTCGTTCGCACTCAAGGATCGCTACGATGTGGGCGGCTACCCGACCATCGTGGCCACCGATGCCGAGGGCACGGAGCTCTCGCGGGTCGTGGGCTACCCGGGGCGGGAGGCCTTCTTGGGGTGGGTGCAGGCTGCAGGCGACCCGGCGGCCCCGGATGCCACCTCTCCGGAAGCGGCGGGACAGATCGCGTGGGACGTGATGCGCCGGGGGGGCGATCCGACCGAGTGGATCGCCCGGGCGGAGGCTGCGCCGACCACAGAGCTTCGCCTGGCACGGATGAACGTCGGAGCCAGCGCCGAGGATGCCCGTTGGCTGGCAGAGCACGCGCCAGGAACGGCGTCGGACTGGGTGTATCCGGCCTTGAAGCTGGTGGAGGCCGACCCGTCTCTGCGCCCGGTGCTCCACGATGCGCTCCGGCGTGACCTCGCGCGGGCGGAGGGCCGGGAGGCGTCCGACCTGGCGTTCCTGCTCGGTTCGCTCGAGGGCCCTGACGCGGGTCAGCCCTGGTTCGCGAGCGCTGCCGCCGCACTTCGGCTGGCGCTGACGGGCGATCCGGATCTCGACCGTGCGCACTACACCTGGCTCGCGGATCTTCAAGCCCGCGCGGGTGATGTGGACGGTGCGACGAAGTTTCTCGGGCAGCAGGCGGACCGTTGGCCCGACGAGCCGACCTGGCACCTCACGGCCGGACGCATCCTGCTCGATGCCGAGCGGGCCGAGGAGGCGCTGGAGTGGACCACCGTGGGCATGGACCGGAGCTGGGGCGACAACCGCCTGCGCATGGCCGCCCTGCACGCCCGTGCGCTGGTTGCGGCGGGGCGTGAGGGCGACGCGGCGACGGTCGCGCAGCAGACCCTCGATGCCCTGCCCGCCGCGGATGAGCTCGGCGTGCGCACCCACCGCTACCGGGAGAAGCTAGCGGCGTTCCTCCGGTGATCCCGTGACGAGAGAAACTGGACAATGGCGATTCTATTGTGACACGTGTCCCAATTAGGGATGCATCGTGGCGGTTCACCATCCCCGGCACCCGGTGGGTGAGCCGCCGCGGGGGCCTGGGTTAGCCGGGATGCAGCGGGCCCTCTGCGCGTCGCGCGGACCGCTGGACGGGGAGCTGCATGCCGCGATTCCACGAGCGTGTCCACGGCGTCTATTTCGACGACCTCGACGCGTATCGGATCTTGCACAACGCGAGGTACCTCCTCCTGTTCGAGCGCACGCTCGGGTCGTTCTGGGAGGAGCTCGGTGCGGGGGAGTTCGGTGACCCGACACACGCCGACCACTGGCACCTCGTGCGCGCGAACACCGTGGACTACCTGCGCCCCGTGCGTGGCACTGGCTCGGTGCGCGTGCGGGTGTGGGTTGAGGCGCTCGGGCGCACGTCGCTCACGTTCGGGTTTCGCCTGATGCCCCTCGACGAAGACGTGGACTGCGCGCGGGGCACCCGCACCGTGGTGCATGTGGACTCCCACACCCAGCGACCCGTGCCGTGGAGCGACGCATTCCGGGGGCAGCTCGCCCACTGGGGGGCGTCATGATCTGGCTCGCGCTGCTCCTGTGCTTGGGCCAGTCTGCCCAGGCCAGCGAGGAGATCACGGTGTGGGGCGAGCCTGCGCTCCGCCAGGCGCGCTCCGCCTTGGTCCGCAAGATGGAGGATCTGGGGTACCGCTCGGTCGACAAGCCAGGCGGTCGCGTGCTGTTCAAGCCGCCGCGGCGGTGGCTCGGGCGGGCCTGGTTCGAGGCCGACGGCACGTTGCGATTCCTCCGGCCGGTCGTGGCGTGGAAGACCGCCGAGGGCGTGCAGTGGCAGGCCGTCGATGCCGCGCCATTCGAGCGCACACCGGCGGGGATGGCCACGACGGGCGGCTCGGCGGCGGCGGCGGGCGCGGCGGCGCTCTGGGTACTCCCATCGGAGCGTCTGCTCCGGCCGGAGCGTGAGCGGGTGGAGCGTGCTGCGGCGGCGGAGCTCCAGGCCTACGTACGGATCGTGCGCGAGACCGCATTCCGAGAGGAGCTGAGGGTCCTGCCCGACCGGCTCGACGCGGCCTGGAGGGAAGGCACGCCCTTGCAGCCGAGCCTTCCCACGCTGTCCGATCCCGTGTCGCGGAAGGTCGCCATCCTGACGTTCTGGGCGACCCGTACCGACACCCGCGAGGGCAACGCGATGGCCGAGGCGGTTGCGGCATGGATCCGGGGCACGCTGCAGGGCACGTCCCACGCGATCACCGAGGAGGAGGCCGCTGCCGCCGAATCCGAGGCTGGCGGGCGCACCCTCGACGTGTTCTGACGCGCCGGGCATGAGCGGAACATGGGAGGCAGCGTGGACGACGCATGGGCGAGTGGAGCAGACGGTCCCCCCGAGATGATGGGCAGCTCCGAGGCGTTCCAGTTCGAGCGCATCTTCAAGTGGGCGCTGGCGGCGCTCCAGGAGCAGCCGCTGCTCGTGCTGCTCGGCGGCCTGAACATGGTCATCGTGGTGTTCCTTCCGGCTCTCCTTGGCACGCCCATCAACCTGATGGCGCAGGTGGGCACCGAGATCGGTGAGCTGGACCCGGTCGCGGGCCAGGGCGTGCAGATGGGGATCAGCTTCGGGCTCCAGATGGTGTTCATGCCCCTACAGATGCTTGCCTCCGCTGGGCTGATCACCGCGGTCGGACACGTGATCGCCACCGGTGAGGTGTCCATCGCAATGCTGTACAACAGCGTCGGCGCAGCGGTGCGCGCGCTGCTGTACGGCGTGCTGGCCGGCGTCATCGGGTTCTTCGTGTCGCTGCTGTTCCTCAGCCCGGGAATCGGCTGCCTGGTTGGGGCGGCGTTTGGTGGCGATGAGATGATGTTGCCGCTGATCGTCGCGGGCTCCATCCTGATCCTCGTCGGCCTGATCGCCTACAT
>JBLFXJ010000064.1:0-27421 GCA_047609825.1 Myxococcota bacterium
GCATCGCCGGGGGAGATGCAAGGGGGCAGTTGCTCGACGGCGTCCCGGTGCACACGCGCCGGTGTAGTGTGCCTGCGGAATGGGACCGGCCCCTCGGGCGTCGAGGGTACGGTGAACCGGTCCCATCGGAGGAACCACATGCGCCCCCTTGTACGAACTGTCGCCACCGTCGTCGCCCTCGGCGCACTCGCCGTCGCCTGCGCGAAGGTGCCGTACACCAACCGCCTCCAGTACAACATGATCCCCAACTCGATCATGCGCGGGATCGGTGCGTCCACCTACACCACCATGCTCGCTGGCGAGTCCCTCCAGCGAAAGGGAGAGGATGCGGAGATTCTCAGTCGCGTGGGCAAGCGGATCAGCAAGGCCGCTGACCAGCCGAAGTACGACTGGGAGTTCTCCATGATCAAGGATGACGTGGTGAACGCGTGGTGTCTGCCGGGCGGCAAGATCGCGTTCTACACGGGCATCCTGCCGGCGCTCCGCAACGAGGCCGGGATGTCGTTCGTAATGGGGCACGAGGTCGCCCACGCCACGGCGAACCACGGTTCGGAGCGCATGAGCCAGCAGCTCGCGTTGCTCGGCGGACTGGTGGGGCTGGAGGTCTACCTGGCGAACAAGTCGACCATCAAGCCTCGCGACCGGGCCATAATTCTCGGCGCGCTCGGGGTTGGCGCCACGGTCGGCATCATGCTGCCGTTCTCTCGGATGCACGAGTCCGAGGCCGATGTGATCGGCATGATGTACATGGCGGAGGCCGGCTACCCACCTGCGGAGTCGATCAAGGTCTGGGACCGGATGGAGAAGGTGGCGGGCAAGTCCGGTATCCCCGCATTCCTCTCGACCCACCCGAAGAACGCCAAGCGCCAGGACAAGCAGCGGGAGTGGCTGCCACGCGCGAGGAAGCGGTTCCAGCGCAACCAACTGCAGCGCGACACGCTCGAGACCGTGTGGCCGATGTAGTCGTCTCCGACCTGTAGGGTGGCCCTGCCGTCGGCGCGACGATATCGAACGCCGCTCAGTGGGAGGCTTCACGTTCCCACGCTCGGAGGCGTGCCGGATGTCGGTCCTCGAACAACTGCGGTCGGGCTCGGACTCGAGCTTCATGCAGGTGGTGATGTTCGTCGTCATCTTGTCGTTCATCTTCTGGTACGCGAGCCCGCAGGGAGACATTGCGGGCATCGTGGTCGAGGTGAATGGCGAGAAGATCATGACCACCGACTACAACCGCGAGTTCCGCAACATTCAGCGGTACGAGGAGAGTCGGCTGCAGCGCAGCCTCTCCGATGAGGAGCAGCAGCAGCTCGGCGAGACCGTGAAGGACATCTTGGTCGACCGCGAGCTGATCCGACAGGCGGCCCTCGAGATCGGCGTCGTGGTCTCCGATGACGAGGTTGCGCACCGGATCATCACCGATCGCGCCAATCAGGATTCGGACGGCAAGTTCGACCCGAAACTGTTCGAGCGGCAGCTGAAGTATTCGCAGCTCACTCGCGACGACTTCGATGCGCGGATGCGCGAGCAGATCCGTCGCGAGAAGGTGCAGGCGCTGGTCCAGTTGGGCACCACGGTGTCCGAGCCGGTGATCCGCCGGGCCTGGGAAGAGGCGAACACCCGCGTGGCGCTCGAGTACGTCGCCATTCGGCAGTTCGCCTTCCTCGGTGATGTCGCCATCACTGAGGAAGAGCGCGCAGCGTGGCTGAACGAGAACGAGGTGATGGCCCAGGAGCGGTACGACGCCGACTTCCAGCTCAGGTACAACCACCCGGAGCAGGTACGCCTGAGCATGATCGAGCTGACCCAGCGCGAAGACGGCCCGCGGATCGATGCCCTCAAGGCGAAGCTCCAGACGGTCGCCGACGCAATCTCGGAGGGTGCTGACTTCGCCGAGATGGCACGTCGGTGGTCAGAAGATGCCACCGCGACCATTGGCGGCGATCGCGGCGTGCGGGCCGTGGCCCAGCTCGATCCAAAGGACGTCGAGGTGCTTGAGGGCGTGCCGGCCGGCAGCCTCACCCGAGTGTTCGTGCTCGGCGGCACGAAGGTTCGGTTGTACAGGGTGGATGAGCGTATCGAGGCCAAGGTGGATGTGTTCGAGGACGTCAAGGGCAGCATCGCCGACCAGGTGATCACCCAGGAGCGGTTGCCTGCGCTCGCGGTGGCGTACGCCGAAGGCACGGTGTTGCCGGCCTGGAAGGAGGCAGCTGCGCCTCCGACGGACGTGTTGGCGTCGAAGGGCTTGTCGGCCCAGAACACGGGCCTCATCCCCATCCGTGGCGGTCCGGGGTTGGCGCGACCGCCCGAGGGCATGCTCACCGCCGCCGAGACCCTCGACGTGGGAAGCGTGTTTCCCGAGGTCTACGAGAAGGACGGCACCTACTGGGTCGGGCAGCTCAAGGAGCGTTCTGAGCCGGATGAGTCGCAGTTCGACAGCCAGAAGGAGACCCTGCGTGAGCAGGCCCTCGAGCAGCGTCGGCGGAGCTTCTTCTCGGCGTGGGTCGAGGACCGCAAGGTGGCGTCGACCATTCGCCGATGAACCTGATGTCGATTGTGATCGTCATCGAGCCGGTCCAGAATCGGAAGTGCGCTTCCTGTATTCTGGATTACGTTTTGCTGGTTGCGGCGTTTGACGGTGTTCTTGATCAGTTCTCGGTATTGACACGTCAATACGTGAGCTAGAATCGTACTGTCCTGACGCCGAATCGGTCAGTTCGCGGTTGCAGGATCCGCTGCTGCGAGTACTCTGATCTCGAGGCCACCCCAGGGCTCCGGCGGGTCGGGACGCGGGCGCCGCTTCTCCCTCCCCAAATTCCCCTCTTCTCCCCATGTCGCCAGACATCCCCACAGCGCGCTCGCGTCCCAACCTGCCGCACTCCCCGTCGCCTCCCTGGCGTCCACGGGAGTGGCTCGGACCTCGGATCAGCCGAGTCACCCGGGCCGCGGCGTTTCACCTGCTGCATCCTGCGAGCCGCGAAGCGTTCGTGGAGCACGATCCACCGCCGCCCCTCGTGCGAGTGCAGTACACCTCCCGCGACGGGTGGTCGGCGCCGTTGTTCTACGCCCCGCCCGCGCCCGGGGGCAGCGGCGAGCCCGTACTCATTGCGCACGCCCTGGGCCTCGGCCCGGATGCCTATCGCTACGGCGGGTCTGACACGTTGGTGGGCGCCCTCACCCGGGCAGGCTTCGCCGTGTACCTGCTCACGCATCGCGGCGACAGCACCTCCGTAGGTAGCGGTAGAGATCACGCGGCTGACTTCGACGGGATCGTGTCGGCGGACGTTCCGGCTGCGCTGGCGGCGGTTCGGACCCACTCCGGCTTCCCCGAGGTCCACTGGGTTGGCCATGGCCTCGGTGGCCAGCTCGGGCTCGTTGGCGCGTCACGGGACAGCTCGGGAGTGGCCACGGTGTGCGCGATCGGGGCGCCCGTGCGCTTCCCTGGTGTGCGCAGCGAGTTTCGGGCACGACACTTGGCGCTGCGCCTGGTGCCTGGCCACTGGCGTGTGCCGCTGCGGTCGGCGGCAAGCTGGGCGGCACCGGTGTCGGGGGACGGTGTGGGAATCGTAGTGCCGGCTGCGCGGGCTCGCGGCGTCATGTCGTTCGGATCGGAGGACTTCCCAGTCGCGATGCTGCAGCAGCTGATGACATGGGTGCGCGAGGGCAGGCTCACCTCTCGTGATGGGCGGGTGGACTGGACCGCGGGGCTCGCTTGTGGGCGCGTGCCTCTGCGCGTGGTGGCAGGGGAGGGTGACCCGATCTGGGCGCCGGCCTACACGGAAGCGGCGGCGGAGATCTGGGCAGGCGAGGTCGAGGTTCAGCGAGTGCCGGGTTGGACGCACCTCGACGCCGTGCTCGGCAGCCACGCGGATGAACGGGTTCATGGACCGCTCGTGAGGTGGCTCGTGGCGCGGCGTCGTCTCGCCTGGGGCGCGGGCTGGAGCCGGTCCTGCAGGGGCCTTTGACGCGTCAACTCTGTGGGCTATCCTGGGGGCCGGAGGGTGCATGGCTACGCGGAATCGCGAGCAGGTGGCTCGGAACTTCGCCAAACGGTACGGTCGCGACCGGCTGAGGCGGCTGGTCGAGCTTCTCTCACTGGGCGAATCGGGGCAGGTGATCGCAGACGAGTTCTCGGTCAGCCGAGAGCGCGTCCGCCAGTGGAAGAACGCCTTTGGTGCGGTGGTGACGCTGTACCAGGTGCACCCCGAGGTGCAGCTGATCATCGACGACCGGGGAAGCGCGGGCCTCTGAGCGCGGTCAGCGGCCCACGAGGTGGGCCGAGGCCGCCTCGAGCAGTCGGCCAAGTGCCACAGCAGCCTTGGAGGCGGCGTCGGTGACCTCGGCGTGCGTGAGCGGCCGGTCGTGCAGTCCGGCACCCGGATTCGCCACGACCGCGATCGCCGCTACCGGCAGATCTACCTCTCGCGCCGCCATCACCTCCGGTGCGGTCGACATGCTCACCACATCGGCGCCCAATGCACGGAGCATGCGGACCTCAGCGGGGGTCTCGTACGCAGGGCCGGGCATCGAAGCGAGCACGCCTTGGTCGAGGGAGATGCTGAGTGCGGCAGCCTGCGCCATCAGGACCCGTCGCATCGATGGATGGTACGCCTCGGTCATGTCCGGGAACCGCGTGCCGAACGCTGGGCCGGTCAGCGGGTTGGAGTTCTGGAAGTTGATGTGGTCCGTGACCAGGACGAGCTGGCCCGGGCCCAGATCGGGGCGCAGGCCTCCGACCGAACACGTCAGCAGCAGCTGGCCCACACCCCAGGCATGGAGCGCGCGGACCGCACGTGCAACCACCGCTGGCGGATGACCCTCGTACATGTGGATGCGCCCAGCGAGCACAGCAGTGCGCACTCCGCCCAGCAGACCCATGTGCAACGAGCCGCCGTGGCCGGCCACGCCCGAGGCTGGAAGCCCAACTTCGGCGTATGTGGCTTCGTCGGGATCGGAGAGACGCTCCGTGACGGGTCCCAGCCCGGACCCCAGCACCACCGCTAGCGGTGGCGGCGCGCCGAATCGCCGGTGCAGCGCCTCGGCAGCTGCGTCGATCGTGATGCGCTCCGCGCTCATAGATGCTCCTGCAGTCAATCGTGGACGCGCGATTGTAAAGCAATGCAGCGCACGCTAACCACTGTCGGAATCAACTCGTCGCGGAGGAGCCCGGTTTCTCATGTTCGGTGACACCCCCCTCATCATGGTTGAAGACGCGGAGGAGCTGAGGCGGGTTGCCGCCATCCTCGACAGAGCGAGTGTCATCGGCGTCGACACCGAGAGCGACAGCTTCTACTCGTACACCGAGAAGGTCTGCCTGCTCCAGATCTCCGATAGCGAGGCGGACTACATCATCGATCCGCTTCGAGTCCGAGATCTCTCGCCTCTGGCGCCGATCATGGCGGACCCCTCGGTCGTAAAGATCCTCCACGGCGCCGACTACGACGTCGTGTGCTTGAAGCGTGACTACGGCTTCGAGTTCCACAACCTGTTCGACACCTTGATCGCAGCACAGCTCCTTGGTGCGCCCCGGGTAGGCCTGGGCGATCTCATCAACGACAACTTCGGCATCAAGCTCGACAAGTTGTACCAGCGCCACAACTGGTCCCTGCGGCCACTGCGCGAAGAGCACCTGGAGTACGCTCGCGGCGATACGCACTGGCTCCTGGCGCTTCGTGAGCTGATGCTCCGAAAGCTGCGCCGGTCCCACCGCGTACGTCACCTGAAGGAGGAGTGTGGCCTCATCGAGAAGCGAGAATGGAAGGGGCGCACCTTCGATTCGGACGGCTACCTCGACATCAAGCAGTCCGGCGGCCTGAGCGACACTGGCAAGCGCGTTCTTCGCCGTCTGTACTTGTACCGCAACGGGCAGGCCGAGAAGATGAACCGGCCTACGTTCAAGGTTATCCCGGACACGGTGCTGGTGCGGCTCGCCGAGAAGCAGCCCACGGGTACGCGCGAGTTGGATCGGGCGATTCCAAGCAAGTCGGCGATGAAGCGCCGGCATGCGGCTGGGCTGCTCGACGCCGTGCGCGAGGGCCTGGAGGATGACTTCGAGATCCCCGCGCGACGCAAGCCCAAGAAGGGTCGTCGGAAGCCGGCTGGGTCGCGGCCCAGACTGCGCGGACGTGCCGCCGAGAAGGCGATGGCGGATCTGAAGGCTTGGCGAAATGACCTGATCCAGTCCGGTCGGGGCTACACACCGTTCACCACGGCGTCCAACACGGTGCTGAAGGCGATCGCGTCGAGTCGTCCCACGACCCTGGAAGAGCTGAGCGAGGTTCCGGACGTGCGGCGGTGGCAGGTGCGGGACTTCGGGGACGAGTTCCTCGCGATCCTCGACAAGGTCGACCCCAACGACTGACGGGCGCGGCCTGCCGCTCAGCGCGGATCGAAGCTGTCGAGCCAGCGGAGCAGGTCGGAGAGCGTGTCTCCGGCGAGCAGGCTAGCCAACCAGGCCTGCGGGCTCTGTGTCACCGTGCCGGGGCGCAGCGCGGCGGTCGCGACGGCAGGCACCGACAGCACCCGTAGAACAGGCTCCCAGGTCGTGCGCGGGGGAACGTCGTCGTCCAACGCTCCCAGCACGGGCCCAGGATCCACAAGCTGCGAGTCGGGATGGCGCCGCGCCGCTGCGAGGCGCCGCATCGCTTCCTGGGTCGAGGGTCCGAGCCCTGCGCGGGCCAGAGCGGCCACGAGCGGTTGGGTCGACGGGCGGAGCAGGGCCTCGGCCAGGTCGATGAGCCGCGCAGCGGGGAGGGCTCCGTGTCGTTCCGACAGGAGTGCGTCCAGGGTGTCGTCCAGTGAGGCTTCGCGGGCCACCTGGAGGGCTGGCAGGGTGGGGTCTACCGCCTCTTGCTCGTGGAGAACCACTACGGCGTCGATCAGGTGACGGAGGGCCTCGGGGTCCTCCTCCTGCAAGACGGCCAGGGCTTCGACGGCCACCGTGAGCAGGGCGATGGCCTCAGGATCGCCGAGCCGATCGACGGCGGCGAGATCGTCGAGCATCTGTTGGGTGAGGCCTTGGCACAGGCCGGCAGACACCGCGCGCTCGAGGACCCAGTCCGCCACGCCCCCGCCGGTGAGTGAGCCGATGAGGTCGAGCCCATCTTCGACGCGCTCCAGGTCCGTCTGGGCGACTGCGGACAGTAGCGCGAGGGACAAGTTGTCGATCTCGAGCACGTCCAGGTCGAGGAACAACAGGTCCAGGGAGCAGGAGAGTGGAGCATCGCCCGCGGCCAGGAGGCGGATCCCCGCGTCGAGTGCCGTGGGGCCGGTCGTGTGCGCGGCACCGCTCGGCGCCACGACGTACAGGTGGAGGAGACCGCCCAATGCGGGATCGAGCAACCGGCGCTCCGACCACGTGCTGACGGCGTCGCCGAGGCGAGCGCGGGTCTGTGCGCGAACGATCATGTCGTGCAGTGGAGGGGCCACGAGCTCGAGCAAGGCGGGCTCGCGCACCAGCCATGCATCCAATGCCGCCTGCCCACGTGGATCGGAGACGACCCCGAGCGCGTCTGTCATCAGGGCAGTTCGCAGGTCCTGATCCCATGGGTCATCGGAGCGCCCGAGCTCGGCCAAGGCGAAGCGAACGTCTGCCGCATCGGTGACCAGCGTGGACAGCAGGTCATCCGTGTCTGCGAGGAGGGCGTCGGCGACGGAGGGCAGGGCTGGAGCCAGCGGCGTGAGCACACCACCCCGGGCGTCGGGCGTGCCGTAGAGGCCTCCGAGGAGCAGCTCGAGCACCGGGGTGGGGTCGACCTCTGAGACGGTCGCGGCGAAATCCGCCATCGACGGAACGAGGTCCACGCCTCCGGCCGTGGCGTCGATCAGACTGAACGCTGCAGGACGACCCGTGGCATCGGGCTGCTCCAGCGCGCTGACGGTCTCTTCGAGGGCGCGGAGGTGATCGTGCCGGTTCAGGCAGCGGAACAGCAGCCTGAACTCATCGATCTCCGCAGTGTCCACGCCATCGCTCAGGTCTACCGCGTAGCAGGGCGACTCGGGTTCGAACGCAGAGCGCCACGACCCAGGTGGGGTCGTGGCGCATCCGACGAGTAGCAGCGCGAGCAGCACCGATCAGTCGAACATGTAGCGGATGCCCAAGTAGCCGGTGGCGCCGTGGCTGTAGCCCTTGCGGAATCGGCCCTGGTACACCACATCCGCGTGCATCTGCACCGCGCGGGAGAGCTTGTAGCTCACCATCGGCCCGATATCCCAGGTGAGGAACTCGGTGTGGTCGGTGGTGAGGAACCCAGAGCCAACATGGCCCGTTGCGCCGAACATGAACTTGCTGGGGTCGCCAACGAAGCCCCAGTCGATTCCCACCATGCCGATCCCTACGTGCCGCGGGGTTTCGCGAACATTCGCGACCACGTGCACCTTCTGGATCTCCGTGGTGGCGTCGGCTGGGTTCAGCTGGGCGCCATCCTGCTGGTAGAAGAACCGGAACGTGCCGACTACGCGGTCGTCTCGGTCGCCGAGAATGAGCTCGAGACCACCCCCGATGTTGGATAGCGTCTGCACCATCTCGTACTGTTCGTAGTCACCAGGCGACTCGAACGGCACCGGCTCGCCCTGTCCATACAGGTGGGACGAGTAGTAGTAGACCTTCTCGGTGTGCGCGCCGCCGTTGAGCAAGAGGCCGAAGCCACCAGCGTGGGCGCTTGGCGCGAGCAGCAGTCCGAGAATGGGGACAAGGGTGCGCATCGGGTGGACTCCTACGGGATCGACGAGCGGAGCGCCGAGACTTCTACCCCAACGGGGAATGGAACACAAGCTCGCTCTTCCCCTGTCGGTGGCAGCGATGCCGCCATTGTAAACCAGCGCGCGTGCTCTGATCATGGACTCGTGGTGCTGGCGGTGTCGCCAGTGTGCAGGGGTCCGGTGTCGCCGGTGTGAACCGGCGCCGTGTCCCTTGGGCTGGATGTGTCCGACACGCCTGTATCGGCGGGGCTGGTGTCGCGCGTCCCCGTGTCACCGGTGTGCTGCGCGCCCGTATCGCCGGTGTGTGTGGGGGCGGTGTCCCCCGTGTGCGGGGCGCTGGTGTCGGAGGTGCTGCCGGTGTCTACGCTCGTGTCGGTGGCGCCCGTGTCGGCGATTCCGGTATCCGCGGAGTCTTCAGCGCCGATCACGGTGAACGGTAGGGCTGGTGTGCCGCCATACCGATTGAGCATGGCGATGGAGGTAGGCCCGGCGGGCGCATCGGCCGGGATGCGGAACGTCAAGGTCTCGACGCACGGCGCGCAGGCCTCCACGCAGTCCACACAGGTGCCACAGGCGAGGCACTCGAAGTCTTCGCGGCAGCTGTCGCACGCGTCACAGTCGATGCGGTCGATCGCAACGACTTCTGCCGAGGCGCCATCCACCGACACCGAGGTGTCGTAGACATCGGACTGGGGGCCACCGGTGAACTGGACCTCTGCACCCGCGGAAGCCTCGGCCGGCGCGAGATCTCCGAGGAGATCGCACTGCTCGTAGATATCCGGCACCCCCGCACCACAGGCGGACGCGAACACAGCGAGCAGCAAGGTGAGGGTGTGTTTCACAGCTCCGTCGTGAGCTCTTGGAGCGAGACCTGCCCGGCGCGGATGCCGGTGCCCTCGGGGGCAGTCC
Source organism: Myxococcota bacterium (assembly GCA_047609825.1). Taxonomy (GTDB): domain Bacteria; phylum Myxococcota_A; class UBA796; order UBA796. The sequence goes on from JBLFXJ010000064.1 coordinate 9,604, forward strand.
CGCGAATGAAGGGGTAGCCGACCCCACCCGAAGTGACCCTGCGACCCGTCGACTCCTCGATCTGGGCCCACTCGATGTCCCCCCGCATGGGTAGCGGTCGATCCCGCTCCTTGGGAGCGGCGACGCGCATGTAATCGATCCAGATCGGCAGTGCGGTTCGACCACCGGTCGAGGAGACGCCGAGGCTGCGCGGCTGGTCGTACCCGACCCAGGCGGCGGTGATCACATCGTTGGTGAACCCGATGAACCAGGTGTCTTTCTCGTCGTTCGTCGTGCCGGTCTTCCCGCCGAGTCCGTCGAGCCCCAGCTGCGCCCGTGCCTGGTACCCGGTTCCACCCTGAACGACGGACTGCAGCAACCACGATGTGATCGACGCGACTTCCGGCTCCATGATGCGCACTGGCGGCGTTCGCTCATGGGACTCGAGCACCTTGCCGTGCCGATCCTTGACCTCTTCGATGTAGTACGGCTCGACCAGCTCACCACCGGAGGCGAACGCGGAGTAGGCGCGGACCAGCTCCTCCATCGTGAGGGATGCGCTGCCGAGCCCCATCGACATGTCGCAGGCGCGGCACATGTGCACGTCGTCTGGGCTCAGCTTGGTGCGGTGGCCAGTGTTCGACTCGCTGTCGTCACGGGGCGGGAAGTGGTCCATGCAGATCGTGGAGTCACGTTGTTCCCGTACCCACGGGCACAATACGTCGTTCTCGGGCGACGGCACCCAGTCGTCGGCGAGTTCATGGAGTGGCGCTCCGCCGATGCCGAGCCGGCGCGCAAAGTTGTACACGACGTCGTCGTTCATCCCCGGGTCGATGGTCTCGAGCACGCGCACCGTGCAGGTGTTCTTCGATGCGGCCAGCGCCTGCCGCAGCGTGAGGTTGCCCTCGTAGTTGTGGCTGTAGTTCGACGGCTTCCAGACGAACTCTTCGGAGGTGGCAAACGCCAGGGGCGCGTCGGCCACGATCGACCCCGTGGTGATCTTCTTCGTCTCCACGGCGGCGCCGTACACGATCGGCTTGAACGTGGAGCCTACCTGCCGTCGTGACTGGATGGCCCGGTTGAACTGGGATTCCCTGAAGTCGGCACCGCCGATCATGGCCCGAACGGCCCCCGACTCCACGTCCATCGACAGGAGCGCAGACTCGACCTCCGGGTCCTGCCACAGGTGCAGTGCTGGCATAGCAGAGGATTCGCCTGGAGTTCCCTTGAACGCCTTGGCGACATCTTCGTCCTTGGACGAGAGCGCCATCAGCTTGGCCGTGACCAGGTCACCGCGGCGCAGGATCGGGGTGTCGGGCTTCCGATCATCGTCGGTGTCGACCCTGGCGGTGAGGTCTGTGGCCGTGCGGTGGCGCCAGGACTTCCTGACGTTGGGGTCGTAGACCCATTTCGACCATTCGAGCGGCACGATACCCTCGTGGGCACCGATGGCGACGCGGGCCCACTTGGGCTGCACCTCCAACACCACCGCGGCGTACACTTCGCCGGCGGTGAGGACCGAGGTCTCAGGAGCCTCGACGCGTCCCGCGGCATCCCGAGCCAACGCCCATGCCTTCTTCAGGTCAGCCTCGTGCTCGGCACGCCTGGCCGTGATCGCATCGTCCGAACCCAAGGTCTCGACGCCCTCACGCCTGAATCCCATGCGCTGGTCGACGCTGTGTACACCCTTCGAGACGGCCTCTTGCGCGACACGTTGCAGGTCCAGGTCGCAGGTGGTGGTGACATCGAGGCCACCGTTGAGCACCGTCTCTTCGCCATAGCGGTCCACCAAGGCGCGGCGGACGTACTCGGTGAAGTGGGGCGCCTGCTCGAGGAAGGTGTTGGTGCGCTGGACGATGGTGACATCTTCGGCGAGAGCGTCGGTGCGCTCCGACTCCGTGATGTACCCCTTGTCGACCATCTGCCGCAGCACGTATTCCTGCCGTGCCCTCGCCTTTTCCCAGTGGCGGTGCGGGCTGTAGTCCGACGGCCGCTGCGGGAGGCCGGCGAGGATGGCGGCCTCGGCGATGGTGGCGTCGCGCACGGACTTGCCGAAGTAGGCTTGCGAGGCGGCTTCGACCCCATACGCGTGCGAGCCCAGGAAGATCTCGTTCAGGTACAGGTAGAGGATGTGCTCCTTGGTGTAGCTCTCCTCTACACGCCAAGACAGGATGATCTCCTTGATCTTCCTCTCGAGCTTCTTGTCGCGAGTGAGGAGGAAGTTCCTGGCAACCTGCTGGGTGATCGTGGACGCGCCCTGCGCCATCCGACCCTGCTGGAGGTTGGAGATCATGGCCCGGGTGATGCCCAGGTAGTCAACGCCGCCGTGGTTCCAGAAGTTCGCGTCCTCGGCGGCCAGGAAGGCGAACTGCACGTGCTTCGGGATCTCGTCCAGCGGAACGACGTACCGCCGCTGATCGAAGATCTCGCCGAGGATCACGCCATTCCGGTCGCGCACCACGGTGACCGTGGGCGGCTCGTAGCCACGCAGCGCCTCGACCGTGGGCAGGTCCTGTGAGTAGTACCAGTAGCCTCCGGCCGCGGTGCCGGCCCCGAGCAACGCTGTAGCGATGATGCCCCCTGCAAGGGTCATGACCATCGATCCGCCGAGGCATCCCAGGACGCCACCGACCCTCCCTTGCTTGCCTCCGGAGCTCGCCGCCATGGGTACCTCTGCCTCCTTCGGGGGGGGACGTATCGTCGCGGCCGTGGCCGCGGCCGGGCTGCCGCGCTTCGTGCGTGACACCGTGGGTGGGGTGGGGGTTTCCTGCGCCTCGTCTGCGCCGCTGTGCGCCTCGGTGGGAGCGGACGTAGACGCGCGGTTGGCGAACTCGTAGGCCTCGGTACGCGCCGAGGTGGGTGAGGGGCCGCTGGGAGACGGTGCCGGCGCGGGGGCGGGCATCGGCTCTGGCGTGAACCTCGGCGACGAGGGCAAGGGAGCTGCCGGCACCCTCCGGCGGACGACCTCAGTCGCCTCGGAGCCCGCGAAGACCTTCCCGCGAGCCTTCAACCGCTGCACCACGCCCTCCGGGTAGGTCACAGCGATGCCAGCGCCACAGCTACCGCAGTGGACTTCGTCGCCCGGCTGCGGGAGCGGCTCGGACAGTGGGAGCGGTGTACCGCACCTGGGACAGGTCAGCTTGATGGGCATGGGGCGCCGGGTCGCAGAGAAGGGGAGGGAAGGAGGCAAGAGGCAGGAGACAGCGTAGCTCCTTGCTGCCGTTCAGGCCACGGCGGGTGCATTGGCAGGGATGCTGTCCGGATGGAGTTGCCGGCCGGCAGTCATGAATCGTCAAGGTTCAGCGGGTCATCCCGGTGCGTCACGGGCGCTGGCGAGCAGTTGACGGAGCCTCGTCCGGCCCGTACTCTGGTAGCGGTGGACGAGGCTGCCAGGCGGGCTCGTCGCGAGCAGAGAGTGTGCATGCGCAGAGCCCTCAGGCCCCTCGCCGTGTTCGGCATCGCCACCGGGGTGAGCCTCACGGCAGCCCTCCAACTCCTCGTCGGAGGAGCGCAGGGATCGGACGCTCCCCCCGCGACGCGGAGTGCCGGATTCCGGTCCAGCTACGACCTCGCCAAGCTCTCCTTGCTCGGGTCAACGCTGTTTTACATCGAAGAGCAGTACGTCGAGCCGGGGCGGATCGATTGGGAGCGCATGTTCGTGGCGTCCCTCGAGTCCGTCGAGGGGCTGGTGCCAGGGTGCATGTTCACCCGTGAGCCCGGCGGCGACGTGTTGTCCGTGGAAGTGGGCGAGTACCGCACTGTGCTCGAGGTTGCGCCGGTCGAGAGCATGGAACGCCTCGAGACCGAGCTGTCCCGCATCGCCGAGCTGCTCACGCGCCACCTCGACCCCGAGGACATCGGCACCGAACATCACGAGGATCCCTTCGCCGCCATCGAGTACGCGATGATCAACGGCTTGCTGAGCACCCTCGATCCGCACTCGGTGCTCATGCCGCCGGAAGACAGCCGCGAGATGGACCTCGAGAACCGAGGCGCGTTCGGCGGACTGGGGATCACGATCGTCGAGGGCGATGGCGGCCTTGTCATCGAGTACCCCATGCCGGGAACGCCCGCAGAGCGCTCGGGGCTCCTCCCCGATGACCGGATCGTGCGGATCGACGGCGAGTCCACCATCAACATGTCCCTGGAAGATGCGGTGGACCGTCTGCGCGGCGAGATCGGTGAGCCGGTCACGCTGCAGATCGTGCGCGACTCGTTCGATGTGCCGCGCGACTTCGACATCGTGCGAGACCGCATCCGGATCAAGCCGGTGGAGGGCGAACTGCTGGACGGTGGCATCGGCTACGTCCAGATCCAGTCGTTCCACCAGGAGGTCGAGGGCGACCTGAACGCACTGTTGGCGCTCCTGTCCCGCGAAGCGGGTGGCTCACTCCGCGGACTGGTGCTCGACCTGCGCGGAAATCCCGGCGGCTACCTCAACCAAGCCGTCGCCGTGGCGGATCGATTCCTCCGCAGCGGCACCATCGTCTCCACCGTGGACGGGGCCGGCCGGCGTCTCGACCTCGAGGAGGCCTCGCAGCACAACGCCGAGCCCGAGTACCCCATCGCTGTTCTGGTGAACGCCAGCTCTGCGTCGGCCTCCGAGATCGTCGCCGGCGCGTTGCGAAACAACGATCGGGCGGTCATCGTGGGCGAGCGCACCTTCGGCAAGGGCTCCGTTCAGAACCTGCACCCGTTCTTCGATCACTCCAAGCTCAAGCTCACGGTGTCGAAGTACCTCACGCCGGGCGACAAGAGCATCCAATCGGTAGGCATTCCCGCCGATATTTCACTGGTTCCCTCCATTGTCGAGGCCCGCGATGATGACGCCGGCGGCGACGTAGCGAGCTTGTACTCCCGCGGCATGGTCCGTCGTGAAGCAGACCTCGACAAGCACCTCGACCGCATGGACTTCCGCACGGACGAGCCCGCGTACACCGTTCACTACTGGCGTGGCGCGAAGCGTCGCCGCCGGTCGCCGGATCTGGATCTGGCCGACGACTACCAGGTGCAGTTCGCTCGGGACGTGCTGCTCGCTGCGCCATCCGCCCGCCGTGCGGATGTGCTGGTGGCGGCCAGCCGGGTGGTCCAGCAGCACCGGGCGGTGGAGAACGCCAAGATCGTCCAGCATTTTTCCGACATCGGTCTCGACTGGCGCGACGGTCCGGCTGTCCCTCGTGGGGGTGACCTCCCGCTCCAGGTCGAGATCTCCGTGGGCCCGGACGGACGGCTGGTCGCGGGTGACGAAGGAGCGATCACGGTCACCGTCACCAACACCTCCACGTCGCCGCTGTACAGGGTGGCGTTGGTAGCGGAGGAAGGGCTGATCGACGGACGGGAGTTCCTCTTCGGGCGCATGGGCCCAGGCGAGTCGGGGAGCTGGACGCACCGCGTCACTCCGGTCACTGGCACTCCCGCCGAGCGTGCGCCGCTCCGCCTGGAGGTCCACGACAGCGGGCCAGATGCTCTGGGGAGCGTGGACATGGCCGTGGAGGTGGCGCCCCGCCCGCTCCCGAACCTCGCGTGGATGTGGGAGATCTCGGACGACGGCGTGGGGGATGGCGACGGCATCGCCGAGGTCGGCGAGCAGGTACAGGTCGTGCTCACAGTCGAGAACCAAGGGGATGGGCCGACTGTCGAGCCGTTCGCGAGGCTGAAGAACCACTCCGGGAAGGCGCTCGACATCATCGAGGGCAACATCGGATTCGGCACGATGCTCGCCGCAGATGGCACCCCGTGTTCTGTCGACCTTCCCGGCGTCGAGGCGGGTGCTGTGGTCGGAGACCCGTCGGCGGATCCGGCGCGGGTGGAGCGGCGCGACCCTCCTGTGTACGGCCGTGGATGCAAGCGGGTGCTCGCGGCTGGCGACCGATGGACCGGCGCCTTCACGGTCGCCCTGCGGGAGCCGCCGGCGGATGGTGAGTGGGAGCTGGAGCTGCGGCTGGGCGACAACAACGCCTACGACCATGGCTCCGTCGTCGAGGCAGGTTTCTACAGCTATTTCGACCAGAGCGCGAGGATAGCAGTCCCGCTGGGAACCCCGAGCGTGGCGTCCGAATGGCACCGCCCGCCGACCATCCAGATCAGCCGCGGCCCCGACACGGTGAGCAAGGGAGCCCGCGCGACCCTGAGCGGCGTGGTACTGGACGACGTGGGAGTGGCCCACGTGATGGTGTTCGCTGGCGACGACAAGGTGTTCTACCAGGGAGGGGGGCCAACGAGCCGCCTTCGGGCCGTACCGTTCACCGCCGATGTATCGCTGGCCGCCGGGAGGAATGTGCTCACGGTGCTTGCCAAGGACGTAGACGGCCACACGCGATCTGCGTCGCTGGTCACGTGGTACGGCCGGGATGAGGCGGTGGCTCACGCCGAGACACCGTGATCAGCTGCGAGCGTAGGCGCGCGACCTCGTCTCTGTAGAATCGGGGCGAGCGGGCTCCGAGCTGGCGCAGCTGCCGTTTGCGCATCGCCAGGTCGGTGCACAGCTGCACGTAGTCGTCGCGATCGATGCCGGGCTCGAGCCAGGATCCCGACAGGCGGCGAATCCAGCTCGCGAGGATTCGGGGATGTTCAGCGGGAAGGTGTCCTGCTGCGGCCTCTTCCTCCAGCTCGGCGCGAATGGTCCGAGACTCATCGAGCACGCACACCTCGAACACGACGCCCACGATGAACACCTCCACCGGGAACAACACGAGGTCGAGCCAGAACAGGTCTGTCGTGAGACCGACCTCGCCCAGGCTGATCAGGCCGTTCCACAAGGCATGGATGCCCATGGCCCCGAGCATGCCCACCGCACCCGCGAACAACATCCGCCCGGCTCCACGGAATCGCCCATAGCCCAGGGCCGCGCCAACGATGCTCGTGGCCGTCGCGTGCATGACCGCGCTGTAGAAGGTGCGCACGAAGACCGTGCCACCCCAAGCGACGACATTCGAGGTCGTACCTACGAAGTAGAGAAGATTTTCCGTCATCCCGAACCCGAGCCCGGCGGCCGCGCCGTACACGAACCCGTCCGTCATGTTGTCGAAGTTCCGGTTGAAGATCACGGCCAGGAGCACCGCGGCCTTCGCGGGTTCCTCGACCATCGGCGCGATCAACGTGGGCGACATGGCCGCGGCCCAGGGTGACAAGTCGACGACGAGGGTGGCGTCGAGTGCTTGGGCGGCCGCCTGCGCGATCGCCTCGGCGATGGCGCCCACTACGATCGCGAGCGGGACGGCACCCAGCGCCCCCCAGGCGAACGTCGACACCAGGAGCCAGACGGGCTCACGGTCGTACCGGTCGAGCCACCACACGATGGCGAGGAACAGCAGCATCGGGACGCCCGCGCACAGGACCGACATTCCCATCAGCACGAGCTGGACCATCATCACACCCCGCCGATCAGCTCGGCGAAGCGGCGTAACAGGCCGTTGGCCTCCGGCGACGGACGCATGCCATCCACGATCTCCTGGGCTCGCACCCGGCCGAACACCTCGACATACAGGTCAAAGTATCGGTTGAACCTCTGGAGCTGGTCGTCGACCGTGAGCTCGGGGTGAAACTGGGTGGCATACATCTGCTCGCCCACCCGAATCGCCTGCACGGGACAGCGTTCCGAGCTGGCGAGGAGCGTGGCGCCATTGGGCAGCCCGGTGGCGCTGTCCTTGTGCCCTTCCTGACCGGCGAAGCGCGGAGGGAGGGCGCTGAACAGCGGGTCGTCCGCTGCTGCTGCGGTCAGCTGGATGTCGAACGTGCCGACCTCGGACATCTCTGGGTCGGACACCACCGAGGTGCCGAGCGCAACGCACAGCCCTTGGAACCCGAAACAGGATGCGAAGGTCGGGAATCCAGACTCGGAGAGGCCGCCCAAGGTGTCGACGAAGGCCGGGATCCACGGCGCGTCATCGTTGATGCCGAAGCGACCGCTGCCTCCGACAAGCACAGCGTCTACGCCCTCCGTGACGGCGGCCAAGGTGGTGGGGAGGTGGAGCAGATCATGTGCGACGACGGCCTCGCGAGGCAGTCCGAGCCGAGCGCAGAACGCGTCCCGTTCTTCGAGTGCCGTGGGTTCATCGGGTTCACGCGCCTGGAGAAGTCGAAACCGGATCACGCGTGCCTCCTTGCGGTCCACAGTTCGGCGGCGGCGACGGCTGACACCGCAAGGGTGGCGGCGAGCCCGACCTGCCATCCGGCGAGATCCGTCTCGAGGGCCACGTCGGGGTCGAGGGCGACACTCCCGAGGGCGGCCAGCACGTTGTTCACCATGTGCGCCAGGATTGCGGGGAAAAGGGAGCCGCTGCGCCAGCGCAGCCAGCCTAGCAGCAGAGAAGTGGGGACGAGGGCGAGGGCTTGTACAGGATACACGTGGTACGCGGCGAACAACAGCGTAGTGCACACGAACACCAGCCACTGGGGCATCGAGCGCGAAAGGGCGTGCCATAGGTATCCACGGAACACCAGCTCTTCGACGACTGGAGCCAGCACACACACGGCGAAGCACAGCACGGCCAGCTCGGGCGCGGATGCTGTGGCGAACAGCTCGCGGAGCATCTCGAGGCTGTCAGGTGTGCCCTGTGGGAGGTTGGCGTCCACCCATTCTGCGATGGCGCCGGCCACGAATCCGATCGTGCAGCCAACCACGGTGGCGGCGATCCACCACGGCGTGCCTGCGATTCGCAGCGCCAAGCCTCGGGTATAGCGCTGTCGGAGGGTGGCCACCGAAGGCCGATCGAACACTCCGTCGCCCGATGGCACCAACGGCAACAATGCGAGGGCGATGGCCCCGAGCCCTACGGTCTGCACCCCGGTGATGGCGCCCATCCACCCAGCACCCAGCTGTGCGGTGCCTTCCGACGGGGTGACGGCCTCTACGCCGGCGAACGCGATGAGGGTGATGGCCACTGCGGTTCCCAGCGCGATCATCCACGCCAGCGACAGAGCGAGGTAGATGCTGCCGTGGAGAGGCCCGACGTACCACCGGGCGGGGTCGCTCATCAGGCGCGGGTAACAGGCGCGACGGAGGAGGGCATTGCAGCTGCGCGGCACCATCCGAGTCCGAGGCGCTCACGAGCACAACCTCGGCGGCGTGGACATCGATCTTCCTCTCGGCAAGCTGATCGTGGTCACCGGCGTGTCGGGTTCGGGCAAGTCGTCGTTCGCGTTCGACACGCTGCACGCGGAGTCGCAGCGGCGCTACGTGGAGGCGCTGGGCGTGTCCCTCCCGGGGGTAGACGGTGGCCTGCGGCGGCCCGATGTGGACCGCATCGACGGCCTCCCCCCGTCGATCGCGCTGCACCAACGGCCGCGCGCGCCCGGCCCGTGGGACACCGTTGGCAGCCTCGCCGGGGTCGAAGGGGCGCTGGGAACGCTGTGGGCGCGGGGCGGCGTGCTGCACTGCCCACAATGCGACTCGCCGCTGCGATCGTGGTCCCACGATGCGGTCGTGCGCGAGCTGCTCGCGCTCCCAGGTGGAAGTCGCCTGTTCCTGGAGGCTCCGGTTCGGGCAGAAACCCCAGCCGCCATCCTCCAAGAAGTCGCCCGGGCTGGCTTTTCCCGGGTTCGGGTAGGCGATCGGGTCGTGCGCCTCGACGAGCTGGTTCCGGCCAGCGTCGACGCGCCGGTGCGCATCGTGGTCGACCGCGTGCGGGTCTCGGTGGAGCGTGAAGCGCGGCTGCACGACGCTGTCCGGACGGCATGGGCGGCGGGTGGCGGTCGGATGGTCGCCGTGGTGAGCGGAGCCCCCGAGCGCTGGTTCTCGGAGCTCCCGTGGTGTGCGGCCTGTGATCGCACGCTCCCGCGGTTGCGCGAGCGCCTCCTGTCCCGGCGCTCGCCGGACGGCGGCTGCGCCGTCTGTGCTGGAAAGGGGCGGGTGGACGCCGGTCGATGTGGGAGCTGTGCCGGGCTTGGGCTGAACGAGGTCGCGCGGGCAGTGCGGTGGAACGGGCGGAGGTACGACACGGCGCTCACGGCGACCCTCGCGGTCTCGGCGGGGTGGTTGTCGACCCAGGCGCCACAGGCCACCACCCATGGTGTGCAGGAGGAGCTCGGCCTCCGCCTCTCGCAGCTGCTGCGCTTGGGTCTCGGGCGCTTGGCGCCGTGCACCCGCGTGGATTCCATCGCGAGCGGGGAGCGGCAGCGGCTGCGACTGGCGCGCCAGGTCGCGGCGCGGCTCTCCGGGGCGCTCTATGTGCTCGATGAGCCCACAGCGGGCCTGCATCCTGATGACGTGCGCGGAGTGGTGGCGGTGATGGAGGGCTTGGTCGAGCACGGCAACACCGTCGTCGTGGTCGAGCACGACCCGCAGGTGATCGCATCTGCCGATGAGGTGGTCGACTTTGGACCGGGCGCGGGCCCTGCTGGCGGACACGTGGTGTTTCACGGGCCGCCCGCGGAGCTGCGGGAAGCAGACACCGAGACCGGGCGATGGCTGTCAGGGCGAGCCAGGATTCCGCTGTCCCGCTCGCGGTCCGGGAACGGCGCCGTGGTTTTCGAGGGGCTCACTCACCGTGGCCTCCACGAGCTGGACCTGACGCTGCCCCTAGGCGCCCTTGTTTCGCTCGTCGGTCCAAGCGGGTCCGGGAAGTCGGCCGTGCTCGATGCCGTTCTCGGCCACGCTGCCGACCAGCTGGGCTTCGCCGGACCCCCGGCGCCCCCCACGCGTCAGCTGTCGGGGCTCGCCGACCTTCGACGGGTGGTGCTGGTGGAGGAGGGGGCTGGACGCTCCTCGCGGTCGTCCCCTGCGACCTACTCCGGCCTGTGGACAATCATGCGCTCGCTCCTCGCCGCCACGCAGGAGGCGCGGGTGCGCGGCCTCCCTCCGTCCGCCTTCTCACTCAACGTAAAGGGCGGTCGGTGTGAGGCGTGTGGGGGTACCGGCGTTCGGCAGGTCGAGGTGGAGCTGTTCGCGGACGTAGCACTGCCGTGCGGCGTGTGCGACGGACGGCGATTCATGGCGGATGTACTCCAGATCCGATGGAAGGGCCATGCCGCGGACGAGCTGCTCGCCCTCACCGGGGACCAGGCACATGTTTTGCTGGCAGGCCACCCCAAGCTCGAGGCCATCCTCCGCGCGCTGCGGGATGTTGGACTGGGCTACGTGCCGCTCGGGTTGTCGACCGATGCCCTCTCCGGAGGGGAGGCCAATCGCCTGAAGTTGGCTCGGGAGCTTGCACGAGCGCGACGAGGCTCGGCCGAAGGCGTGCTCTATGTGCTCGACCATCCGAGCCGGGGACTGCACCCCGCCGACGTGGATCGGCTCGTGGCGCTGCTGCAGCTGCTCGTAGACGAGGGAGCCTCTGTTTGGATGGCCACCCACGACCCCGCACTGGTAGCAGCTGCCGACCATGTGGTCGCGCTGCCCCGGTCAGTGCCTGTGGAAAACTCTGCGGATTGATTGGGGGTCGGTCAGATATGTACCGACACACCCTTGGCCTGGGCGACGGCTTCGTACATCGCCTCGGAGTAGGTCGGGTGAGCATGCACGGTGTGCAACAGCACATCGGCCGTCACCTCACCACTGCGCGCGAGCGTGAACTCCGCGATCATCTCAGTTGCGGCAGCTCCGACGATGTGGGCGCCGAGGATTTCGCCGTACTTGTCGTCGATCAGGACCTTCACGAAGCCGTCGGCGTCTCCGGCTCCCTGGGCCTTGCCGTTCGCGAGGAACGGGAACCTGCCGACTGTGAATGCCAGCCCCTGCGCCTTCGCCGCGGCCTCGGTCAAGCCGACCGACGCCACCTGCGGCTGGCAGTATGTGCAGCCGGGGATGCTGCTGTAGTCGACGGCCGGGGCAGCATGTCCTGCGATCCGCTCTGCGCAGACGTGCCCTTGCGCCGTCGCGGTGTGGGCCAACCCACCCTTCGTGGTCACATCCCCCACGGCGTACACACCGGGCACGTTCGTGGCGCACGCGTCGTCGATGGCGATGAACCCACGCTCCATGCGCACGCCGAGCTGATCCAGTCCGATCCCTGACGAGTTGGGGGTGATGCCGAGCGCCACGAGGGTCAGGTCGGCGCGCAGTTCGGTGCCATCGTCGAGCACCGTGACCGTCTCTTCGCCCTCACGCCGCACCTGCTTGACCATGCGTCCCAGCTGGAACGCGATGCCCGACTTGGCCATCTTCTTCCGCACGACCGCGCCGCACTCCTCGTCTTCGACCGGCAGCACCTCGTCCCGGCCCTCGACGACCGTGACCTCGGTGCCCATCGCGTTCCAGAAGTAGGCGAACTCCATGCCGATGGCGCCCGCGCCCAGGACAGTCACCCGGGCGGGCTGGACGGTGCGCACGATGGCCTCGCGGTAGGAGACGATGCGTTCGCCGTCCAGCTCGATGCCGGGGAAGGTGCGTGCGTGGGCGCCGGTGGCCACGACGATATGGGCGGCGGTGTGCTCGGCAGTCCCGCCGTCTGCACCCACCACCTGGACAGTGTTCGCCGCGGTCAGCGAGGCCGTGCCGAAGATCGAGGTGACTCCGTATTTCTTGAACAGACCCTTCACGCCGCGTTCGAACCGGCTGGCCACCTTGCGCGAGCGGCCGACCACCTTGTCGTAGTCGATGCCCATCTCCGGCACCAACAGCCCGAAGTCGCCAGCATGGCGGATCTTGTTCGCCAGCTCGGCGGTCTTCAGCAGGGCCTTTGACGGGATGCAGCCCCAGTTCAAGCACACGCCGCCGAGGCGCTCGCGCTCGATGCAGGCCACGCGGAGCCCGAGCTGTGCGGCGCGAATCGCGGTCGGGTATCCGCCGGGCCCGGCGCCGATCACGATGAGGTCGAAGTCGTTGGACACGGAATCTCCGGTCAGACCAGGAGGAGGTACGGGTTCTCCACGTACCGCCGGAGTGTCTGGAGGAAGGTGGCACCCACCGCGCCGTCGATGACCCGGTGGTCGCAGGTCATGGTCACGCGCATCCGGTTCGCGATGATCAGCTCGCCGTCCACCACCACCGGTTCTTCGGCGATGCGGCCGACCGCGAGAATCGCCGCCTCTGGCGGGTTGATGATCGCGGTGAAGTGGTCGATCTCCATCATGCCCAGGTTGGAGATGGTGAACGTGCCGCCGGTGTACTCGTCAGGTTGGAGCTTCTGTTTACGCGCGCGACCCGCGAGCTCGCGGACCTCGCCGCCGATGACCGAGAGCGGCTTCTGGTCGGCGTTGCGCACGACCGGCGTGATCAAGCCTCCGGCGACTGCGACTGCGACGCCGATGTCGACGCGGCCGTGGTGCACGATGCTGTCGGCCGACCACGATGCGTTCACTTCAGGGTGATCGACGAGAGCGCGGGCTACCGCCTTGATCAGGATGTCATTGTACGACACGCGCACGTCGGGCAGCTGGGCCTTGAGCGCGGTGCGAAGATCGACGAAGCCCTGCATGTCGAAGGTGGCGGTCAGGAAGAACGTCGGGATGTCCTGGTGCGATGACAGCAGTCGCTTGGCGATCGTCTTCCGCATCGGCGAGTTGCGCTTGGTCTGGTCGGCGCGGGGGGCGGGGCCCGCTGCAGCAGCTGGCGCCTGGGCGGCGGCGTCCACGTCGGCGCGTACGATCCGTCCGCCAGGCCCTGATCCCGTGACCCTGTGCAGGTCGACGCCGAGATCGGAGGCGACCGCGCGCGCGAGGGGAGAGGCCGCGACCCGAGCCTTTGTGCGCCCGATCTGCAGGTCACCCGGCGGGTCCATGAAGTCACTCGTGAGTGCCTTGCCGTCCCAGCTCCGGTCGATGCTCGGCTGGGTTGCTGGCCGGGCCGCGGGCGCACTCCGTGTGGCGGGCGCTGCGGGGGGGGCTGGCGCTGGGGCCGCGACCGGGGCTGGCGTCTCCGCAGCCGGTGGCTCCGCCGGGCTTGTTTTTTGCTGCGCGTATTCGGCGAGCAACGCGGAGATATCTTCGCCGGCCTCGGTCCCGATGATCGCGATGGGCTGGCCCGGTGGGATCTCGTCGCCCTCGGAGACCAGGTGCTTGAGCATCACACCATCGTCGAAGACCTCGGCCTCCATATTCGCTTTGTCGGTTCCGACCTCGGCCACGATGGTGCCAGACGAGAAGGCTGCGCCTTCCGGGATCTTCCACTCGACCAGGGTGCCCACTTCCATCGTCGGTGAGATGGCGGGCATCTCGTAGAACTCGGCCACGATGCCTCCTCTCAGCGGTTGGTGACGGCGCGGGCAGCCTGTACGATCCGTTCGATGGACGGAACGACGAGCTGCTCGAGGTTGGTGGCGTAGGGCTGCGGGATGTCGCGGTTGCACACCCGGAGGATGGGCGCGTCCAGCGCGTCGAAGCACGCCTCGCCGATGCGCGCGGAGATCTCGGCGCCGACACCCGCGAACGGGAAGCCCTCCTGCACGATCACCACCCGGTTGGTCTTGGCGACCGCCGCGTAGATCGCCGCCTCGTCCAGCGGACGGATGGTGCGCAGGTCGAGCACCAGCGCGGAGATGCCCTCCTTCGCGAGGACCTCGGCGGCGGCCAGGCAGGTATGCACCTGCTTGTTCCACGTGATGAGCGTGACGTCGGTGCCATCGCGCTTCACTTCGGCCTTGCCGATCGGGATGAGGAACTCCTCATCCTCGACCTCCCCCTTGAATCCGTACATGATCTCGGATTCCATGAACACGACAGGGTTGGGGTCGCGGATGGCGCTCTTCAGCAGCCCGTAGGAGTCGCGGGGCGTGGCCACCGAGATGACCTTCAGGCCCGGGAAGTGCGCGAAGATCGACTCCAGGGACTGGCTGTGCTGCGACGCCAGGTTCTCCGCGGCGCCGTTGGGGCCGCGGAACACGATCGGCACGTTGTAGCTGCCGGCCGTCATCTGGTAAATCTTCGCAGCGTTGTTGATGATCTGGTCGTACGCCACGAGAGCGAAGTTCCAGGTCATGATCTCGATGATCGGTCGCAGACCCGACATCGCGGCGCCGATGCCGAGGCCAGCGAAGCCGTTCTCTGCGATCGGCGTGTCGATCACCCGACGCTCGCCGAACTCGGCCAGCATGCCCTGGGAGACCTTGTACGCGCCGTCGTAGTAGGCGACCTCCTCGCCCATGAGGAAGACGCGGTCGTCGCGGCGCATCTCCTCGGTCATGGCGCGGCGAAGCGCCTCGCGAATCTGGAGCGTAGCCATCACGCCTCCGTGGGGGCGTAGGTGAAGTCGTACAGACGGCTGGTGTCCGCCTCGGGGGAGCTCTCTGCGAAGTCGTAGGCGTCCTTCGCCTCGACGTTCACGTCGGTCTTGATCTGCGCCAGGTCGTCTTCGGACACTCCGAACTCCTCGACCAGGCGCTCATGGGCCGAGTCGATGCAGTCCTTCGCGCGGAACTCGTCCAGCTCGCCGTCCTTGCGGTATTTCGCGGGGTCTGACATCGAGTGGCCCCGGTACCGGTAGGTGACCGCCTCGACGATGACGGGGCCCTTGCCTGAACGAGCGTGCTCGGCCGCCCGGGTGATGTTGCGGTACACGTCGAGCACGTCGAAGCCACCGAACTGCCACCGCCGCATGCCGACGCCATCTCCGCGTCGCGACATGTCGGTCAGGTAGGACTGGCGCTCGAGGCTGGTGCCCATCGCGTAGTAGTTGTTCTCGCACAGGAAGATCACCGGCAGCGCCCACAGCTGGGCCAGCTCGAGCGCCTCGTAGAACGCTCCCTGCTGGGCGGCGCCATCGCCGAAGTACACCAGCGCAACGTCGTCGTCGCCCCGGTACTTCGATGCGAAGGCGGCACCGACGGCGAGGGGGATGTGCCCGCCGACGATGCCGTAGCCACCGAAGAAGTTGTGCTCAGCACTGCCCATGTGCATCGACCCGCCGATGCCTTGGTTGATGCCGGTGCGCTTGCCGAACAGCTCCGCCATCACCTGGCGAGGCGTGACTCCGCGCGCCATCGCCTGGCCGTGCTCGCGGTAGGCTGAGACGATGGTGTCGCCACTGCGAAGGGCCGCGGTGGCGCCCACGGCGACGGCCTCCATGCCGATATACAGGTGGCAGAAGCCGAGGATCTTCTTCTGCATGTAGGCCTTCGCCGCCTGCTCCTCGACCCGTCGGATGAGGCGCATCTGGCGATACCAGTCGAGCAGCTGCTCTTGCGTATACGGCACGTCGTCGATGCGCGGAGGCGCTCCGGGCCTCTCGAGGGCCTCGTCAGACTCTGCCATAAAGTCTCCCGGTCGGGCGAAGGGACCGTGGTGTACCCAACCCGACCGAGCAGTTCAAGGCGAGAGCCGTCCCGGGGTGTCAGAGACTCAGAACTCTGCGCTCGAGGCACGGAATTCGAGCAGCGTGCTAACGCCGGTGAGGCCGCCTCCAAGGTCGACATCTCCCGCGGCTGGGGCGATGCTCCACACGAGGTCGAGCACTTCCTCCTTGGACTCGGGCACACCGTCACCATCGATGTCGACGCCTTCGTCGGGGATCAGCGGCTCGACCATGTCGTCGATCACCGCCTGGACGGGGATGGCTCCCAACAAGAAGGTGTCGAGGCCATCGGCGTCGAGATCGCCGGACAGGGTCACCGCCTCGAGGATGAGAGGCACAGGCTCGATGCCGTCGAACAGGACGACCGGAAGTGAGATCGCATCGGCCGAGGCCGTGAACTGGATCTCGTCCGTGAACGCCCCAGCGAGCCGGTTCACAGACATGCCGTCGCCGTCGTAGCTCGCAGGATCGACGGTGAGTCCGCTGCCGTCGTCGAGGCCCAGGAGCAGGTCGAGATCGAGCCGGTTGTTGGCGTTGCGGGCATCGACCAACATGATGTTGTCCGGGTACAGCGAGTCGGCGATGATCGCGTTCACGGCCTCCACCGAGTACTCGCTCGTGCCCATCACGACGTTCACGAGGTTCAGCACCAAGGGGAGGTTGTTGTCGATGACGCCGTCGCCGTCGGTGTCGTGTTCGGCGACGATCGCCAGGTGGTCGAGGAGGTATCCACCCGCAGTGAACCCACTGATCGCGGGCCCGGTCGTGCCGCCTCCGCCGGTGCCGCCGCCCCCGGTCGATCCCCCGGTGGCTGTGCCGACCGGCGGGGTGTCGTCCGAGCCGTTAGCCGGGCCACTCCCGTCGTCACCACCCGCGCATGCGAGCGCGAGTGGAGCAAGAACGAGAGAGAGTCGGATGCCGTGCATGTCGCCTCCTCGCCCACGGGTGGAGTGAGCGGAGTCCGCTCAGTCTGCCGTCCACCGTACCGCCTGTCCACACCCGGGAGACCTGTGATGGAGCTCGTCGAGCTGCTCGAGGCCGAAGATGTGTCCGCATTCAACGCCAAGCGCGGCGAACGCGGCCGCCCCGATCTGTTCGCGGCCGACCTCGCCGGAAAGAACCTGTCAGGCGTCGATCTGTCGAATGCGAACGCCGATAAATCGGATCTCACCGGGTCAGATCTGTCCCGCTCCACCCTCGTGAAGGCCTGGCTGAACGAGATCGACGGAAGCGGCATGAACCTGACCGACGCTCTCGGTCTCAAGGTCCGCATGCGAGGCGCCTTCCTCGACAAGGCGATCTTGGTCCGAGCCGACTTCACGCGCGGTGACCTCGCCGAGGCCACCCTCGCCGGCGCGAATGCCGACCAGATCCACCTGTCGAGAGCGCGCCTGCGTGAGGTCGACGCCACGGGTGCTGTGCTCACCGACGCGGACCTGTCCGAGGCCTCGCTGCCCAAGGCGAACTTCACCGGGGCGGACCTGCGACGTGCCGATCTCACCGAGGTCAAGGCGTTGGAGGCGGTGTTCACCAACGCCCGGCTCGACGGCGCTGTCGGTCAGGACTGCAAGCTCATGAGCGCCGTGTTCATCTCGGCATCGCTGGTGGGTGTACGGCTGCAGAACGCCAACCTGACCGGCGCGGACCTGACCGGCGCAGACCTCACCGCCG
>JBLFXJ010000065.1:0-27254 GCA_047609825.1 Myxococcota bacterium
ACCGTGTGCTCGTCCTCCTTGGTTGCGCTCCATCTGGCCGTGCGCGCCCTCCGCGCCGGCGAGTGTGACCGGGCCCTGGTGGGCGGGGTGCACGCGCTGCTGGCGCCAGACTCCACCCTGTACCTGTGCCAGCTCGGGGCGCTCGCTCCCGACGGCCGGAGCAAGACCTTCGACGCGTCGGCGGATGGCTATGGCCGCGGCGAGGGCTGCGGCGTGCTGACCTTGCGTCCTCTGGCCGACGCGCAGGCTGCTGGCGACCCGATCCTGGCGGTTGTGCGCGGAACCGCGGTGAACCACGACGGCCGCAGCGCAGGGCTGACCGTTCCCAGCGCCGAGGCCCAGCAGGCGGTGATCCGGGCCGCGCTCGCCGACGGCGGAGTGGCGCCTGCGGAGGTGTCGTACCTGGAGTGCCATGGCACGGGCACCTCCCTTGGAGACCCCATCGAGGTGCGCGCTGCCGGCACGGTGTACGCCGAAGGTCGCCCTGATGACGGTCCGCTCCAGCTCGGCTCGGTCAAGGCGAACATCGGCCACCTGGAGGCCGCGGCCGGTGTCGCCGGGCTGATCAAGCTGGTGCTGGTCCTGGAGCACGGCGAGACGCCGCCGAATGCCCTGCTCACCGAGGTCAACCCGGCGCTGCCGGTGGACACCCTGCCTCTGTCCCTGCCCGTGACGGTGCTCCCGTGGCATGGGCCTCGGATGGGTGCGGTGAGCTCGTTCGGACTGTCCGGCACCAACGCCCATGCGGTGGTCGAGGCAGCTCCTGCGGGAGGTCCACCGCCACACCCCAGCCGGGCGTGGCGCAGGAGGCGGTTCTGGGCGCCCTCCCCGTGGGTCCAGACGGACCGCCAGCGGCGGGTGTGGTCGGCTGCGGAGGCGCAGGAGCATCGGGTGCACGGCCGGCCGGCGGCGCCTGCGGCGTGGGCGGTGGAAGCACTGCTGGCTGGGACGTCGGGAGCGCTGGCTGAGGTCGTGTTCGGAGCATCTGCCGACCTGTCGGCCGACGTGGCGGTGGAGCGGGTGCCCGGCCCTCGGCTGGAGCTGTCGTCGGACCAGGGCGTGCATGCCACGGCGCGTTCTGTGCCCCTCGGGGCCCCTCCCTCGCGCCCGACCTCACAGGCGGACGAGGCGATCGACATCGGCGCGCTGTACGACGCATTCGCAGAGCGCGGGCTCACCTACGGACTCGCCCATCGGGTGATCCGAGCAGCGTGGCGGGGGGACGCCGGGGCACGGGCCGAGCTCGCGGCGGGCTCGTTCTCCTTGCTGTTGGATGGCGCGCTGCAGTGCCTCGCCCTCACCCGCTCAGATGCGCCCGGCGCGATCCCCGTGGGCGTCGACCAGGTGCACGTGTGGAATGCCGATGCGCGGGTCGCCGAGGCCTATGTCCACGGCGACGACGTGCTCCTGGTGGATGCCGCAGGACCGGTGGCGTGGTTTGTCGGCGTGCGCACCCGGTCCATCACCCGGGGCGCCCTGTACCGGGTGGCGTGGCGCGAGGCGGACGAACCCGAGGCCGGACCCGGCGAGGTCTGGGCCGTACCGAGCGGGAGCCCCGAGTCGCGGCTGGCGGCCGCCTTGGAGTGGGCGCGGAGCCGCACAGCGCCCCGGGTGACGGTGGTGGGTCCGGCGTCGGATCCGGGTGTCGCGGCGGTGTTCGGGTTTATCCGGAGTGTGCGGCGGGAGAGGCCGGAGATCGCGTGGCACCTCGTCGACGGCACGGAGGAGGACGCGGCCCGGGAGGGCGGGCAGGAGCCCGAGGTCCGATGGCAGGACGGCGTCCGCGGTGTGCCTCGGCTGGTGCTGGCGGAGGATGCCGGCGTCGTGCCCCACGGCGTGGTGTGGATCACCGGGGGGCTGTCCGGCATCGGCGCGGCGCTGGCCCGGTGGCTGGCGCCGCAGGTGGACGCGCTGTGGCTCACCGGACGCCGGGGACTCGACACCCCAGGAGCAGACGCACTGCTCGACACGTTGCGTCGTTCGTGCCCGGTCGAGGTGCGGGCTTGGGACGTCTGCGCGCCGATCCCGGAGCCTGTCCCGGCAGACTGGGTGGTCCATGCTGCCGGGGTCCGGGTGGATGGACGGCTTGATTCGCTCACTGCGGAGGATCTGTCGCGTGCCCTCGCGCCCAAGCTCACGGGGCTGCGGAATGTCGTGGCCGCGGCGCCTGCCGCTTCCGTGGTGGCCCTGTCGTCGGTGGCCGGTGTCACCGGCTCGGCAGGCCAGGCGGCGTATTCGGCTGCAAACGCCGCGCTCGACGCTGCGGTCGCTCGGATCGGCGGCACGTCGTTCGCCTCGGGGCCCTGGACGGTTGGCCTGACCGCGGATCTCACCGAGGCGCAGCGCGCACGGCAGGTCCGGCTCGGCCTGCGCCCACTGGTGCCATGGGACGGCGTCCAGCTGGTCGCCCGCGCCTGGGGTGGCGGGGCGGTCATCGGGGCAGACCTCGACCTCGGTGCTGTGGCGACTTCCCAGAACGACCCGCTGTTCGCTGAGCTGGCGCCGGCCGCCGGCTCTGGCGACCTGCCCCGGCTCGGCACGGTGCGGGCAGCCGCAGCTGCGGCGCTCGGCCGGACGCCCACTGACCTGCCGGACGACGTGCCGCTGCACGAGCTCGGGCTGGATTCCCTCGGCGCACTGGAGCTTCGTGGCGCACTCGGACGGATCGTCGGTCGCCAGCTCCCGGCGACCTTCGTGCTCGAGCACCCCACGGTGGCGGGCATGCTTGCGGCACTGGGACCCCTGGCCCCGACGGTCATTGCTGCGAGCGCGGGCGCTTCGCCCGACGATCCCATCGCCATCGTCGGCATGGCGTGCCGGTTTCCCGGCGCTGACTCCCCCGAGGCGTTCTGGCAGCTCATCCACGACGGCGTTGACGCGACCTCGGAGGTGCCGGCTGACCGGTGGGACGCGTCCGCCGTGGTTGACCCCGTTCCTGGCCGTCCGGGCCGCACCGATGTGCTTCGCGCCGGCTTCCTGGCAGACGTCGCGGGGTTCGACGCCGAGTTCTTCGGCATGTCGGGTGCTGAGGCCGCGGCATTGGACCCCCAGCAGCGTCTGTTGCTCGAGGTGGCCTGGGAGGCGGTCGAGCGCGCGCGGTGGGCCCCGGACCGCATGGACGCTCGCACGGGCGTGTTCGTCGGCATCGCCGACAGCCAGTACGGCGACCGGGTGGACTTGTCGGTGGATGACCAGGCGCTGTATGCGCTGACGGGCAACGACGACGCGTTCGCCGCGGGCCGGGTTGCCCACGCGCTGGGACTCCGCGGGCCGACGCTGGCGGTGGACACGCTGTGCTCCTCGTCCCTGGTCGCCCTGCACCTGGCGGTTGCCGCCCTGCGAAAGGGAGAGTGTGACCGCGCCTTGGTCGCCGGCGTTCACACGCTGGTGTCGCCAGACGGGTTCGTGATCCTGTCCCAACTCGGTGCCCTCGCTGCCGACGGTCGGTGCAAGAGCTTCGACGCCCGCGCGGATGGGTTCGGTCGCGGGGAGGGCTGCGGTGTGCTCGCGCTGCGGCGCCTTTCGGATGCACGAGCGGCGGGCGATCCCGTGCTGGCCGTGGTGCGCGGCACGGCGGTGAACCACGACGGACGCACGGCGGGGCTCACCGTGCCCAGCGCGTCTGCGCAGCAAGAGGTGCTCCGAGCCGCGCTCTCCGATGCCCACACCGACGCCGCCGAGGTCGCCTATCTGGAGTGCCATGGCACCGGGACGGCGCTGGGTGACCCGGTGGAGGCTCGCGCCGCGGCGGCCGTGTACGGGCGGGACGGAGCGCCACCCGCGCTGGGCTCGGTGAAGGCCAACATCGGCCACCTCGAGGCGGCCGCGGGCGTGGCCGGCGTGATCAAGGTGGTGCTCGCACTGCAGCACGGGGTCGTGCCGCCGAACGCGTTGTTGGACCAAGTGAATCCAGCAGTTCCTACCGACCGTGTGCGGCTGCCCATCGCGCCCGAGCCATGGGCGGGTGCCCGGGTGGCGGCGGTGAGCGCGTTCGGGCTCTCCGGCACCAATGCCCACGCTGTTCTCGGTTTGGCCGACCCGCCGCCCGTCCCACCCGCTCACCGCGTGGAGGGCCCCTGGCTGCTGGTGACTTCCGGCCGCACGCTCGGCGGCCTGAAGGCGTGGGACGCCCGCATAGTGGCCTGGACGGCAGGTCGAGAGCTCGGATCGGTCGCCGCCAGTGTCGCGCTCACACGGGCCCACGGCCGGGTTCGGCGGGCACGGGTGATCCATGGGGCGGAGGACCTCGAGGCGCCGACCGAGGCGCCGCTCGAGCCGCGCCGCGGGCCGGTGGCTTGGGTCGGGACCGACATCCAGGCGCAGGCGCAGTGGGAGGCGTGGGCGGGTCCGCCTGACCAGGCCGCGGTGGGTGCCGATACCGACATTGTCGTCTGCTTCGGTGATGCCTCAGCTCCCTCTGGCCCGGCCGCTGTCGTGCGGGTGGGCGACGAGCCGCTGCACGCGCTCGCTAAATGGTACAGTCTCGGCCGAGATATACACTGGAACGTCGTGTTTCACACGTCGGTGGTGGTCGATCTGCCGACCACCCCGTGGCAACACAAGCGGCACTGGCTGCCCCTCGTCCACCGTGGCGGTGATCCCACCGGTGATCCCTTCCTCGGCCGGCGGTTGGATGTCGCCGACGGCGCCTGCTTCCGTGCCCGCTGGGCAGAGTCCGCCCTCCCGTGGCTCGCCGATCACCGGGTCGGCGGACGGTCGGTCGTGCCCGCGGCCGCCATCGTGGAGGCGCTGCGGCGTGCTGTCGGCGATGGTTACGGGCTCGTCGACATATCGCTCGAACGTCCAATCTTCGCCGGCGACACGGTGCAGGTGGCGGTGCGCGAGGCCGTGGCGACGGTGCATCGACGAGACGGTTCGGAGTGGCAGCGATCTGCCACCGCCGGAGTCGTCGAGCGCGGGATAGCGCCCGCTGCGCCGGCGGCGTTGTCGGGCACCTCCATCGAGACCGCCGAGCTGGTCGCGCGTCTCGAGGTGGGGGGGCTGGTCTACGGCCCCCGGTTCCGTGCGGTGCAGGGGATCGTGCGTGGGTCGGAGGCCGTGGAGGCGGAGCTCATCCTGCCTGTGGGCGTGGCCTCCGACGGCCTGGCGCCGGCGTTGCTCGATGGCGCACTCCAGCTCACCGCACTGCTGCCGGATGTGCCTGTGGGCGTGCCGTTCCAGCTGGGTCGGGTGCGGGTGTTCCGCCTCGGGGTGGACCGGGCGCGGGTGACGGTGCGTCGGTCGGAGTCTGGGGTCGACGCGGTGCTGTGGGATGACGCCGGCGTCATCGCACAGGTCACCGGGCTGCGGGTGCGTGAGATCGGCGGCGCGGGTCTCCAGCGGCTGGCGTGGGGGCCGGTGCCAGCCGAACCTGTGACCGGCACCTGGGCCGTGCGGGGATGGTCCGCGCTGGCGGAGGCATTGGGGGGGAGCGTCGCCGACGCAGAGACTCTGCCGACGGTGGCAAACCTGGTGCTCACGTGGCCATCCGGGGTGTCGCCGCCCATCGCAGACGCGGTGGCGCTGGTGCGATCGGCGCTGGCTCTCGATCCAGTTCCCCGGCTGTGGTTCCTCACCCGGGGTGCCGTGGACTGCGATGGCACGGGCGTCACGGACCTCGCCGGTGCGGGCTTGTGGGGACTCGGTCGGTCGGTGGCGGTGGAGCACCCGGAGCTGCATTGGGGGGGTGTGGACGCCGAATCCGTCGCCTCGGCGGAGCAATGCGCGACGGCGTTGCGCGGGGCGGGGAGCGGCTCCTGCGCCTTCCGTGACGGGGTGTGGCTCCGCTCCGACCTGGTGCCGGCGGGCCCGCGCCCACTGCCTCGTTCGGGCTTCCGTCTCACGGCATCCGGAGCATCGCTGGACGATCTGGTGTTCGAGCCGACCCCGCGTCGACCTGCGGCTGCGGGCGAGGTCGAGATCCGGATTCGGGCAGGGGGACTGAACTTCCGCGACGTGCTCACCGGCCTGGGAATGTACCCGGGAGAGCCCATCCCACTCGGCGCGGAGTGCGCCGGCGTCGTGGAGCGCGCAGGCGCTGGCGTGGACCTGAAGGTGGGCACGCGGGTCCTCGCCCTGGCGTCTGGTTTTCGTCGGTTCGTCACCGTTGACGCCCGAGTGGTCGCGCCGATCCCAGCCGCGCTGACGGACTCGACAGCTGCAGCCGTGCCCGTGGCCTTCCTCACGGCGCTGTATGCGCTGCGCCACCTGGCCGATGTTCAGCCCGGCGATCGGGTGCTGGTGCACGCGGCGGCCGGCGGCGTGGGTCAGGCGGCGGTGCAGGTGGCCCGCATGCTCGGCGCGGAGGTGCTGGGCACGGCGAGTCCGGAGAAGCAGGCCACCCTCCGGGCCCTCGGGGTGGCGTGGGTCGGCAACAGCCGGGACCTGTCCTTCGTCGACACCTTGCGGCCGGCTGGACCGGTGGATGTGGTGCTCAACGCACTCACGGGGCCGTTCGTCGACGCGAGTCTGTCGTTGCTCCGGCCCGGTGGCTGGTTCCTCGAGATGGGCAAGACCGATGTCCGAACCGACGTGAGCGGTGTCCGGTACCTGCCGTTCGATCTGCAGGAGGCCGGCCCGGAGGCGATCGGCGCGATGCTGCGGGAGCTGGTCGACCACCTGGCGGCGGGTCGACTGACCCCGCTGCCGGTGCGGAGCTGGCCGATGGCGGCGGCGCCGGATGCCTTCCGATTCATGTCGCAGGCCCGTCACATCGGGAAGCTCGTGCTCAGGCTGCCCCACCTGGGCGGCACGGTGCTGATCACGGGAGGGCTGGGTGCCGTCGGCGCGGCCATCGCCCGCCACCTGCGGGGTCATCGGCTGGTGCTGGTGGGTCGACGCGGTGAGGAGACGCCGGGAGCCTTGGCGTTGCTGGCCGAGCTTCCGGATGCGAGGGTCGAGGCCGTGGACATCACCGACCCTGTCGCCGTGGCCGCGCTGGTGGCGAAGCACGCGCCCACGGCGGTGGTGCATGCGGCTGGGGTGCTCGACGACGGGATGCTCACCGGGCTGACGCCAGAGCGCATCGAGGCGGTGCTCGCCCCGAAGGTGGCGGGCGCCTGGGCGCTGCATCAGGCGGTTGGGGATGTCTCTGCCTTCGTGTTGGTGTCGTCGGTGGCCGGCGTGCTGGGGTCGGCGGGCCAGTCCGCCTATGCCGCTGCGAATGCGTGGCTGGATGGGCTGGCGGCGCATCGGCGCGGTCTCGGGCTGGCGGGCACATCCATCGCCTGGGGTCCGTGGACCGAGGGCATGGGTGCCGAGCATGTGGAGCGCATGCGGGCCCGCGGGTTGGTGCCGCTGGACCCGGGCTTCGCACTCGCACAGCTCGATGATCTGCTGGAGCGGCCGGAGAGCGGACTGGTGGGCTTGGGCCCGGGATCGCGGGTTCGAGGGATCGCCGCACAGGAGGCGGTCGACCCGGGGCTGGAGCTCGAGGACCGGGTCCGTGCGGAGGTGGCGCGGGTTCTCGGACTGCGGGTGGTGCCCGTGGACCGGCCACTGGCGGAGCTCGGGCTCGATTCGCTCCAGGCGGTGGAGCTCCGCAACGCGCTCTCCCGCGTTGTCGGACGGCGACTCCCGGCCACCCTCGCCTTCGACCACCCCACCGTGCTCGCCCTGGTCGCGGCGCTCACGCCATCGGCGCCGGTCGCCGCACCGATGGCTCGACGGACGGGTGCTGTGCCCATCGCCATCGTGGGTGCGGCGTGCCGTCTGCCCGGCGATGTGAACTCGCTGGACGACCTGTGGGCGTTGCTCGCCGCCGGTGGCGACGCCGTGGGGCCGCCGCCCCCAGGCCGGGATGGGAGGCGCCCTGGTGGATACCTAACGGAGATCGCCGACTTCGATGCGATGGCGTTCGACATGTCCGACGCGGAGGCGCGGGCGCTGGATCCGCAGCACAGACTGCTGCTCGAGGTGAGCCAGGAGGCCCTCGCATCGGCAGGTCTGGTGCTGAGCATCGGCAGCGATACGGGCGTGTTCGTCGGCGTAGGACCTAGTGAATACGGCCGGAGATTCTCGGCGGACGATCCGGCGGCGGCGTTCGCGATCACGGGCAACGACCCAGCCTTCGCGGCGGGTCGGGTGGCCTGGCAGCTCGGCGCGTGTGGGCCAGCGATCACAGTGCAGACGATGTGCTCCTCGTCGCTGGTGGCCGTGTGCGAAGCGGTGGAGGCGCTGCGGCGGGGCGCGTGCACAGTGGCCCTGGCCGGCGGGGCGAACGCGCTGGTGGATCCGAGCACCACCGAGCTGCTGGCGGGGATCGACGCGCTCTCGCCCACCGGGCGGTGCCGCACCTTCGATGCTGGCGCCGACGGCTATGTGCGCGCCGAGGGCTGCGGGGTGGTGGTCCTCCAGCGGCTCGATGACGCCCTGGCGGCGGGCCTGCCGGTGCTGGCCGTCCTCCGCGGTGCGGCGGTGAACCACGATGGGCGGAGTGCAGGCCTCACCGTGCCCAGCGGACCCGCACAGGAGGCCGTACTCCGGGCGGCGCTCGCCGACGCGGGGATCGGCGCTGACGACGTTGGCTACCTGGAGTGCCATGGCTCAGGCACCCCGCTGGGTGACCCGATCGAGGTGCGGGCAGCAGACAGCGTGTACGGCGAGCGTGAGGGGCGCCTGCTCATCGGCTCGGTGAAGTCGAACCTGGGGCACTTGGAGGCGGCGGCCGGGATCGCAGGCCTGCTCAAGGCCGTCGCGGTGCTGCGCAGTGGGCGTGTGCCCCGGCAGCTACACCTGACGCGCGCGAACCCGGAACTCCCTGACGGTGCGCTCGAGGTCGTGGCGGAAGAGTGCGCGTTGGACGCGGCGACTGTAGCGGTCTCGTCCTTCGGTCTGTCGGGCACCAATGCACACGTGGTGCTCGAGCGTGCTCCGGACGGCGCGACCTGGCCGGCGGGTCCGCCGCCTGTGTGGGACCATCGCGCTGTGTGGGCAGAGCCCAGCGCAGTGGTGGACCGCGCGCTGCTCTCGCTCACTTGGGAGCCGCGCCCGAGCTCGGGTTCGGTGGCGCGGCGGTGGGGCGTGGTGGGACTGCCCGAGCTCGCCGACGCACTCCGAACCAGCGGTGTCGAGGTCGTCGTTGCGGCGGACCTGGCTTCCCTCGGGCCCGTGGATATCATCGCGTGGCACGGACCGCTGGACCCGCTCCTCTGCACCACCCGCGGACCTCTGGTAGTGGTCACGGAGCGCGGGCGCAGCGTGCACGGCGAGGCACCGGCGATGACGGAGGCGCTGCTCGGTGGCGCGGTCCGGGCGCTCCAGTCGGACCGTCCCGACCTGAGCATCGTCCAGCTGGACCACGACGGGGACTGGGCGACGGTCGTGCAGGTGCTTCGATCTACCGAGCTGTCGGAGTGGGCCGAATCGGTGCACGCGGTGCGGCATGGTCAGCGCCTGGTGCCGCGGCTCGTGCGCGCAGGCGGCGTGGCCTCGGTGCCAGCCCAGGGCACGTGGCTGGTCACCGGCGGTACCGGCGCGCTCGGTCGGTGGGCTGCGGAGTGGCTCGCGGGGCGGGGCGTGCGGTCCATCGTGCTGGCCGGGCGGCGCCCTCCGGGTCCAGCGGCTCTGGCCGTGCAGGCGCGGCTGGAGCGTCGTGGAGTGGTCGTCGGATTCTGTACCGCCGACGTGTCAAATGCTGCCGGGGTCGAGGGTGCGCTGGCGGCCTGTGACGCGATGCCGGCGCCGCTGGTGGGGCTGCTTCACCTCGCGGGGGTGTACGAGGCGGGCGCAGCCGCGGACCATGACCCGGCCCAGCTGGAGCGCGTGCTGGGTCCAAAGCTCGGGGGCGCCCAGCTGCTCGATGCGGCCACGCGCGACCGGGATCTGTCGGCCTTCGTGCTGTTCGGCTCGGCAGTGGCCCAGCTCGGCGGGGCCGGTCAGGCAGCCTACGTGATCGCCAACGCTGGCCTGGAGGCGGTGGCGGCGTCGCGACGGGCGGCAGGCCTGGCTGGAGTGTGCATCGGCTGGGGGCCATGGTCCACCGGAATGGCAGCGGTCCAGGGCGACGCGCACGCGTCAGCGCTCGAGGCGCTGGGCATTCGTCCGATCACCCCGTGGCTGGCGGATGCGGTGCTCGAACGGGCGCTCATGGGCCCGCCTCAGGTCGTGGCGATCCGCCTCGACCCGTCGCGCATGCCCACCGTGCCGCCCCTGCTCGAGCGCCTCTCCTCCGAGGCCGGCGCACCCGCTTCGTCGGTGTGGGTCGATGGGCTGCGGGGGCTGTCGGCGACGGCGCGGGTGGACGCGGTGACGCGTGAGGTCTCGGAGCAGGTGGCGATGGTGCTGCAGGCACGACCGCCTGCACCCGACACCCTCCTGGTCGACGTCGGACTGGACTCGCTGCTCGCGACGGACCTGCGCGGCCGACTCCAGGCCCTGGTCGGACGCCCACTGGCCGCGACGTTGGCGTTCGACCACCCGACAGTGGGTCAGATCGCGGCGTGTCTCCTGCAGGAAGTCGGGTTGTTGTCCCGGGTGGTCGCGGTAGCGCCCACACGCTCACCGGGGGACGAACCCATCGCTATTGTGGGCATGAGCTGCCGGTTCCCCGGCGCCTCCTCCCCCGAAGCCCTGTGGGAGCTGGTGCGTTCGGGGGGCGACGCTACCGGTCCTGCTCCGGACGATCGGTGGGCGGCGGGGAGCGCGCCCACCCGCGGGGGCTACCTCCAGAACATCGCCGACTTCGACGCGGCCTTCTTCGGTCTGTCCGAGGGCACTGCGCTGGCGATGGACCCGCAGCACCGGCTCGTGCTCGAGGTGGCCTGGGAGGCGGTGGAGCGTGCCGGCTGGCGCGACCTCGCCGACACCGCCACCGGGGTGTTCCTCGGGCTCGCCGCCAGTGAGTATTCGTCCCGCCTGGCCGGAGCGCCGGAGTCCGCCCTGCTGCACGGCGTGCCGGGCAACCAGCCGTCTTTCGCAGCCGGGAGGGTGAGCCACCTGCTCGGCCTCACGGGCCCGACCCTGGTGGTCGACACGGCGTGCTCGTCCTCCCTCGTCGCGCTGCACCTCGCGGTGGAGTCCCTGCGGCGGGGGGAGTGTGTACGGGCGCTGGTGGGCGGCGTGAACGCCATCGTCGACCCCGGCGGCAGCGTGATGCTCGCCCGCGCTGGCGCCCTGTCGGCCGACGGTCGGTGCAAGACCTTCGACGCCAGCGCCGACGGCTATGGGCGGGCGGAGGGCTGCGGTGTGGTTGCGCTGCGCCGGCTGTCCGACGCGAGGGCTGCCGGCGACACCGTGCTCGCCGTGGTGCGGGGCTCGGCGGTGAACCACGATGGTCGGAGCGCGGGTCTCACGGTACCCAGCGCGGACGCCCAGGAGGCTGTGATCCGGGCGGCTCTCGCCTCGGCGGGTGTGGAACCGGCGGACGTGGATGTACTCGAGTGCCACGGCACGGGCACCGCCCTGGGTGACCCGATCGAGGTCGGCGCCGCGGGTCGGGTGTATGGAGCGGGGCGGCCGGACACGGCTCCGCTGCTGCTCGGCTCGGTGAAGGCGAACCTCGGTCACCTGGAGGCGGCCGCGGGCATCGCTGGGGTGATCCGCACCGTGCTCTCGGTGGGCCGCGGTGAGGTTGCGCCCAATGCCCAGCTGAATCGGCTGAACCCGGCCCTGCCGCTCGTTGGCGTTGCGCTGCCCCGGGCGCTCCGAGCCTGGCCCGAGCGGGGCGCTCGCCTCGCGGGGGTGAGCGCGTTCGGGCTCTCGGGCACGAATGCGCACGTGATCATCGAGGGAGAACCCACTGACACGAGCGATACCGTTCCGGATGAGAGCGATCCGACACCGGTTCCCACGCGGCAATGGCAGCATCGCAGGTATTGGCTGCCGCACCCCACGCCCTCCCGCGGACCCAGGACGGGCCCGGGCCTCGCTCCGGTGGATCTGTCGGTGGCGGACTGGGCTGTGGAAGGCACGCTCGGGACGGCGGCTCACCCGTGGCTCCGCGACCATGTGGTGGCCGGCGTCGCGGTGGTGCCAGCGGCCGCGATCGTCGACCTGCTGTGGTCCCGCGGACCGGTCGCCGATCTCGTGCTGCAGTCGCCGGTGCGAGTGGATGAGTCGTCTAGAATCCAGGCGATAGAGGCCGGCGATCGATGGATGATCTATGCTGGAGACGTGTCGCTGGGCCTCGCCGCCACCGCGCGGCCCGGCACCGTGGTGGACGCCACCCCCGACCTCGCCGGAGCGCGCACCCGGTGCACCGAAGCCGTGGATGTGGCGGCGATGTATGCAGCCTTCTCCGGCGTAGGCGTGGACTATGGCCCGGCGTTTCGTACCGTCGAGCGGCTGTGGCGGGGTGAGTCGGAGGCGGTGGCCGCGCTGTCCTCCGTTCGCCTGCCCGGGTTCGCGGTGTCCCCGATGGTTGTCGATGGTGCGCTGCAGGCGTTGGCCGCGGCGAGCGGGGTGCAAACCGCGGAGGTCCCGTTCGCCATCGCCCACGCCTGGGTCGTGCGCCCCGGTGTGAGGGTAGCCTGGGCCCACGCGCGCTCGGGCGACAGCGGCGCCGATGTGGACCTCCTCGACGAGGAGGGAGCCCTGGTCGCGGCGCTCCGGGGGGTGCGCTCCCGGCCGATCGCTCTGGGTGTGCCGCTGCATGTGCGTCGGTGGGTGCGTCGACCCACCCCGACGCCTGAAGCCTCGGTGCCCGGGAGGGTGGTGCGGTTCGAGCCTCACGCGTCCGTTCAGGCCCTGTGCGCCCACGCCCTCGCCGAGGCCCAGGCGGCACTTCGGGAGCCCGCGGGGCGGGTGTGGTGGGTGACGGTGGGTGCAGTGGATGCTGTGCCTTCCGATCGGCCCGATCCGGCGCTCGCCGCCGTGCTCGGACTGGCCCGGAGCCTGGCGGCCGAGCACCCGGCACTTGGCGTGGCGCTGGTGGATGTGGACGATGCCAGCCGAATCGACGAGGTGCTTCGACACGAATCGGCCGATCCACTGCGTGAGGTGGCCTGGAGGGACGGGCAGCGACTCGAGCTGAGCTGGCAGGCGGCGACCGTGTCGACCGGGAGGCTCACCCCTGGCGCCACGCTGGACGCGCTCTCACTCGTGCCGCACCCCACCGGGGCGCCCGGGCCGGGGCAAGTGGCCATCGATGTGGTCGCTTCTGGGCTGAACTTCCGTGACGTGTTGCTGGCGCTGGGCACCTATGCCGGGGCGGAGGCGGCCCTGGGCTCCGAGTGCGCGGGCCGGGTGGCTGCGGTGGGTGCCGGCGTCGATCTGGTCGTTGGGCAGCCGGTGATGGCGCTCGCGCAGGGCGTGCAGGACCGGGTAGTGGTGGACCGACGGCTGGTCCATCCGGTGCCCGATGGAGTGCCACTCGCGGTGGCGGCCTGCGTGCCCGTGGCGTTCGCGACTGCGTGGGTTGCGCTCCACGATCTGGCGGACGTGCAGCCCGGCGAGCGCGTGCTCGTGCATGCCGCGGCCGGTGGTGTGGGCATGGCGGCGGTGCAGGTGGCGCGCCACCTGGGGGCCGAGGTGGTGGCCACGGCGAGCCCGCCCAAGTGGCCCATCCTCCGCGAGCTCGGCATCGCCGAGATCGCCAGCTCCCGGGATGCCGGCTTCGCGGAGGCCTTCGGTCGGGTCGACGTCGTGCTCGACGCCCTGGTCGGGCCCCTGGTGGACGCGGGCCTGTCCCTGCTCGGCCCCGGCGGGCGGTTCATCGAGCTCGGCAAGGCCGACGTGCGCAGCGCGGCCACGGTCGCGGCTGAACACCCTGGCGTGCGGTACCGGGCGTTCGACCTGTGGGAGGCGGGCCCGGACCGGCTCGGAGAGATCCTGCGCGAGGTGCATGCCGGGCTCGTCGCCGGGTGGCTGACGCCGCTCCCCCTGCGCACCTTCCCGGTCCAGAGGGCGAGCGACGCGTTCCGGTTCATGGCCCGTGCCGGGCATGTAGGGAAGCTCGCGCTGCTGCAGTCCGCCCCACCCCGGTTCGACGGCCTGTGGGTGGTGAGCGGCGGCACCGGGGCCCTGGGACTGGCGGTCGCGGGCTGGCTGCGCGAGCGCGGGGTTGGTGAGCTCCTGCTGTTGAGCCGGCGGGGACCTGAAGCTCCGGGTGCGATGGCCGCTGCAGCGTTGGGCGCCGAGGTGCTCGCAGTGGACGTAGAGGACGCCGCCGCGGTGGCCCGAGCGCTGTCCGGGAGGCGCATCCAAGGTGTCGTACACGCTGCCGGGGTGCTCGACGATGGGCCGGTGGAGGGGCAGACCGCGGCCCGGTCAGCCGCGGTGGTGGGCCCCAAACTGGGCGGGGCATGGGCGCTGCACGAGGCCACAGTCGGCTCGCGGCTCGATGCGTTCGTGCTGTTCGGCTCCCTTGCGGGTTCCCTGGGGGCGCCCGGTCAGTCCACCTACGCTGCGGCGAACGCGGGCTTGGAGGCGCTGGCCGTGCACCGCCGCAGGCAGGGCCTGCCAGCCACCTGCATCGCGTGGGGCCCCTGGACCGTAGGTATGGCGGCACGCTCTGGAGGGGCCGAGCGGTCCGGCCTTCGCCCCATCACTCCCGAGGGCGGACTCGCAGCCCTCGACGCTGCCCTGCGCATCCCCGAGGCGGTGGTGCTCGCTGGCGCATCCTCCGCTTCCCTGTCCCCAACTCGTGCGCCATCTGCCGCGCAGATCACGGCCCCGGACACGGTGCGCCAGGTGGTGGCGCGTGTGCTCTCCCGCGACCCCGCCGATCTGCCCGAGGCCGTGCCGCTCCAGGCCCTGGGCCTGGACTCGCTGGTGGCGATCGAGCTCCGGAACGCGCTCGCCGAGCTCGTCGGTCGCCCCCTGCCGGCCAGCCTCGCCTTCGACCATCCCACCGTGGGCGCCTTGGTGGCCCACCTCACCGAGCCTCGCAGCGCCGCAGCACGGCCGGCCGAGAGTCGGCACAAAGGCGATGACTCTATCGCCATCATCGGGATGGCATGTCGGTTCCCAGGAGGGAGCACGTCGCCAGAGGCGTACTGGGAGCTGCTGGTGGAGGGCAGAGATGCCATCGGCCCGGTGCCGGCAGACCGATGGTCGGTCGCGGACTGGTACCACCCGGAGCCCGGCACGCCGGGCAAGACCACCTCACGAGAGGGCGGCTTTGTCGACGGGATCACTGCGTTCGACGCCGCCTTCTTCGGCATGTCGGAGCTCGAGGCGCTGGCCCTCGACCCGCAGCAGCGGCTGCTCCTCGAGGTCAGCTGGGAGGCGCTCCAGCGGTCGGGCCGAGCTCCGGGGCGGCTGGCTGGCACGGATGCCGGGGTGTTCTTCGGTCTCGGGCGAAGCGAATATGGTGACCGGTTCGCGCTGGACCACCCGGCGGCCGTGTACGCAGTCAGCGGCAGTGAACCGGCGTTCGCAGCGGGTCGGGTGGCCCACCTGCTCGGGGTGACCGGGCCGGCCCTCGTCGTCGACACCTTGTGCAGCTCGTCGCTCGTCGCAGTGCACCAGGCGGTGCAGTCGCTCCGTGCCGGCGGGTGCGGGCTCGCCCTCGCCGGCGGCGCCAACGCCCTCGTGTCGCCCACCTCCAGTGTGCTGCTGTCCCAGATGCGAGCCCTGTCCCCGACTGACCGGTGCCGTGTGTTCGACGCCTCCGCCGACGGGTATGTGCGGGGAGAGGGCGCTGCGGTGGTCGTGTTGCGGCGGCTGTCGGATGCGCTGGCGGACGGCGATCGGGTGCTCGCTGTGATCCGTGGCTCCTCGGTGAACCACGACGGCCGGAGCTCTGGCCTGACAACGCCGAATGGGTCGGCCCAGGAGGCCGTGCTCCGGGCGGCGCTGGGTGACGCCGGTCTGACCGGTGCGGACATCGACCTGCTGGAGTGTCACGGCACCGGCACGCCGCTGGGAGACCCCATCGAGGTGCGGGCCGCTGCGGCCGTGTACGGGGGTGACCTGGACCGTCCGGTGCAGATCGGCTCGGTGAAGAGCAACCTCGGTCACCTGGAGGCGGCTGCGGGGGCGGCGGGGCTCGTGAAAGCGGTGCTCGCGCTGCAGCACGGCATCGCGCCTCCCACCCTCCATGTGCACACGGTCAATCCCGAGGTCGTGCTCGCTGGGCTGACGATCACGACCGCGGCGGTCCCTCTGCCCAGCGGTGTCCGGCGGGCCGCCGTGAGCAGCTTCGGATTGTCCGGCACCAACGCCCATCTGGTGCTGGAGTCAGCGCCACCTGTTCAGCGCGCGACGGCCCCCTCCGGTCCGTCGCTGCTGCTGGTGTCGGGCCGCTCGACAGCGGATCTCGCAGAGCGTGTCCGTGGACTGCCGACCGACGCCCCCGTGGGGGATGTGGCCCATACGCTCGCCCGGTCCGAGGCGCTGCCGCACCGGGTGGCTGTCGTCGCAGCGGACATGCCGACTGCGGTCACCGCGTTGCTGGCAGAGGTGCCGGACGAGGTGGCTGCAGCGCCCCGGGTGGCGTGGGTGTTCCCGGGTCAGGGCGCTGTCCGACCGGGGATGGGCATGGAACTGTATCGGGAGGACGTTCGCTTCCGAGAGGTGGTTGACCGGTGCGACGCCCAGATCCGCCCCGCTCTGGGCTGCTCCGTGCTGGAGGTGTGGCAAGACCCGGTCCGACTGCGGGACACCACGTTCGCCCAGCCGGCCCTGTTCGTGTTGGGGATAGGCCTCGCCGAGCGGATGCGCGCCTGGGGCTTCGCGCCGGACGCGGTGGCGGGGCACAGCGTGGGCGAGCTGGTGGCCGCCTGGGTCGCGGGTGTGTGGTCCCTGGAGGACGCGCTGCGGGTGGTGCTGGAGCGTGGCCGCTTGATGGGCCGGCTGCCTGCTGGCGGCGCCATGGTCGCTGTTGGCACGGACGAGGCGACGGCCCGGGCCGCCATCGCGGAGGAGGACGTGTCGATCGCGGCGGTGAACGCGGACGATTCCGTGGTTCTGTCCGGGTCCGACGCGGCGGTCCAGCGAGTCGTCGCCCGGCTGTCGGACATTCCGCACCGACCTCTCACCGTCTCTCATGCCTTCCACTCGGCACGGATGGACCCGGTCCTGTCGGAGTTCGAGGCGTTCGTGCACACCGTGCCCACGCGGCGGCCTCGAATCCGGCTCGTGTCGTCGATGACCGGTGTGCGAGAAGATTCGCCGGACGCCAGGTACTGGCGGGAACATGTCCGTCGGCCCGTGCGGTGGGCGGACGCTGTGCAAGCGCTCGAGGCGTCCGGCGTGGGCGTCGTGGTGGAGCTGGGCGCGGTTCCGGTGCTCACAGCGCTCGGCGCCCGCACGGCCGACTCTGTGCGGTGGGTGCCCACCCTCCGCCGCGCCCGGTCCGAGTCCGAGGCCTTGCTGGAGACGGCGGCCAGCCTGTTCATGGCTGGGGTCGATGGCGACTGGCCTGCGGTCTGCCCCGGCGCGCTCGCGCTCCTCATGCCGGCACCGTTCCACCGGCGTCCGGCCTGGGCACCACTGGCCGATACCGCACCCGAAGCACTGATGTTGGCCGTGGAGTGGACCGCTGCGCCGGCGGCGGGTCCGCCACGTCCCCGCTCACTGCAGGTAGTGGGAAGCCCGGAGCTGGTCACGCTGCTCCAGGAGCGTGGCCTGTCGGCCGTTGGGGTGCCGTCGGCCTCTGCGACGGGGGAGGCCGTGTGGCTGGCGCCAGACACTCCGCAGCTGCTGGCGGCCGGTGGACGGACGAACGGACCCACCTGGCTGGTGACCGAACACGCCCAGCGCGGCGGATCGGCGCCGGCCCAGGCGGCCACCTGGGGGTTCGCGCGGTCCATGGCTCTGGAGCGGCCCGAGCTCGACATCCGACTGATCGACACCCACGACGGACTGAAGGCGGTGGCAGACCGCATCGCTGCCGACACGGCCGTGCCCGCCTGCGTGGTGCAGGCGGATGTCGCCTGGGTGCCAGGACTTGCAGCCGCGAGGCTCGAACCAGCGCCCGCCATCCGGGCCGACCGGTCCTACTGGATCACCGGCGCCTCCGGTGCTCTGGGCCAGAGGATCGCAGCACACCTCGTGCGTCGAGGTGCGCGCCACCTGGTCCTGTCCAGCCGATCCATCACGCCTGACGCCGGCGCGGCGTTGGTCGCGCAGGGTGTGGACGTGCAGGTCATCCGTGGAGATATGGCGGAGGTCGCCCATGTTGACGCGGTCATTGCCGGCGTTCGGGCCCCCTTGGCGGGTGTGATCCACGCCGCGGGAGTGCTCGATGATGCGCTCGTGGCGGACCTGAGTCCGGAGCGGGTGGCGGCCGTGCTCCGACCCAAGGCGGACGCTGTGGGAGTGCTCGATGCCGCGACGCGGCAACTCGACCTGGAGCTGTTCGTCCTGTTCTCGTCGCTGGCCGGGGTCGTGGGGTCACCAGGGCAGTCGCCATACGCTGCGGCCAACGCGGTGCTCGACGCGGTGGCCGCCCGCCGTCGGGCAGATGGGCTGCCGGCGGTGAGCATCGCCTGGGGGCCGTGGAGCGGAGGGGGCATGGCTGCAGGGGTGGAGGCCAGACTGCGGGACCGCCTGGCCATCCATGGCTGGGCTCCGCTCACTCCCGGCGCTGCGCTGGCGGCCTTCGACCGCGCGCTCGGGGGTCCGTCCACAGTGGTGGTGGTCGCTGCGGCGGAGGCCGCTGTCTCGGCGCTGCCGGATGCGGTCCCGTCGAGCGTCGTGGACCGGATCGTGCGCCTGCCCCACGACGAACGGGCAGACGCTGTGCGGGAGCATCTCACCGGTCTCGCTACGGCTCAGCTCCGTCGGGACCTGGACCCGTCACAGCCGTTGTGGGACCAGGGCATGGACTCGCTGATGGCGATCGAGCTGCGGAATGCGCTGGGGCGTGCGGGCGTGCTCGTGCCCTTGGCCCGGGTGATCGGCGGCCCCAGCCTGGACGATCTCACCGCGATCGTGCTGGGCGAGCTGGAGTCTCGGGTGATGGACACCGATCCGCCGGCCAGCGACCCCGGCCTGGCACCCCTGAGCCCGGTCGTGAGCCACGTCATGGCCGCCGTGGGGGGTGGCCTGCTCACGGGTGTCGTGCTGTGGATGGCGTGGCAGCTGTGGTCGAGCGTGGGCTTCGGCTGACCGCTCAGGGACTGTCCAAAAACAAGGTGTGCAGCATCGAGAGGGTTCCAGGCAGTCCAGGGCAAGGAGGATGACGGAGGGGATAGCGAGCTATCCCGATGGAAGACGACGCAGAACTGGGCTGCCTGGGGCACTCGAATGCCACAACTGTTTTTGGACAGTCCCTCAGGGCGCGGGTGGCGAGCCGGGCGCGTCCCGGTTCCACGCGTGGAGCAGGGTGGGTGCGATCTGCGTGGTGAAGATGCGGGCGCCCTGGTCGGTCAGGTGCCGTACGTTGGCGAACCGGTCGCCCCGCAGGGTGTGCTCAGCGCCGTCGACCAGCTGGTGCCCATGCTGCTCCAGGAGCGACCGCACGCCGGGCACCGCGCCCTCCGGCACGCGATCCTGTCGGTCGATGGCGGCCCGTCGAGGCACTGGGGGCCGGACGAACACCATCGCCGAGCCATGCTCCGCGACGAGCTGAGCGAGCGCCGGGAGGAGCGACTCGGACGGCGCGGGGAGCGCGGATCCCCCGCTGAGATCCGGCCCGATGAACGCACCATCCATGTCCGACTGGAGCCGTCCGTGGTGGAACACCCGCTCCATCGCCGCTTCGGCCTCGCCCCCAACCGTCCACTGCACGGCCAGGTTCCGCACGCCATCGAGCAGCCCATCCCGCGCCAGGCCGCGGTTGAATTCGAACCGGGCGAGGGACGGGTGCTGCCGGGGGATCACCGCGTCGAGCACCGGCTCCTCTGGCTCGAGCTGCTTGGCGAGGTTCATCCGTCCTGCTGCGCTGTAGGGCTCGACCGCCAGTGCCGCCTGCAGGCCAGCGGTCACCACCACCAGCCGCGGCCGGTAGCCGTTCGCAAACACCCGGTTCTTCAACACCGCATACCAGTGGGCGGTGACGCTGTTCGGGATCGAGAACACGAGGATCGATGACGGCGGAATACCGAGGGTAGAGGCCAGCTGTTGCGTGTCGATGTTCGTGTGTGCCGTGGAGTTGCCCACAACCAGCACCTGTGGCTGGTGGATGCGGAGGTCGGCCTCCATGCGCTTGACCACGTCGCCCCGCAGGCGCCGGCCGTTCATCACCCGCCCAGCATTGCCAGCATCGCCGGGGTTGTCGTCGTCATACGCCGGCTCTGGCAGGACGAGTGCCGCGGCTGCAGCCAGGAGCACCACCACCGGGAGTACTGCGGCTGCGATGCGCGGGCGAGGGTCGGACATAGGCGGTACATAGCTCGGGGCCGATGTCGGCACGCGTCGGCGAGGGCGCTCAGAGGCCCTGTGTAGGTACCCGCCTACGCAACGCGGCCCTCCGGTCCGGTGTGTGTGGTGGTGGCGCCCGCTGTAGGGTGTGCGTCGCGGCCGCCGCACAGTCCACGTGCTGGCCCCACACCCCTTGGAGCGAACGCGACATGACGGAGCCCATCAGGTCTGCAGGGTTGCTGCGCTGGAAGGTGACGGGCGTGCCCGTCGGAGTGTTCCAAGACATCTACCCGCGGCTGATGGGGGCGTCGTGGACGGTCACCATCGCCTGGGCGTTCGCGGCGTACGTGGGTGCATGTTTTGCGTTTGCTTGCCTGTATGCGGTCGAGTCGGGCGGCGTGCGCGGAGCGGAGACCTACACCGACCTGCTCTGGTTCAGCGTGCAGACGCTGTCCACCATCGGCTACGGCGGCATGGTGCCGGTGACCCCCTGGGCGAACCTGCTCGTGGTGGTGGAGTCGTTCTTCGGGCTGGCCGGTGTTGCCGTGGTCACGGCGATTCTGTACGCCAAGTTCTCGCTGCCGGCGGCGCGGGTGCGGTTCTCGGATCGCATCGCCATCCACGACCGGCGGGGCGTGCCTACGCTCCACCTGCGCATGCTCAACGAGCGCAACACGCCGATCCTCGACGTGAACCTGCACGTCGGAGTGTTGCTCGAGGACAACGACGGGGAAGAGCGCTTTCGCCGCCTGTTCGACCTGAAGCTCGTGCGGGACCGGGTGCCTGTGTTCGCCATGGCGTTCACGGCGATGCACACCCTCGACGACGACAGCGCGCTGCACGCCATCCAGGCTGACCCAGGCCGCATGTTGTTCCTCATCGTGACCCTGCGGGGCGTCGACGACCGCACCCTGCAGCCGGTGTTCGCCCGAGCCATGTACAGCCACGACCAGCTGGCGTTCGGCTCCGGGTTCGGTCAGATGGTACAGCCTGGCGGGGGCGGGGTGATCGAAGTGGACGCCCGCAGGCTGCACGACATGGAGCCGCGCACGCTCAGCCCGCTTCGACGGGGCGACGAGTCCTGAGTCGTTCGAGCACGTAGAAGATGATGCGTCGAAGCACAAAGGGGGTTGAGGTGGCTCGTCCGACTACTGGGCGATCTGCGCCGCGATGCACTTGAACGCATTGTGGAGCTTCTTCCCACGCCCTTTGCTCACCTCGGTGGTGACCGGGCCGGTGCCCATGTCGGCCCGCACCGCCGTGATCGGCGCCGTGGCGAGCTTGGCGAGCATCTCGTCATCCACCGGGAAGGCGGTCTGCCACTCAGTGAACGTGCCGGTCTCATTCGTGTGGCTGCGCGCCTCGGCCTTCTCCGCCAGCTTGAAGTGGATGGCGGTGCCGTTCGTGAGCATGGCGCCGATGGCGAACCCCTCCTGCAGGTCGCTCCCGCCGCCGGAGACGAACAGGCGGTTTTCGTACGTGGTGCTGCCCTCTTCGTACGAGACCTTCCAGTCGGCGCCGGAGAACACGATCGTCAGTGCATCATCGGCGCCGTCGATCCGGCCGGCATCGCATGGATCCTTGCCGGCGGGCGCTGTGGACATCATCAACAGGAGCAGGGCTGTCACGACCACCTCGGGGCTCGCGGGTGACGGTGGGGGGCGATGTTGGGAGTGTTAACGCGCGGTGCGGGTGTACCGGCGTTCCACGGCGTGGCGGTGGCAACGCTGTGGTGAGCGTAGGCCGCGGGCTGGTACAGTTGCGGTCCGGTGAGCGCCCGGTGGAGCCTTCGTGGAGTATGTGATCTTCCTGGACGACGAGATGTGGGTCGGGCCCGTGGCGGACGAGGTCCAGGCCTTCCTGCGCGGCACGGTCCTGCCCGCTCAGCGGCAGCTCGCCGACGACATGTACACCGGTGGTGTGCTGGGCATCCTCTCCACCGGTGCGCGGGCGGCCTACGTATTGGTCGATGGCGCCGTGCTCTGGTGCGTGGAGTGGGAGCCGGGCCTGCTGGTGGTGCGGTTCGCGGCGGATGGCTCCCTGGGCTGGTCGCAGCATCGCTCGCCGGTGCCGGGCTTTGGCGGACGGCCGGTCACGGCGGGCGAGGAGGAGAGCTGGGACGAGGCCCTGGGCAGCGTGCTCTACGCGTTGGTGTTCGACGCGTGGGATGCGCAGTTCGACGACGCGCACGTCGAGCGCGAGTTCACCCGGGCGACCGAGGCCCACGACGCCAGCTGGGACGCCGCGATGGCCCACTCGGAGGCCCTGTCCGACAAGGTGGAGGAGTCGTTCGCGGACGACGCCGCCGCGGAGGCCTGGCTCGCCACATGCGAGCAGAGCGCGCTGTGGCGGGGCGTCGCGCCGGGCGGTCGGTAGCGCGGTCGTGGCGGCGGCTTCGGGGACTGGCGCACGACCCTCTGTTCCTACTGAGCAGAAAGCGCCTCGGGCCGCCTCAGTCCGGCATCGGGGACAGCCCACGCGCAGCCGTGTCCGCCATCGCCGGGCGCGGTCCCGAATCCCCGCCGATCCACCGGGTAGCGGTGTCCACCGTGTCGATCGGTGTGGGCATCGGCGAGGTGTGGCTGTCTCGGATGTAGGTCGGGGTGCTGGTGTCGGGCGGCGGCATGGGGGGCACGGCGCTGTCCACTTCGCTGTCGCTCGGGTAGGTGGTGGTGCTGTCGGGCGGCGGCATCGGGGGCATAGCGGTGTCGCCGGTGTGGGGCGGCGGCATCGGGGGCACAGCGGTGTCGCCGGTGTGGGTCGTGGCGGTGGGCCCGGTGTCGCCGGTGTGGGTCGTGCCGGTGGGCCCGGTGTCGCCCGTCTCGGCCCCGCTGTCCGTGGGATACGGCATCGGCGGCAGGTCGCCGGTATCCCCGGTGGATGTGGGGGTCGTGTCCGTGGGATGGGGCATCGGCGGCGTGAACGTGGTGGGGTCCATCGGCGGAATGAAGCCGCTGTCGCCGTCGTCCTTCGATGAGCTCGGGCAGCCGACGAGCAGCGCGAGCAGCGGCATTGGCGTGAGTACGTTCACCCACCCAGCATACATGCCCACCGGGTCACTGCGGGAACTGTCGCCGCTCGACGGCTGCATCTCCGCTCGTCCCCCGTCCGAGGAAGGCACCGAGGGTGGCCACGCCGTTGACCGTCATCGCCAGCGCGAGCACGAGCCCGGCATCCCGGAGGGTGGCCATGCGGGAGGCGCCCAATAGCAGCAGGCCGAACACGAGCAGGGCGTGGCCGGCGAGCAGGGGTGGTCCCACTTCACGCAAGACGTCTGCGGGCTCGCCAGGGCGGGCGGTGAGGTGGATCCACCCGTCGACGCCGACGCCGAGCACGGCGGAGAGGAGGAACAGGTTGGTGTAGGACAACGGCACGCCGAGGACGACCAGGCCGAGCACGATGGCAGCTGCCGACACGAGCAGCACGCCGACTGCGCCGCGCACCACCCACCACCGCCGGGTGAGCAGGGCGAGGGCGAGCACGCCGACGCTCGCGCCGAGGCCGACCACGCCGGCTCCGTCCAGTGCGATACGGTCTCGCGCCTCGGCGGCAAGCAGGGGGTAGCCCTCCGCCACCAGGTCGACCGCGGGCAGCTCGGCATCCAGCGCCGCGAGCGCGTCGCGCCACGCTCCCCAGGCCGCCGCTCCCTCGTCGTGCAGCCGGACCCGCACTGGCCACTGGCGGCCATCGTCGAGCGGCTCGGCGGTGAGCGGGGTGGCTAACGCCAGCGCCTGCGCGCGCACCCGGTCGAGCTTGCGCCCGCGGCGCTCCGGGTTCTCGCGCTCCTGCCCCACGAGCCGGTCTGGCGACACCCCGCGGGCCCGCCCCACCCACTGGGCGGCGTCGGCGAAGGACCGCACGCTGCCCACTGTGGGATGGGCCACCAGCCAGCGCTGCACCTTCAGCAAATCGAGGTAGGCGGCTGCGTCGCCAGTGCCCGATGCTGCGGTAGGCACCACCCGAACGGTCGCCGGATGTAGCCCTCCGAGGGTGGCATCGGCCCACCGGTGGTCCACCACCACAGGCGCGTCGGCCGGCAGCTCGCCGCCGATGCGCAGGTCGATGTCGAGCCTCGCGAGGCCGGCCGTGGCGGCGATGAGCAGGACGGCGAGGGAGGCGGGGTGCCACAGCGCGATCCCGGCCCGCTCGAGCCAGCGCGGCACCTGGAGGGCCGGTGGCGGGGGGATGAGCGCAGGCACCAGGGCCGCGAGGGTCGCGGGCACGCCGAGCCCCGCGAGCCAGGCGATGGCGAGTCCGAGCGCGGCCCACTGGCCGAACTGCTGGAGCACCGGCGCGCCTGTGAGGGTGAGGGCGGCAAACCCGCTGGCCGTGGTGATCGACGTCCAGGTGGCCGCGCGTCCGACCTCGCGCACGGACGTGCGGACGGGGTGCGGGTCTCCGGCGTGGCTCCGGTCGGCCATCCGCCACACAAGGTGCACCGAATCGGTGAGGCCGAGTACGAGGATCAGTGGGATTAACGCCAGAAGTGGCCCGCCGAGTGCCACCCCAGCCCACCCGAGGGCGCCGGCCACCCACAGGATGCCGACGCCGATGGCGGCCAGGGGCAGCACCACGCCTCCCGGATGGCGGAACAATGCGCCGAGGGCGAGCGCAAACCCGAGGCCCACGAGCCCCACGAGGCCAGCGATCTCCGTGGCCGCGACCTGCGCGTGGGCGCGGTCGAGCACGGGCATGCCCACCAGCACCGTGCGGCGTGCCCCAGCCGACGCGTGGGCGGCGCTCGCCAAGCGGTCCACCGTCTCGACATCAGCGTCCGGCGAGAGGGTGACCTGAACCGCACCCCACCGGGCATCCGTGGCGCCCCACGCCGCCCGGGTGAGGTCGTCCCGCACGCCCGCGGGCAGGTCTGGCGGCAGGCGCGGGACAGCCACCGCGGCGACCCCGGGCACCCGCAATCCCTCGGCCAGGGCGCCGGCGGCTTCTCCCTGGAGTCCGCCGGGATCCTCGATCACCACCCACACGACCGGGTCGGGCGCCTGGGCCCCCACCCGCCCCGCATACAGCCCCACCAGGTCGAACCGGGTCTGCAGTCGGAGCGCGCCCGGCACCGCCAGCGCGCAACAGAGCACGAGCGCGACGCATCTCACCACGCGTCGTATTCAGCCCGTGCTTCCGGGGTGAACAGGCGCGGCACGTCGTCGTCGTCCTGGATGCGCTCCCACTCGTCATCGTCCAGCAGCACCGGGTATGGACCGTCGCCGTCCACCACCGAGCGCGGCCAGACGAAGCCGTGTGCGCCGTCTTCCAGCCAGGTTGCCACCGGGTCCCGCAGCTCGAGGTCCGTCTCGCAGTCCTCCACGATGCGGAACAGGCTCGCCACTCCGGTCTCCGAGATCACCGACGCCCGGCTCGGCGGGTCGTCGAGGAAGGTGCCGAGGGTGGCCTGCCAGCCGGCCGCGCTGGGGATCGGCGTGGCCCCGCCGTCGAGGGAGGTGATCAGGGCGTCGAGGTCGCGCACAACGGCATCGGACCACGACGGCACCTGGTCGAGATCGAGGTGCCCATCGCCGGTGGGCTCGGCCGACACGGCATCCCGCGCGAGCGTGAGGCTGGTGCGGAGGCTGGTGCGCACCTCCTCGAACCCGGCGGTGGCGCTGTGGTTGCCCAGGTGGGTGTCCATGGCGGCGCTGAAGTCCTCCATGGGCACGCCATACAGCCCGGTCTCCTCGCACGCGCGGTCGGACCACTGATCGTCGACATAGGGCCCGATCCAGGCGTCTGGATCCTGCGCGGGGTCGAGGATGTCGTAGCTGCCGGCGAGGCGTGCGGCGGCGGCGGCGGCGTGCAGCGTGGCCGCCACGGCCATGGCGTCGGTCTGGTGCGCGAACACGGTGCGGCCGACGAAGAACAGCTGGCTGGCGTCGGCGCGGAAGGCCAGGTCGGGCGCGGCGGCGGCCTCGAAGTCGGTGGCGATCCCGTCGAGCTCGTCGGCGAGCTCACCGGCGAGGGCGCTCAGCCACGCGTGGTCGGGCACGTCGCACCAGTCGGCCAGCGCTGTGTAGGCCTCAGTGCGCCAGTCGCAGTCCTCGTGGTTGCACACCTGTCGGTCCTCGAACTCGATGAATGGCACCCAGTCGTCGGGCGGGTCGTCGCTCACGGTGTCGCTCACCGTGCCCACCACGCGGAATCGACCGCTGCACGGGGCGCTGTCGCACCGCGCGGGAATCTCGGCGTCGATCCTGACCTCCACCCGGTCGCCGCGGTTCACGCCGAACGCGTCCACGGTGATGGTGCCGCTCGCGGGCGCCTCGTTCGCTTCCCACCCGTCGCAGCCGCTGCCGGGCTGGTCGCACGCGGTCCACACCCGCAGCAGCTCAGATTCGCCGTCCCGGGGGTCGGCGCCGCGGGCGAGGTCGATCACCAGGCCCGGGCTGAGGAGAACGCCGGAGCCGTCGCCGAACGCGTCGTCGAGGAACAGGTCGATGTCGACCTCGTTCAGCCGGC
Organism: Myxococcota bacterium; assembly: GCA_047609825.1. GTDB lineage: Bacteria > Myxococcota_A > UBA796 > UBA796. The sequence continues at coordinate 26,653 of JBLFXJ010000065.1, forward strand.
CCACGGTGTCGCTGATGTTGAAGTCGATGCCGTCGCGGTACGTCGAGGTGTACACGATGGCCGGGTTGGACAGCGGCGCGATGGCCGTCTCGCCGGCGCCGTCGACGTAGGTGACGGTGAGCGAGGCGGCGCCCTGGTGGTCGTCGCGCAGGTCGCCCAACCACCCGTCGCTGCCGTAGGCGATGCCGGTGTAGTCGCGGGTCTCACCGCAGGCGGCCAGACCGTCCACCACCGGTGCCCACTCACTGGCGAGCATCAGCCGGGTGAGCGCCTTGCCGAACCGGGCCTCGGCGTCGGTGGGGTCGGCGGCGACACAGGCCGACCAGGCGTCGTGGGCGCCGACGTAGTCGAGCTGAGCGAACTGGCTCGCAGCGTCGGGGCAGCCGGTCTCGAAGGTGACGTCGGTGGGGGTGGTGCTGCCGGTTCCCGTTCCGGTGCCAGTCCCGCTTCCGGTGGCGGTAGAGGCGGTGCCGCTGCCCCCGGTGGCAGCACCGGTGTCACCCGCATCCTTGCCGGGTCCCCCGCCACCACAGGCCACTGAGGCGACGAACAACCAACGCATACCGACTCCTGCCTGTAAGGCGCCAGACTACCTGGTTTGC
>JBLFXJ010000066.1:0-27253 GCA_047609825.1 Myxococcota bacterium
CGGCATCGGGTTCCTCAACTTGAAACCCGATCGCACTCTCGCGGCGATGGATCAACTGGAAAACCGGACCCTGTAGCTGGACGGGCCCCCCTTGAACAAACCGAAGTCCTGGTTTTATGCGGATAGCTCAGTAACGAGACACCCATGTTGTTTAGTTGTAGAGCGCCTCCGGGAATGGTACACAGACTCACATTGAGCGGCCTATGCTTTTCGGGCATTTCGGCAACTGTTGCCGTCCCGCTCATGCGGATACATTTAGTGGAGAGAATCATGGCTGTCAACGTAACGCTCGAGCTCAGTATTATTCCGGGCAAAGCAGACGAATTCATCGGCCTATGTGCCGAGGCCTTCAAGGTCACGCGCACCAAAAAGGGCTTCATCGACATCGTCGCTACGCAAGGCGCCGATGATCCGAACAAGATCGTTTTCTGGGAGACCTGGGAAACGGCAGCTGACTACGACGCGTACTTCAACTGGCGCGTAGAGACCGGTTTTATGGATGCGATCGGCCCGTTCATGGCTGGGCCACCCGTCAAGACCATGCTGAATCCCGTCGCGTAATCTAGCCCGGGCCCGCGACTGGAGCATTGCTCCGGGCTCACGGGCCGCGCTGCCCTAGATACGTATCGTCCTGCGCGTGAAGATCGGCTGATGTTTGGCGCTCCGCCCGATGGATTGAGGGCAACGGTCAGTCTCGATCGGGTCGTGGTCAAGAGGACAGGTAGCTTAAGGCCGCTCGTCGTTGCATCAGGACCATCCTGCCCTCTCGCCGAGCCGTCCGCACACCCCGCAGCGGGGCCCTCCCGGGACCCGATCCGCCGGTTCAGGCGCTGGTGGGGGAGCAGCGCGCGTGGCCCGTCGCAGGCGCACGTGTGGGTCGAGGCGTCGAGCCACCGTCCTCACCCACGCGCTGCGCTGTCGCGTCCCCTCACCGCCCCACGCACACCGCCGACCTCGGGGGCCCGCGGGCGCCCCGTACCTGCCAGCGCAGGGCGATGAACGCCCGGACCGGGTCGAGCAGCGTGGCCACCGTTCGCATCGCCCGGCCACACTGTGAACACCGCGTCGGATCTTCGCCGAACGTGGTGACGACGGTACGTGGTTCGGTGGGCAGGACGGCCGGGCGATGCGGACGGCGACGGGTACGACAACACCGTCGACTGCGACGAGACCGCCATCAGGCTCGAAGCCGACAGCGAAGCTCACGGCGAGCGGCTCACGATCACCGAGAACGTGGCGAGCGTCGGTGCGGCGGCTGAGGCCCACTACGGCTCGTCCCTCGTCCCTCGTCCCTCGTCCTGGTGGACAGCGCCGTGACATCGAACTCCGCATATGGAGCATCCATGGTGTGCACCGACCAGCTGTGCCTCTGATGCCCCATCAGAACCGGGTGCTGATCTCCAAGTTCGCCGTGTAGGGCTGCACGTAGGGGCCGTAGTTGTCGAACGTCCCTGGGGTGCGCCAGGCGACTCGCGGGCCCAGCACCACCCGTGAGCTGATCTGCACACCCGCCACCCCGCCTACGAACAGCCGAATGAAACCGGCCATTCTGGCCGGTTTCCTCCACCGGCCCGCCCGGCCCTCCACGGACGAACGCCGAATGAAACCGGCCATTCTGGCCGGCTTAGTTGTACAGGCAAGGGAAGAAGCTACGTTTTGCTGATCTGTACGGGTTGCCGGAGGCCCGGCGCCCGGGAACGGACCCCGGGCGCAGACCGACGCGGCGGGGAAGGGGTCGAGGAGGAAGCCGGTGCATGGCGCCGGCGTGGCCACGACCCGCAGGGTGGAGGACGCGTACGTGGCCCTCACTCCGGGTACAGCGCCTCCCACCAACTCGCGTCGCCCTTCAGCTTCCAGTCGAAGTAGGCCACGATGGTCTGGTGCCACTGGCGGCGCTTGGGGTAGTCGAGGATCCAGTGCCCTTCTCCCTGGTACTGCACATACTCCACGTCGCGGCCGAGCACCTTGAGCGCGGTGAACAGGCTGTCGCTCTCGCCCAGCGGCACGTTCATGTCTTCGGTGCCGTGCAAGAGCAGCAGCGGGGTGGTGATCTTGTCGGCGTGGAACAGCGGGGACTGCTCGACGTAGATCTCCCGCGCATTCCATGGGTAGCTCTCGGCGGTGGCCAGCGCGCTGTACAGGTGGCCCCACCAGCCCTCGCCCCAGTAGGCCGCGATGTTGCTGATTCCGGCGTGGCTGATCGCGGCTCCGAACCGGTCGGAGCGGGTGGCGAGCCGCATGGTGAGGAAGCCGCCGTAGCTGGCCCCGATGCACCCCACGCGCTCGGGATCGGCCGAGGGGTGGGCCGCGAGGAAGGCCTCGGTGGCGGCGAGCACCTCGTCGGCGGTGGTGCGGCTCCAGTCGTTGACGTGGCGGGCGGAGAAGGCCTGGCCGAAGCCGGTGGCGCCGGACGGCTGCAGGATGTACACGATGTAGCCACCAGTTCGCCGGATACCGACCGCCGAAGCTACGTGATGTGGGTGACGTGCCGCCGTAGTAGTTCACGATCACCGGGTAGCTGCCGGCGGGGTCGTGGTCGGGCGGCAGGTGCACACGGCCCACGAGCCGGGTGTCGCCCACGTCCACGTCGAAGTCCTGCACGGTGCCCAGGCGGATGTCGGCGTACAGGTCGGCGCCGGGGTCGAGGAGCACGGAGCCGTCGCCGCGGTGCAGGGTGAGCGGCGCGTCGGCGGAGCTGCCGCTGTACACGATGGCGGGGCTGTTCCGGGCGGTCGCGACCGAGGCCACGACGTCCACCGGGCTGTCGCGCCGGGTGGCCACGCCGGTGGCCGGGTCGAGGTCGAACAGCCGGGTGAACGGGCCCACCTGCGCTTGCACCAGCAGCAGGTCGCCCGTGGGGTGCCACCAGGCGGCCTGCACGGTGGGGTCGAAGGCGCGGGTGAGGGGCGTGGTGCTGCCGTCGGACCGCGCCCACAGGTAGAGCTGGGTGTCGTACTCGTTGGGGAGGACGCCGTCGGGCACGGTGGCGCCGTCGGCGAAGGAGGGGCCGCCGAGCACGAGGATCGCTTCGCCATCGGGGCGGTACCGCGCGGAGTCGAACCAGCCCGAGACCAGGAGCTCGGTGGTGGTGAGGGTGGCCAGATCCAGCTCGTGCACATGCTGGCGTCCGAACGGGCGCTCGCCGGTGTCGTGCTCGCTGCGGGAGACGAGCAGCCGGTCGCCCGCGGGGTGCACGTCGAGCAGGGACCAGGTGTGCTCGCCGCCGGTGAGCTGCCGGGTGGCGCCGTCGAGGGTGACCTGGTGGAGTTGGGCGTGGTCGCGGCCCCAGGGCCAGCGGTCCGAGGTGGCGGTGAGGCGCTCGATGCCGTCGTCATCGGGCTCGGGGTCGTCCGACCGGCTGAACACCAGCGAGCCGTCCGGGAGCCAGGAGAAGCCGCCCAGGTTCTCGTCGCCCCGGATCAGCCGCCGCGGCGGGTCGTCGCCCGTGCGCACCCACAGCGTGGAGCCCTCCTCTTCGGGGGTCTGCCATGCCGTGTGGGCGCCATCCCAGGACCAGGTGAGCGACGAGACCGGGGATTCGAGGCGTCGGACCAGGGCGCCGGTGCTCACGTCGCGGAGCTCCGTCCACCGGGTGCGGTGCTCGGCCGGCACCGCCGGGGTCACCAGCTGCACGGCGATCCGGGTGCCGTCGGGGCGGAGCTGGAGCCGCTCGATGGCTGGGCGGTGGAGGAGGGCGTCGAGGTCGAGGGGGTGCTCGGGGCGCAGGTCCAGCGTCACCGGGGCGTCGTCTTCGGTGGTGAGGGACAGGGCCACGCGCCACGGCACTGCGCCGAGGGTGGCGGTCTGCACCAGCACGCGGTGGGCTCCCGGGGGGAGCGGCACCGTGCCCTCGGCCGGATCGTCGCCCCGTTCCCGGCCATCGGTCGCCACCACCTGCACGCCATCCACCCACACGCGGGCGGCCTGGGCAGTGTCGAGGCTGAGGCTCACCTCGCTGAACCGGTCGCTGCGGACCGTGGCTGCCGCCCACGCCACGGCCGGCCCGTCGGTGCGGTCCAGGACGAGGGCTCCGCGCTTGGTGGGTTTGGCGGTCCAGGTGCGGCGCCCTTCTGCGAGGCGCACGGTGTCGCCGGCGGCGGGCCAGGTGGGCGTGGGGCCGAGGCCGGGCCCGCCGTCGAGCAGCAGTGCTGCGGTGGCCTCCTCGACGAAGGCCGGCGCGGGTCGTGGGACCGGGCCGAGCACGAGCCAGGCGTCGGGGGTGAGCTCGGCGCCGACGGCGATGGCCGCCCAGAGGAACAGGGACATGACAGGTCCTCGGTCCGGCCTGCGGGTGGGCCGGCGGATCTGAGCGGACTGTACCAGGCAGGCCCGCATCCGCAGGCGAGCCGCGGGCGCAGAGACCACGGATCAGCGGGCTGGGCGAGGGGCCGATTGCCGCGATCCGTGGCGGCGTTCGGTCCGATGACGTTAGGACCCCCTCCCCGGAGGTCTTGCATGTTCCTTCTTCGACGCGCCCTGGGCCTGGTGAGCACGCCCCCCGCCCCACGCCGCGGAGCCCATGGCACGCCACCGCCGGCCAGGTCGCTGCCCCTCGCAGACATCGGTGACGAGCCCGATCTGACGACCGAAGAGGCTCCCCGGCCGCCAACCCGGTAAGGGCCGGGCCGGAGAGCCCCGATGCACGACCCCGTCGACCTCGCGCGCCTCGTGCTGCTGTCCGCGGGTGCCGCGCTGCTGATCGCGCGACTGATCGCGGCGCCACGCGATCCCTCCGGTCGCGGCCTGTTGATCCCGATGCTCGTCGTGGGCCTGCTCGGCGCCGCTGCCTACCCACGGTTCGGCCAGCTCCGCGAGTACCCGAACGGCGAACACCACGCCTACCACCTGCACGATCTGTGGCACTACGCCCAGGGTGCCGCGTATTACCCAGAGCTCGGCTACTCCCGGTTGTATGAGTGCACCTGGGTGGCGGCCTCGGAGCTGGAGGCCGAGGGCGAGGTGGTGCCGTCCATCGACCGCATCCGCCGCCTCGACGCCATCATGAGCATCATCGAGGTGCCGGAGCAGGCCGCGGGCATGGCCGAGGACTGCCATGCGGCGTTCAGTCCGAGCCGGTGGGCGGCGTTCAAGGCCGACACCCGCATGTGGTTCCGCCGCGGCGCGCCCGACGATCTGTGGCGCGAGATGCTGCTCGACCTCGGCTTCAACCCGCCCCCCAGCTGGGCGGTGCTCGGCCACTCGGTGCTCCGGGTCGTGCCGCTCACCCCGCTGAGCATCGAGCTCCTGCCGGCGCTGGACTTCGGGCTGCTGTTCGGCGTGGGCAGCGCGTTCGTGTTGTGGGCGTTCGGGCCGTGGGCCCTGTGTGCCTACTGGCTGGTGCTCGGCTGCAACTACGCCGCCGATCCGCTGTGGACCGGTGGGTCCTATGGGCGACACATCTGGGCGGCCTCGCTGGTGGCGGGGGTGGCCTCGCTGCACAAGGAGAAGTGGACCGCCGCGGGGGTGCTCCTCGGATTATCGGCCAGCATGCGGGTGTTTCCGGCCGTGTTCCTCGCGGGGGCCGGCCTGGCCTTGCTCCGCCGGGCGCTGGTGGACCGGGATCGACGGCCGCTGCTCGAGCTGTGCGGCGGGGCCGGTGCCGTGGGCGGCACGCTCGTGGGCGCGAGCCTGCTGATGTTCGGCCTGGACCCTTGGTTCGCGTTCTTCGACAAGATCCAGAACCACGGCGCCACCTACTTCGCGATGCACATCGGGTTCAAGAAGTGGGCGACGTTCTCGATGGAGGCTGCGGGCCGGAACTTCGGCGGAGTGGGCGGCCTCACGCGCATGGCGGAGTGGAACGCACTGCTGGACGACGCGTGGCATCGGCACTGGGTCACCAACCAGCTCCTCCGCGGGAGCCTGCTGGCGCTGGCGGGCTGGGCCGCGTGGCGTCGTCCCCCGGCGCATGCGGCCATCCTGGTGGGTGCAGCGGCGATCTTCTTCCTCACCATGCCGGCCAACTATTACACGGTGTGGATCGCGCTGGTGCCCGCGGTGTGGCTCGGCGAGCCCACCACCCGGTGGACCGTGGTGCGCATGTTGGCGGTGTTCGGCATGCTGCTCGGGTTCATGCTCGGCCCGGCCCTCGGGGGATTCGAACCGTTCCTGCACAACTTCTGGTGGAACCGCGCCATGTTCGCGTTCGTCGCGACGTGGATCCTCACCGCGGCCCTGGAGACGGAGCTCGGGGGGAGGAGCGTGTGGGCCACGCTGTCGTCGCACCGGCTGGTGACGATGGCGGGTGCGGTGGTGCTGGTGGGCGGGTGGATGGCGGGCCGGGTTGCCGAGCAGGACCACCGGCCGAACCTCGTGCTGGTGACGGTGGAGGGCCTGCGGGCGGACCATGTGGGCGAGGCCACGCCGAACCTGAACCGCATCGCAAAGCATGCGTGGACGGCCACCGTGACCTCCGATGTGCGCACCGCCCATGCGGCCCTGCATCAGGTGCTCACCGGTGCGGACGGGCGGTCGCTGGCCCGGGCCCTGGCCGACGACGGATTCGTCACGATGGCGGCGCCGAGCCGGGCGCTCCCGCCGCTGGTGGACGGCGTGTACCGCACCCGCATGCCCGAGCGCGGTCCCACGATGTCGGGGCGGGTGACCGCAGTGGCGAACTCCCACCTGCAGTACCGCAGCGACGACCGGCCGTTCTTCCTCTGGGTGCACTACGACGACCCGCTGCCGCCTCTCGTCCAGCTGCCCGCCGAGCCCGCCGCCCGCACCCAGGCCGAGCGGTACGATCTCGAGGTGGCGCGGGTGGACATGCACCTGAACCGATTCCTCTCGAACCTGCGCGCACATGCGCTGATGCGGGACTCGGTGGTGGTGGTGCTCGGCACCTGGGCCACGCCGCTGGACGGTGAGCCGCCTGGCGATCTTCCGATGTGGGTGCTCGGAGCTGGGGTGCAGCCCGGGCAGGCCAACGCCCCGCTGGCCCTGGAGGACGTGGTGCCGCAGGCCCTCGACCGGGTTGGCGCGCGCCGGTGATCCGCCTGCGGCGCACGACCGATGAACGAAGGGCCACGGACGACCCGGATTGGCGATACCGTGCAGGACCCTCACCGGTCTGAGCCGAGGAGATCGTTGTTGCGTTGCCTCTCCTCGATCGCGGTGCCCACGGTGTGGCGAGCGGTGCGCTCCATCGCGCTGTGGGGAGGCCTGCTGGGGCTCGGCGGGTGCGTGGTGCGCAAGTACCAGCCGCTGTCGAACCTGCACCGCCCGGTGGTGATCGATCCCTCGGCGGCGAACTTCGACGACCTCGCCCTCACGGTGCACTGCGTGCCGGTCGGCCTGCTGCGTGGGCCCCAGGCGGGCAGCCTGTGCCAGAAGCTGGGCACGCTGTTCGAGAACCAGGGTGCCACCGTCACCACCCTCGACACCGTGGGCCGGTTCCAGGAGACGTTCGACGCGCCCGCCGAGGCGGGCGCGGAGGGGCCGGCGACCCCGCGGCATGATCTGATCCTCGAGGTCCGGGCCCGCGAGACGCACAAGTCGCATCACCCGCTGTCGTGGGTGGCGACGGTGGCTACCTTCACCTTGGTGCCCGCGGTGTACGAGTCGTCCTTCGCCCAGGACGTGGTGATCCGGGACGGCACCGGCTTCCTGCTCGCGACCGACACGCTGGAGGGCCGCGTCGTGCAGCGGTACGGCCTGGGCAACTTCCTCATCACCGCCCTCGCCGACCTCGGGCGTCAGCGGGACCGGCGCCTGACCACCGGTGTGGCGGACCGAGAGCTCTCCGGCGATCTGTACACCCAGCTGTCGCAGCAGCTGTTCAACGCCAAGCTCCACTGGTCGGTGCTGCAGGCGGCCGCCCCGATGGAGCCGCGATGATCCTCGCCGCGGCATTCGGGGCGTTCTCCGCCCTCGCCAACCCGATGCTCAAGCCCCGGGACGCGATGCGCCGGCTCGATTGTGAGCGCCTCACCGTGGCTGAGGCGCAGGCGTCGCTGCCCGGCCTGTTGCCGCCCGAGAAGCCTCGGGGCGACTACCTCGAACGCTCGGTCCTCCACTGCCGAGAGCGCCTCGCCGCTCCGGACCTGCGCAGCGCCCAGGACGAGGCCATCCTGCTCGACCTCGACGCCCGCGCCACCACGTTGGCCGAGGCCGCGACCGGCTGGGGCCCCCTGGAGGACCGCGTGTGGCTGGTGGAGACCAACGTGTCCACGGCCTCCCTCGCCCCGAAGATCGGGTTCGCCACCAAGGCGGCGCTGATGCGTCGAGGGATGCAGGTGTCGGACCGGATGGTCATGCTGGGTGCCGGGGATGTGGACGTGATCACCCGGATGGACCCGATGGAGGCCTACCCCACGGCCTGCCGTCGGTACGCCGACACCGGCAGCCTGCGCGCCGGCGATGTGCTGCTGGTGGTGATGCTGCTCGACCCCCGCGAGACCCGGCTCCACGCCGGCTTGTGCATCGACGGGGGGTGGACGTGGCTGCGATGAGGGCGGCGCTGCTGCTCCTGTGCACGCTGCTGCCGGCCCTGGCCGTGGCGGTCACCCCGGTGGAGCAGGCCCAGCAGGCCGAGCTGGATCGGGTGCGCGCCCAGATCGCCGACCAGGTGCACCTGTATGCGTTCGATCTGGTGGACGAGCTGGTGTGGGAGTGGGCCCAGGAGCCGGTGTTCGAGTCGCCCACTCCGGTGGTGCTCGCGGGCGTCACGGTGCCCGTCGGCCTGGGAACCGGGCTGCAGGCGCTGCTCGAGAACCACCTGGCGGCGTCGATCACCCACCACCCGAACACGAATGTGCAGCTGGTCCACTGCCCGCAGTGCACGGCGGTGGTGGTGCACTCGGGTCCAGATGGCACGGTGGTCTCCCGGGGCTTCGACGATCCGGCGGTGCTCGAGCGCCTCGGGGTCGAGACGGGTCGCCATGCGCTGTTCATCGACGTGGAGGCCGAGGGCGCGTTCCTGGTGCTCCGCGCCCGGCTCACCCGCCTCACGCCCGACCTGCCCATCGTGTGGAGTCACACCCTGAGCACGTCGGCGAGCACCCCCGCCTTGCTTCGGGAGTCCCGGAACCTGAAGTCCGCCGAGGACGCCCGGGCGGAGTACCTGGGCGCGCTCACCGGCCGCGGGCCGTTCCAGGTGCCCATCCGGTTCGCTGTTCGCAGCTATGCGCCGCCCCAGGGTGGCCTGGGCACGCCGCCGCCGCCGTTCCTCTGGGTGCAGAGCGGCGTGGAGCTCGCCGGCACCGAGGCCCGCGCGTGGACCGCCAGCCTGCTGATCGGGTACAGCTTCATCCCCCAGGCCTACCAGGGTCTGATGGGCCAGACCCGTATTGCGCGGCTAATCACCGGGCGACACCGCTCGCTGACCCGGCCCGACCTGTACCTGTTCCTCGGGGGCTCGGTGAACTCGGTGTGGGGGCCGGCCACGGCGTCGTTCCAGGACGAGCGGGTGACGGCCGACCAGATCCTGGCCGCCGCCGAGCTGGAGGGCCCGCGCACGTCGTTCGGCGCGTTCCAGGTCGGCCTCGACGCGCGGGTCGGCAACCGCATCGGCGTATCCACCTACCTCGAGACCATCCCCACCCTGGCCGATTCGCGAAACCTGGGGCGATTCCTCCAGTTCGGCTTCGAATGGCACTGCCTCGGCACGGAGGTGGCGTTTTGGTTCTAGCCCTCCTGCTGTGGCTCGTGGGCGTGGCCCACGCGGATCCGGCGACGACCCGGGACGCTCTGGATCGGCTCCAGGAGGTGCTGCAGATGCGGATCGACGAGGGTCGCCTGGCGAAGGCCGAGGTGGTCCCGGCGATCCTGGTGTCCGCGGCGCCGCGGTACGAGGCGTCGGCCGACGGGTTCATGGTGAGCGCCATCGAGGTGCTGGAGCGTGCCTTCGGCAGCGGCGCCCTCCGCCTGTGCGAGGCGTGCATGGTGCCGCGCACCTGGGTCGAGGAGGGGGTGCTGGCGTACCAGGCGGGCCCGGTCGGTCTGGACGAGGTGGCCCGGCTCGATTCGAACACCCGGGGCACGGCGCAGGCCGCGAAGACGGCGATCTGGCTCGATGAGCACCGCGGCGGCGTGTCGATCCGGATCGTGGACCTGAGCAGCGGCCGGGTGGTGTTCGCGCAGAACGTCGACCCGACCCTGAACGAGCTCCGCAACACCGAGCGCACCTACTCGCTGGCGGCCGAGTACGAGCGGCGCGCGAAGCGCAACAGCCTCACCCAGGGCTTCGTGGACTTCGCGCTGTACCCCCGGCAGCACATCTCGCTGGACTGGACCGACCAGTGGGGCAAGACCAATGCGAACCTGTCGGGGATCACCCTGTCCATCATCGACCCGGTCGCCGGCCTCGGCGTGAACCACCACCGGCGGATCCCCGTGCTGAACATGCTCGTCGGCGGCAAGCTGCTGCTCAGCCTGCCCACCGCGGTGGTGAACAACGTGACCGGCGGCGACGCCGAAGACCTCATCGACCCGCTGCTCACTGCGGTGGGCATGGTGCGGGTGCCGTTCGGGCGCTCCAACTACGGACTGGTGGCCAGCGTCTCCACCAACGGCGCTGTGGGCGTCGGCATCTCCTTGATGAATATCAGCTTGCTCCCGGTGATCCCATGAGGCCCCTGCTCACGTTGGCCTTGCTCCTCGGGGGCTGTGCTGCGCGGAACTACACGCACTACCTCATCGAGCCGGCGCCTTCGTCGAACCCCGCGCTCGAGGAAGACGAGGGCACCCAGGTGCGCCCGTTCGCGTTCGGCTCCACCACCGCGATGACCGTGAGCTGGAACGACGGCAACGTGATCACCGAGGTGCAGATCCCGATGCTCGCCAGCGGCCAGCGGATCGTGGTGGAGCACAGCGCGTCGGCGACCGATCTGCCGCGCATCCCGGCCACCGGCCTGGTGCCGCCCCCGCCCACCGTGGCAGATGGCACGCTGGACGAGGCGTATCGCCAGCGCGGGCTGCGGGTGAATCCGGATGCGCCGGAAGTGAGCATCGGCCGAGCGCGCACGCTGATGCAGAGTGCCCTGTCCAACGGCAACCACCAGCTCGCCCTCGAGTGGTGCGAGCTCGTGCTCGCCCGCTACCCGTCTCATCCCGAGACGCTCCGGGCGAAGGGGTCGATCCTGCTGCTCCTCGGCGAGCGGGACAAGGCGATCGAGGTGTACGAGGCGGTGGAGGAGATCGAGTCGGACCCCGTGGTCCGGCGGAAGCTCGACGAGCTGCAGCGCGAAGAGACCCCGTAGGAGCCATGACGTGCAGATCCTTGGACTGATCCTGTTGCTGGGCGTCGTGACCTTCGGCTTCGCCGAGCGCACCGACACCACGATCTCGGCCTTCGACGGCCACGCGGCGGTGATGGTGTTCGGCGGCTCGCTGGCCGCGGTGCTCATCTCGTCCAGCGCGCTCACCAGCCTGCGCACCCTGGCCTGCCTCCGGGAGTTGGTGCCCGGCCTCGGCACGCTCGATCCGGCAAACCGGGCGCTCGAGGCGGATCGGGCGCAGCTGATGGAGCTGTGGCTCGACGGGCGGCGGGCCCAGGCGGTGGAGCACGCGGAGAACAGCCGGTTCCCCGCCATCGGCCGCATGCTCGCGCTGGTGCTCGACCGGGCGCCGGACGAGGCCACCCGGGCGGCGTTCACCGAGCTCCGACACGCGGCGTTGTCCAGGTGGCAGCCTGCGATCTCGAACTGGGAGCTGCTCGCCAAGCTGGCGCCGTCGTTCGGGATGGTGGGCACCATCACGGGCATGATCCAGCTGTTCCGCACCCTGGGCGAAGACACGAACATGGGCGCCGCCATCTCGCTGGCGCTCCTCGCCACGCTGTATGGCGTGGCCTTCGGCGCGGGCGTGGCGGGCCCCATCGGGCACTATCTCCGCACCTTGCTGGACGAGCGCCTCGGCGCCCTCGTGCGGTGCGAGCAGAGCGTCGGCGAGCTCATCGCGCGCTCTGCGGCCGCGGGGAGGTAGGCGGGTGGAGCGACGCATCATCCACAACGAAGAGGGCTGGCTGCTGTCGTACGCCGACCTGATCACCAACTTGCTGGTGTTCTTCGCGATGCTCCTCGGGGCGTCCGAGATCAGTCGCACTCGGATGCAGCAGATCGCGTCCGAGCTGTCGGGCGAAGAGGCGCCGGCGAGCCTGGCGTCGATCCAGGGCGAGATCGACGCGCGCATCGAGGCCCAGGGGCTGCAGGACATGGTGCGCACCGACCTGACCGACGAGGGCCTGAAGCTGTCCCTGAACTCCGGGCTCGTGTTCGACTCCGGGAGCGCTGTGGTTCGCCCCGAACAGGAGGACGTGTTGAGCGGAATGCTGAAGACGCTGGTGCCGTATGGCGATCGGTACGCGTTCGCGGTCGAGGGGCACACGGACTCCACGCCGTTCGGTGATGGCAACGGTCGCACCAACTGGCACCTGTCGACCGACCGGGCGAACGCCGTGCGCACGCGGCTGTCGGCCGTGGGGGTGGGCGAGGACCAGATCCGGGTCGAGGGCTACGCCGACACGGTGGCGCTCCCGGAGTCGGAGCTCGAGGGCCTGTCGGAGTCGGAGCGGCTCGCTCGGCATCGTCGCGTCATCGTGAAGATCTACTGATGGCGGCCCTTCACACGCTCATGTGGCTCGGTGCCGTGGCGCTCGCTCAGTCCGGGCCGCCGGACCGGCGCATCCCGCCCTCGGTGCTCTCCGAGGTGGCGCTGCTCGAGAACCGGTTCGAGCTGGCGCTGGCCCAGGACTGCGCGTCGGAGCGCTGCTATCCCAAGGGCTGCGTCTACGTGGACCACACAGTGGCAGACCGGGCGCCGGCGGTGTCGATGCCCGGGCTCGGGTTCGATCCGGCGCCCCAGCCGGAGCAGTCCCAGGCGCACCTCACCCGGGCGCGGTGTGCGTTCGCGCACGAGGCCGACATCGAGGGCGAGGATGTGGCGGCGCTGGGTCGGCGGCTGGGCATCAAGCTGTCCTCCGGCTGGGTCGCGGTGAGCGTGTCGCACCAGCCGCTCAGCACGATTCCCGCGTACCTCCGCGAGGCGCCCGCGCCCGAGGTCGACACCGACCCGCCCGAGGCCGCGCCCGAGCCCCCGCCGCCGCCGCCGCGCTCGGAGACCCGGGAGCTGTGGGAGGCGCTGCTGCCCCACCTGTGGTGGATGATCGGCCTCGGCCTGCTCACCGTCGCGGGCACGGTGCTGATCTGGGCGTTCCGCCGCGTTGGCCAGCCATCCGTCGAAGACCAGCTGCTCCTCGCCGAGCTCGAGGGCGGGGCCGGTGAGCCGGAGCCCCCCGCAGACGCCGAGGATGCGGATGGTGCCTTCGTGGCTGCTCAGCACGCGGCGTGGTCCGAGCGCCTGGCCGCCATGGACCCGACCGCTCCGGATCTGGAGGTCCAGGCCCTGGTGCGCGAGCTGCTCCGGGCTGGCGAGCTGCCCCTGCTGGCGAAGGCGATGCTCCGGTTCCCCGACACCTTGCCCAAGGCGTTCCCCGCGGGCGGCGACGTGGCGTCGGAGAAGCTCGCGCTGGCGGAGTACCTGAAGTCGGCGGACCTGGACGAGCTCCCCGATGACGCAGCGTTCTTCCGCGCGCTGAACCGGCATGCGCTGGCGGCCTCGGTGGCGTCGCAGGCGGACGCGCAGATCGTGCGGTCCCTGCGAGAGGACTTCGGCGCCGCCGGGCTGGCCGAGCTGGTGGAGCAGCTCCCGCCCCGGCCCGCGGCGCTGGTGTATGCGCTCGCTCCGGCCGGCACGCGGTTCGAGATGCTGCGGCTGGTGGGGCCCGGGAGGCTGGCCCAGCTCGCCGAGATGCTGCTGCGCTCCGACCGGATGGACCCCGACGAGACGGCCAACCTGTTCGCCCTGCTCACCACGCTCCGGGCGGGCGGGGCTCCGCCGGAGTGGACCCTGCCGGAGGGCGTCACCGATCGCGGTCCCACCTTCGACGCCGTCGGCCCGCTGTCGGTGCTGCTCGAGGGTGTGCCCGGGCCGGCGCGGGCGGCGCTGTTCCGCGATGCGCTCGACCGCTCACACGGCAGCCTGCCGGACTGGACCCGCGGGATCCTCTCGTCAGACTTTCTGTTTGCGCTGCCGACCGAGGCGTGGGCCGACCTCGCGCTCCAGGTGGACGTGGCGGCACTGGCGGCCTGGCTCTCCCTGGTCGAGGCGAACAGCCGCACGCGGCTGGTCACGGGCCTGCCGGGCTCGGTCCAGAGCGCGGTGCGCGCCTCGTCGGTGTTCCGCTCCCGCACGGAGCAGCTCGCCCTCGCCGAGCGCGGTCGGGCGGCGCTGGCGGCCGGGTTCCATGCGCAGCTGGCCCGCGCCGGGATCCGATTCGAGGATGTGCTCGGGCAAACGGAGGCCGCGGGATGAGGGCGGCGGCGCTGGCGCTGGTGGCGATGGCCTGTGGCAAGGTCCCGATCTCCGACGTCAACGCCGGGTTCCTCATCGCGGATGCGGCGTGGTTCGCCGAAGAGCAGACCCTGTTCGTGTTCTGGGAGGTCGAGGCGGAGCAGGGCCTGGGCGACCCCAGCGTGATCGAGGTGCGGTACGAGACCGACGCCGAGCGGCACGGGTGGGCCCGGGTGGATGCGGTCGACACCGTGCACCTGCACGTGCCGGTGGACTGTGGCCCGAACACCCTGTGCGGCAGCACCAGCCTCGCCGTGGCGCTCGAGCCGCGGAATGTCGAGGTGCGGCTGCGGTACCACGAAGATGGAGAGCTGGCGCTCGAGCCGCGCACGGTGTTCAACGTGGTGGGCCCGGGCGCTGCGCACAGCCACCGGAGCCTGCTGGTGTATGGGGTGTTCGACGAGACGAACACCTATGTGCAGTGGCGCTCCCGGCACCTGTTCCCCACGCTCCGGAACGAGGCGGCGTCGCGGCTCGGCCTGCGGCGGGAGTTCTCCGTGGCGAACACCGGGTACGGTACGCCGCCGGAGTTCCGGTTCGCGAACAACCCCTACGGCTATGGCGGCGCCTGTCCCGACGGCCTGCAGCCCACCGATCTGCCTCTGATCGGCACCAGCGAGCGGGCGCTGTTCCACCCCGTGCCCGTGCCGGTAGAGGCCTCGGGCTCGCCGGTCCTGTGTGCCGAGGCCACGGTCACCGATGCCATCGGGACGCTCACCACCGGGGCCGTCGCGCGCCGGAATCCCGAGGTGTCATCGGCGTTTCCCAAGCTGCGCAGCCCGGTGCACGATGGCACGGCGGTGCCGTTCTTCCTCGCCCCCTGTGATCGGGAGATCTCCGCCGATCACGAGGCGATGCAGCGCCAGCGGCTGGAGTTGGACGGACTGCGCACCACCTGCACCGACGACTGGACGGCTCCGGGATTCCTCGATGGGCTGGTGGTGGACCTGCGCGACGCGGTGGAGGCGGAGCGGGTGCGGGGCAATGACATGGTGCTGGTCATCGGGCTGCACCAGGACGAACCCGGGCTGGCGGACCTGGTGGAGGAGGCGCTGGCCCAGGTGGTCCCCGGCGAGCGCCATCGCAGCACGCCTCGCCTGGCCGGCGCGTTCGTGTTCGACAGCAGCACCCACGACCTGGGCCTCGACGCGCTGGTGCCGGTCACCCTGTGGTGTCCTGCGAACCTGGCGCTGGATGAGCTGCCCAACGCCTCGGCCCGCAGCTGCCCCACCCTGCCCGATGAGCCCGAGCTCGACCTCGGCCCGTTCAGCTTCGGGTTCCTGCCCATCCTCCCCGGCCGCGACCAATACTTGGAGTTCATCGCCGACTTCAACAAGCGCCAGGCCGGCGAGATGCTCGCTCTGACCTACCGGGTGCCCGAGTTCGCCACCACCTCCGACCATGTGGACCTCGGGGAGTTCGGCGTGGTCACCTTCCTCAACGGCGAGGTGATCACCGCCGACCCGGATGATGCGTTCTCCCACTGCGTGCAGGACGAGCCGGACCCATTTGTCGTGCGGTCCACCCTGATGCAGCGACCGGCGGTGGCACGGCTGGTGGCCGTGGGCTGTCGCCAAGGTTGGCTGCCGGAGGATGTGTGTGCGGTGGCCGAGACCGGGCTGCTGCCAGTGTCCGCCCTCCCCGACTGGCACAACTTCGTGGGGGAGGACACCTACGAGGTGGGTGTGTTCTGGGACTTCCCGTTCCTGCTCCGGCTCGAGTACGAGGCGCGGGTGGCGGCCTCGGTCACAGCGCTCGGGTTCACCGTGCCGTTCGGATTCGGCAGCCCCGAAGAGACGTTCTACGGCGCCGCCACCTGGCTCGAGGAGGAGTTCTCGCTGAACCGGGAGCTCAAACAGTGCCGGCGGTTCTGCGACCACCCCACCTTCGACGGGGCCGGCGTGTACCAGATCGGCGCCCCGTTCCGGGAGTCCTACGCCCATGCCTGCTACGTGCCGGACTTCCCGGCGCCGGGCGATTCGGGGTTTCCTCGTGATCCATAGGCTGGTCGCGCTGCTCGTGGTCGGGGCGGCTCCGGCGTGGGCGCAGGAGGCCGAGCCGCCGCCGGAGGACCCCCTGTCGGAGCACCGGGTGCGGTTCGACATGCTGGTCGACCGCACCATCGGCACGGCCTCCAGCCCGGTCGCGTTCAACTGGCGCCGTACGAAGGTGCAGGTGGCCGCCACCGGGAGCTTCCTGGTCGAGCTGAACAACTTCAACACGCTGCGGGCCGGGGCGGTGGTGCGCTTGCCCACGCGCAAGACGATCGTGGAGCTGGGCCTGTCGGGGGTCGAGGTGTGGAACACCCAGAGCAGCCGGCTGCTCGCCCTCACCCCGTACCGGCAGCCGGGGCGCCCGGACCGGATGGAGCTCGACGTGCTGGTCGGTCTGCCCCTCGCCGAGGGCGTGGTCACCGCCTCCCCCCGCGTGTTTCCGGCGGTCCAGCTGGTGGTCAACGCCTATGTTGGGGTGCGGTACAGCCTGTACCCCTCCGGTTGGGGCGGCATGACGCCGGGCCAGGTGTTCGGCGCCATCCTCAACCCGGGGCTCACCGACATCGAGATCCGGAACCTCGAAGGCGCGCGCCTCGACGCGATGGAGGTGGACCGCCTGCGGTACGGCATCATGGCAGGCCTCGGTAATGACCTGTACTTCGAGCAGGGCCTGTTCGTGTCCCCCCGCATGCTGTTCTCGGTGCCCCTGCTCGCGCCGGCGGTCGGGTCGCAGCTGATCATGCAGGTGGACCTGTCGCTGGCGGTGGGGGTGGCGTTCTGATGCTCGCCCTGCTCGCCTGCTGCTGGGCGCTCGCGGCGGAGCCCAGTGACCACACGCTGGTGTACTACAACGCGCGGATGGCGCTGCGCGAGGGCGCGCCGCTGGAGGCCACCCGGCTGTGGCTGCTCCGCAACGCCCTGGAGGACCAGACCGGCCGGGTGTCGCCGCACGATGCCGACTTTGGCTCGGTGACCTGGGCGGCGCTCGGCGAGCTGGGGGTGTGTCCCGACGGGCACCCCACCGACGAAGATGGCGCTGGGCTGTGGCCGCTGGCGTTCCACAACTGGGTGGTGCGCAACCGCTCGCGCCGGAGGCGGGACAAGCCACCGAGGCCGTTCGAGGCGTTCGAGGTGGGTCGGCAGCAGCGCCTGGTGTCCATCGGCGATGTGCTGGGGTCGGCGGAGCTCGGCACGGTGGACCTGTTCCGCGGGGCCTGCGTGCGACCGCGGCTGGTGATGCTCGCGGCCGGCGAGCCGCTCAACGCGCGGCTCTCAGATTCGGCGGTGGCGGCGCGGTTGCTCGTGTTCCTCCTCGAGCGTGGCAAGGAGACCCTGTCGGAGCGGGTGCGGGGACGCGCGGCTATCGATGCGCGGCTGTTCGACCTGTACCTGCAGCTCGCCGCATTCGCCGAGCGGGAGGCGCGGCAGAAGGCCCGGGAGCGGGGACGGCGCGGCAAGCAGGTGGGCCTCGGCCGGTCGTCGGTGGCGGCGATGTCGGCGGACGTGGGCCCGTATGCGTTCGACGACGATTCGGAGCCGGCTCGGATCCTCCGGGACAGCGTGCGCTGGTCGGTGGACGAGTGGATGGCGATCTCGCCCGAGCGGCGGCAGTTCCTGTACACGAGTGCCGGTCGGTATGGCGGAGACCCGGCCGCACTGGATGGGGTGGCGCTCGGCGTGATCGATGCGCTGATCGACGCTGGCGACGGGGCCGGGGTGCAGGACTGGATCGGCCACCGCGGCATGGATCCGGCGCGGCAGGAGCCGATCTGGTCGGGGGAGCGGGGACAGCGGCTGCTGGCCCTCGACCGGGACAGCGGGTTTCGGGAGCGGGGTGTGGTGGCGCTGCACCGGGGGGTGCGTCACCTGGAGCATGGCGACCTGCCCGGGGCGCTGCGCTCGTTCGCGTATGCGTTGGGTGCGGCGTCCGAATCGGCGGCGGGGGATGAGGTGTACAGCCTGAGCCTGCGCTGGCTGTCGTACGTGGCGTCCCAGTACGAGGTGTCGGACACGCTGCTCATCACGCTGCAGGAGCTGGTGCCGCGGCAGGAATACGGCTTGCTCCTGGAAGATCTGATGTGGAGCGCTGCGCTGCGGGCCGATGTGGAGTCGTTCCGGCGCGGGCAGCGGAACCAGCTGGGGCGCGGGGCCCTGGTGCGCCGGATCGCGCTGCTGGACCCGTTGGCTGTCGGCGACATCACAGGGTTCATACACAGGATCGGACGGGGGCTGGTGGACGGCCCGAGCGAGACCTTGCGGTTCCTCGACCAGCTGCTGGAGCGGCTCGAGCGCGAGGATGCGGACGTGCGCGCGGCCCATGTGCCGACCCTGATCCGGGTGCGGGGGCTGGTTGAGCCGCTGGTGGTGGCGTCGGGGCGACAGGGCCGCACGGCGACGGAGGTGCTGCGGCGGAGCCAGGCGATCCTGGAGGGTCTGGGCGAGCTCGGGGAGGGGGCGAGCGCGCGGGACCAGGCGCGGTCTCTCGGGCCGTCCGCAGAGGTGTTCGCGGGCAGCGTGCGGCTCGCGCCGGCCGACCCGCTGCCGTGGCCGTTCCGCGCCCCCGATGTGGCGGCGCCGTCGGCGTTCTCTCCGCTGGATCTGGTGCCGGTGGAGTGGGAGGAAGACGGAGCGCTGGTCTTCGGCTGGGACATCGAGGGATGAGCCGTCGGGCCCAGGCGCAGCGGCGGCTCGCGGCACTGCGGGCGAAGCGGTCGGCGCGCGGCCGGTCGACGAAGACCGAGCGGCGGCGGCGGTGGTGGCTGTTGCTGCTGTTGCTCCCGCTGCTGCTGTGCCTGGTGCCGGACTGTGACGCGCCGGTCGAGGAGGTCGTGGAGCTGCCGGTGGATGGCGCGGCGTCGGGGGGGGCGACCGCGGCACCGGTGGAGGTCCCGCTCGCACCCGCGCCACGGCTGGACATGGTTCCGCGCCCGGCGTTCGAGGCGCCGGCCCCTCAGCCGCTGCCGTGGATTGGGGCGTTCCGGATGCAGGTGGCGGCCCGTAGCCCTCGGCTGGCGGAGTGCTTCGTGGGTGTGGCCCGGCCGGGGCAGATCCGGTGGACGGCGTCGGTGGAGCCGGGCTCGGGCGTGTCGTCGGATCATGTGCTGGAGCCGATGCTTCGGTCGGCGGCGCTGTCGCGGGCGGAGCGCACCTGCGTGCTCGGCGTGCTGTCGAATCCCCCGTATCGGTTGGACCATGGCGATGAGCGGTCTACGCCGGCGCGGGTCGGGATCGTGCTCGAGTTCTGATTGGGCGGTTCGGGCTCTGGTGGGTTGCCGGTGGATCTTGGGCTCGGATGGCGTCGGTGAGGCGCGGGTGAGAGCCGGGGTGGGCTTGTTGCCGGTGGATCGGGGTTCGGGCGGTGGCGGGTTGCGCTGGGGTCTGTGGTTGGCAGTGGATCGTGGTTCCGACGGAGTCGGGGAGAGCCGGTGCCTGCTGGCGCGGGTCCCCCCCATACGCGGCATCGCGGACTCCGGCGCCAGCGGACGGAGTCCACTGGCGCCGGAGTCCCCTGCTGGCGGCGTCTGGGGTCCCCCCCGCTTGCGCGGCCCCTTCGTTCGCGTAGGTCCGGGCGACGGATTGGGGTGGCCAGTCTGGGTGGGTGGGAGTGGGTTCGGGCGGCGGTGATTGGGCCGAGGCTGGTGGCGGTTCCGGCGCCACTGGACGGGCTGTGGCTGGGCGAGGCTGTGGTGGCCTGCAGAACACAGGCTCCCCTGACGGGGTCAGGACGCAGGGTGTTACATCAACTATTGGCGGTGAACCTTGCTTCACGCGGCTGGTCGGCGGCGCGCGCGCTCCGAGCGCCGCCAACCTGGCAAGGGCTACCCCGACGGGGTCGGGACGCAGGGTGTTACATCAACTGTTGGCTGTGAACCTCACTTCACACTGCGCGTGGTGTTCCCCATCGCCGAGGGCATTACCCTCCGCACACCGACCGCGAGGCGCCTGTGCGACGCGATGCCAGTTCCACCACCGCGCCGCTGTCCGTCCTGGTCGCGCTCGTCCTGGTGGCCTGCGCCAGCACCGAGCCAAAGTCCCGCTCTG
Source organism: Myxococcota bacterium (assembly GCA_047609825.1). Lineage (GTDB taxonomy): Bacteria > Myxococcota_A > UBA796 > UBA796. The sequence goes on from JBLFXJ010000066.1 coordinate 20,385, forward strand.
ACGAAGACGCTGGTCCCTACGCCGAGCTCGTCGACCAGGGCATCGATCGCTACCTGGGCACGTCCCAGTCGGAATCGGAGAGCACCGACGCCGACGGCGTGGTCACCCACACGTTCGCGGTGGCCGACGGGCCGATGTGCCTCCGCGGCGCGCCGTACCGCACGGCCATCCGCGACCGGGGTCATGGCGACCTGCTGCTGTTCCTCCAGGGCGGCGGCATGTGCTACTCGGGGTTCTGCCTGGCCATCGAGTCGGCCGCACCGGGCATCCCGCCGCTCGACGTGCTGGATCCGGACCTGGCGGCGAACCCGGTGCGGGACTGGGACGTGGTGTACCTGCCGTACTGCGATGGCTCTCTGTTCGGTGGGGATGCGGTCCACGATGACGACGGCGACGGCGAGCTCGACCGGTTCCACGCGGGCCTGGCGAACCTCTCCGCGTCCCTCGACCTGGCCCACGCCACGTTCCCGACCCCACGGCGCATCCTGCTCGCGGGCAGCAGCGGCGGCGGGTACGGCACGCTGCCAGGAACGGTGCTGGTACGCCTGCTCTGGCCCGACACCCCGCTGTATGTGTTCAATGACGCCGGCGTGGGCCTCGGCCGCGACGGGGAGCCAAGCTTCATCGGTGGCATCGTGGAGGAGCTCGGCGGCACTGACCTGCTGCCCGCGTCCGAGCCCGAGCTCATCGCCCAGGGCCACCTCACGCCGCTGATCGGGTGGCAGCTGGCGCAGGACCCGCAGCTCCGGGTGGCCGCGTTCTCCGCCACCGAGGACTTCGTGATCAGCTCGGTCTACCTGTCCACCACCGGCCCCCTGTTCCACGGCTGGCTCACCACCCAGCTCGACGCCGTAGGCGAGGCCGAGCCCGAGCGATTCCACCGCTACTTGCTGCCCGGCACCGTGCACACCACCCTGCTCGGCGACCCGTCGGGGTTCGTCGAGGGGGACGCGGATGACCTGTCCTTCCTCACCGACTTCCTCGGCGGCCTGGAGACGACGACGGTGGACGGAGTTGGCGTCGCATCGTGGATGACGGCGTTCCTCGACGATGATCCGGCGTGGGCCGACGTGGGGCAGTAGGCTGCGCGCGGCCGACTGGCTCGCTCTGCTCGCCACCGCTCCCCCGGGCGTGGCGTGGGCGCTGCTGTTCGGCGGGGCGTTCCTCGAGTACGTGTTTCCTCCGTTTCCGGGCGACACGGTGGTGGTCGCGGGCGCGGCTCTCACCGGCGCCCTGGGCTGGCACCCCGCGCCCGCATTCATCGCGGTGACCCTGGGGGCGGTGGCAGGCAGCGCTGTGGCCACGGCGGCCGGGCGGTGGGCGGCGCCGCGTCTGGACCGGCTGAGCCCGGCTCAGCGCGCGGCGGTGGACCGGCTGGTGTCGGGGTTCGAGACCCATGGCGCGGCGTACCTCGCGCTCAACCGGTTCGTCCCTGGTGTTCGCGGCCTGTTCTTCGTCGCCGCCGGCGTGGTGGGGCTGCGCTGGTCCGTCGTGTTGCTGTGGTCCACGGTGAGCGCGGTGGCGTGGAACACGCTGTTGTTCGGCGTGGGCTGGGGCCTGGGCAGCCAGGTGGACCGGCTCGACGCTCTCGTGCGGAGCTACGCGGTCGTGGTCGGCGGGGTGGTCGCCCTGGCCGTGGTCGTGGCGCTGTGGCGGGCAGCGCGTCAGCACTCGGGCTGACGCGCCGCCGGCCGCATCAGATGTTGATGCTCATCGGGATCCGCGACGGGAGCAGGTGCTCATACGGGAACAGACGCCCCGGGTTGCGCCCGTTGATCGTGGTCTCGATGCCCTTGAGCGCCGCGGTGAACCGAGGCAGCAGGTCGCCGGTGACCCGCGGGTCCTCGAACCACTGCGGGTAGCCGCCAGCGAGCAGGCTGAAGCTGTTCGATTCATAGGTGCCCAGCGGGGTGTGGTATACGCCGCCGAGCAGCTCCAGCACCTGGACCTGCGCGTCGGCGAGCTCCAGCGGCGGCATGAAGTCGAGCCGGTCGGCGTCGTCGATGGACTCGGTGCCGGGGGCCGGACGCCAGCCCGCACCCGAGTACAGGGGCGGCCAGGTCATGTCGGTGCGCTGCGGGAAGTTCACCGCGGCGTGCTGCGCGCTGGGCACGAAGATGATGTGCGACAGTGCCTCTGCGAGGCCCTTCCGCGTGGTGATCTCCGGGAATCCGGGCAGGCCGCCGGCTTCCAGGGGCTCCTGCAGCTTGCCCGCCCAGGCCTGCAGCTCGCTGTCGGCGGTGACCGCGGCATCGTCTGCGTAGTACAGGTTCACGTACGAGGTGACCCAGGAATGGATCGCCTCCCAGATCAGGGTGGCGTCGTCCCGGTACGGGTAGTTCGTGATCGCGGTGTTCTTCCGCGACTTCATCAGGCGCGGGAACACGTGGGCCTTGAAGTCGTAGTTCTTCAGGCCGGCCACCGCGAGCGCCTGTGAGGAGTAGATCTCGCCGGCGAAGATCCTGTCGATGGCGCCGCCGGGGGCGATCAGCGAGCCGCGGGCGCTGTAGTTCATGAACACGGTGCCCTCGTAGTGGGGCACGAGGAGCAGCCAGATCGGGTGGCGGTCGGCGCACAGGTACCGGCGCGTGGCGAGCAGGCTCACCTCGGTGAACAGGTGGGTGCGGGCCAGGTGCGTGATGATCTCGTGGTAGTTGGCGTCGGCCACCTGCATCACGCCCTTGGCGAGCTGCCAGGCGTCGCCGTCCAGCGGCGTGAGGATGGGGTTGTCGGCCGACGGCGTTTGCGCGCACTGGATGCCGACAGGCCGCAGCTCGCCGCCACCGCGGGGCACCGCGAACAGGGCGATGGCGCCGCTGATGTACTTCTTCACGCCGTCGGTGTTGCTCGGCTTCAGCACCTCGGAGACCAGGGCGTAGTCGGAGATGAACAGCCGCCCCTCACCGCCGGCGAGGGTCAGTGAATCATCTGGATCAACCATCACTTTGGCGTAGGTGTCGGTGCCGAGGGGGAAGTTTTCGGGCAGCGTGGAGACGCCCTGGATGTACCGGGCGTTCGGCCCAGCGATGCGCTCCCATGTGAACACCTTGTCATCCGACCACGACGCCGCCACGAGGGGCACGGGCACCGCCTGGAACAGCTTGGTGTACTCATCCGGCGACGACGGGCGCCCGTTGGGACCGTCGATGAACTCCCGCAGGCCCTCGAGGCCCTCGGGCTCGGTCTCGGTGACGTGCAGTCCGCCGCCGAGGATCTCGTTGATCCGCTGCTCGACATCGCCCTGCAGCTCGTCCGCGTCAGGCGGCGTTCCTGCGCTCTCGAGCCCTCCGCCACCGGTGTGGGCCTCGAGCATGTCTTCGGCGGCCTCGAGCATCGACTCGTGCTTGGAGCGGTCGACGCGGATCGCCTCGGGCTCCTCTTCGGCGGCTTCCAGACCCCCGCTGTCGGCGAACGCGGCGCGCACTTTGACGCTGTTCAGGCCCACCCTCGCGGCGACCACCCCGGCGCGGGCGGTCCACTTGGCCGACACCTTGTCTTCGTCGGGCAACCCGTCGGTTGAGGCGAGCGGCGGGAGTGTCTCGAAGTTGTACCGCCAGGTGTTGCGGGCCTTGGTCAACAACCGCTCGCGACCCTTCGGGTTCGGGTCATCTTGGGGGAGTGTGGGTCTGACGCGCGACATGGTCTGCTCCTCTGCGGGGCCGTTCTGGCGGGGTCCAACGGACGCAGCATCCTGGAACGCCCGTTGGATGTGAAGGGGCAAAGTTCGAACTGGCGGGTCAGGGCCCCGTCCGGCGTACCAAAGCGCCGTCGTCTGGATTGTAATATTCGAGGTAGCTACTCTATAATGTGGGTGACCATGCCGGATGCGCCACACTCCGTCAAGCGCTCCCCTGTGGTCCGGAGCGCCGGCACAGGCGTCGGGATCTCCCAGCCGGATCGCGCGGAGCGCCCTGTGCTCGACGCGGGCGGGCGACCGGTCGGCGACGGGGTAGACAGCGGTCATGGCACAGGACCACCCCAACGACCCGCTGCATGGGGTCACCCTCAAGGCGCTGCTCGAGACCCTGGTCGCCTCCCGTGGCTGGGAGGGGCTGGCCGAGCAGATCCCGCTGCGCTGCTTCACCCGCGAGCCCAGCGTGTCGTCGAGCCTGAAGTTCCTCCGGAAGACGCCATGGGCCCGGGCCAAGGTGGAGCGGCTGTATCTGGCCGACGAGCGGCGGGTGGAGCGTCGCCGGGCGCAGAACAAGCTGCGGGCGGCCCGACGGGCGCAGCGGTCGGCGTCGGAGGAGTAGCGTCGCCTGCGGCGGGGAGGTGAGCGTGAGTGAACTCGAGCCGCTGCTGGCCCGCATCCGTGGATGCACCACCTGCCCGCTTCCCCATGGGCCGAGGCCGGTGGTGCGCGCGGCTCGCGGCGCCCGCATCGCGGTGATCGGCCAGGCTCCGGGCTCGAAGGTGCATGCCTCGGGTGTGCCGTGGGACGATCCCTCCGGCGAGAACCTGGTGGACTGGCTCGGGGTGGGCCGCGCTACGTTCGATGATCCCGAGCGGTTCGCCGTCGTGCCGATGGGCTTCTGCTACCCGGGCAAGGGGGCGAGTGGCGACCTGCCCCCGCGCAAGGAGTGCGCACCCCAGTGGCACGGCCCCCTGCTCGCAGCGCTCCCCGGGATCACGCTCACCCTGCTGGTGGGCACTTACGCTCAGGCCGCCTACCTGCCCGATCGGCGGCGTACCCTCACAGCTACAGTGCAGGCCGGCGCAGACTGGCTGCCCGCGGTGCTGCCGCTGCCTCACCCGAGCTGGCGCAGCCGGATCTGGCGGCGGAAGAATCCTTGGTTCGACGAGGAGTTCCTGCCCATCCTCCGAGCGCGGGTGGCAGAGGCGCTCCAGGGGGCGTGAACGGCGGGGCCGGCACACGCATGGCGGTGCGCGCCGAGCGGTTCGGCACCCTCGGTGGAAACGTCCACAAGAGCGTGTGGTTGCTCGCGCGCAAGCTGTTCGAGGGCCGTATGGAGCGGTCCCGTCGCACCGTCGGCCCCTCGCCATTCCCGTGCGGGCCGCCTCAGGCGTGGCTGATCAAGGCGAGCGCCGACGGCTCCGATTCCTGCGGGAGCAGCGGCGACAAGTACTGCTCGTTCGGGTTCAACGACCCGAACGACAGCGCCCAGGCCCTGTGCCGGAACAGCCGGCGGGCGATGCCCGAGACCCTGGCGGAGTGCGGCTGCGCAGACGAGGAGGGATGAGCGATCCGCGCCTGGGCCTCGGCCTGGGCAGCGTGCACTTCGACCACATCCTGGAGCACCGGCCCGATGTGGGGTTCTTCGAGATCATCTCTGAGAACTTCATGCACTCGGGCGGTCGCCCCCGGCAGGTGGTGCGGCGGGTGGCCGAGCACTACCCGCTGGTGATGCACGGCGTGTCGATGAGCATCGGGAGCACCGCCCCGCTGGACCGCGACTACCTGCATCGGCTCAAGGCGCTGGCGGACGAGCTCCAGCCGCTGTGGGTGAGCGACCACCTGTGTTGGACCGACGTGGGCGGGGTGAACACCCACGACCTGCTGCCCATGCTGCTCACCGAGGAGACGCTGGATCATGTGGCGGCCCGGGTGCACGCCGTGCAGGAGGTGTTGGGCCGCCCGTTGGTTCTGGAAAACCCGAGCTCATACCTGGAGTTCTGCCACTCCACAGTGCCCGAGTGGGAGTTCCTCGCGGCGCTGTGTGAGCGCACCGGCTGCCAGCTCCTGCTCGACGTGAACAACGTGTTCGTGTCGGCCTCGAACCATGGCTTCGACCCGGTGGCGTACATCGAAGCGCTGCCCCATGACCGCATCGTCCAGCTCCACCTGGCAGGGCACCGTGAGCTCGATGGGGTGCGCATCGACACCCACGATGGGCCGGTCATCGATCCCGTGTGGGCGCTGTTCAACCTCGCCTGGCGGCGCACCGGCGGGGTGGCGGCGATGGTGGAGTGGGACGGCGACACCCCGCCGTTCGAGAGGCTGCATGCCGAGATCCTGGAGGCGCGGCGTCACATGGGTGCCGCGGCCCAGACCCGTGGAGCGGTGCCTGCCACCGGCGATGCGGTGTCGAACCCGGTCGGGTTCCTGGTGCCCTCGGTCACGATGGACACCCCGACATGAGCGGCCCGTCACTGGATGCGCTGCAGCAGTGGATGCAGGCCGTGCTAGTGAACCCGCTGGCCGACCCGAAGGCATGGCGGCGGCTGCCCACGGCGCTCCAGGCCGACCCCGTGGCGTCGCTGATCCGCAGCAACGGCCGGCTCACCCCGCGGCAGCACCTGGCCCTGTACCAGCGGAGCTACCTCACCCGCCTGCGGGAGTGCATGGCGGCCCAGTTCCCAGCGCTGCGCCAGGCGCTGGGGCCCGAGCTGTTCCAGGCGTTCGCTGATCAGTACCTCCAGGATTGTCCGTCCACGAGCGCCACGCTGAACGATCTGGGCGACCGGCTCCCGGCCTACCTCGCCCAGACCCGGCCTGATACCGACGAGGACTGGCCGGAGTTCATGATCGAGCTCGCCACCTTCCAGGTGGCCGTGAACCGGCTGTTCGACGCCCACGCTCCGGCGGCGTGGGAGGGTCCGCTTCAGCCGGTGCTCGAGCTGTTCGCGCAGCGGTTCTCTGTGGGTGCGTACTACCGGCAGGCCACCTCCGGCGCGGACCCGGAGCTGCCGCTGCCCGGTGCCCACCAGACGCTGCTCGTGCGCCGGGACTTCCGGCTCGCGGTGATCCACCTGCTGCCGGAGCAGCACCGGTTCGTGGAGCTGGTGCTGGAGGGGCGGTCGCTGGCCGAGGGGCGGGCGGTGCTGGCGGCGGAGCGGGGCGTGGAGCCTGAGGTGATGGACGGGCTGTGGCCGACCTGGCGCCGACACCTGCAGCGGGCGCTGTGGGC
>JBLFXJ010000067.1:0-26870 GCA_047609825.1 Myxococcota bacterium
GCGCTGGCTGGCGGGGCCACGCTGGCGCAGCGCTCGAAGACGGCCTCGGGGCGCTTCAGGGTGAGCGGGCTGTACACACCGTCCCGCTCTGAGCCGAATGTGGGGGGCCCGGCCGTCTTCGCATCCTCGGTGTCGAGCGTGCCCACGGTGAACAGCACCTCGGCACCGGCGTCCGCCGCCCGAACCAATGCCGGGATGATCGGATCATCCGACAGCTCGACCACGGTCCAGCCCTGTGCGTCCAGGCTCTCGCGCACCGCGGTCGTGAGCGTGGCGCACGCCTCCGGCGAGGCGCAGCTCGGCGGTGGGAGCACGGCGACGGGTGGGTCGGCTCCAAGCACCTCACCGAGGGTGTCCCCCGTCCGATACCCCTTTGCGGCATTCGGTTGCGGAGCCGACGCGTCCCAGGTGGCCGTGTAGTGGTGCTGGACCGCGCTCGGCGGGCGCGGCGCACACCCCACGAGCACGGCTGCGCACCCAATGAGTCGCATCGTGGGACGAACGCTCATTGCGTGCTCTTGTCCCAGTCGGATTGCGGGTAGCAGAGCCCGACATCCCCGACGAACTGGCAGCTCATGCCCTCCGGACACTCCGCACTCACCTCGCACCCCAGCGAGCACAGCTCCTCACCGTCGTTGCCATTCACGTTGCAGTCCGCCTGGCCGCTCGAGTTGTGGCACCCGCAGTCGTCGTCGGTCTCGCACACCGGGGCGCAGTAGCCATTGCGGTCGTCGAGCCCCTCGATTCGGACGCACTCCGAGCCATCCCGGCAGGTGTCGTCGTCGCACTGACAGGGCCAGCCGGAGTTGAGCGCACACTCGTCGATCGGGTCCACGCCGCCGGGGTCGGTGAAGTCCTCGGTGTCGCACCCGCCTTCGAACCCGTCCGCCTCGAAGCAGTACTCTACGCGATCGTCGGAGCCGACGATGCGCAGGTCCAGGGAGTGCTGGCCCGCCCGGCTCGGAGAGCAGTAGGCCACGACGTATTGGCTGTTCGCCTGGTCCTCGATCTTGTCGGCCACCTCGGTGAACGCCGCCCCCAGCTCGCTCACGTCGTCGGCGATCACCGCGCCGTCGTCGCCGATGGCGTTCAGCGCGCCGCTGTCCACGTCACCGCCGAGCCCGATGGCGTACACCGCGTGCTCGGTCACCCGCGCGGCCTCGGCAGCCTCGTCATCCTCGTGGTAGCCGGCCTGGTCCCGCCCATCGGTGAACACGGCGAGGGAGCCCGCGACCACGAACGCCGACGCATCGCTCGCCCAGTCGTCGATGACGTCGATGCCCTCGATCACCGCGCCGTTCAGGTTCGTCGAGGTGTCGACCACCTCGTAGAAGGTGAGGCTGTCGATGGCGTCGATGAGGTCCGGCCGCCCACTCAGCGGGTGGTTGGGCGTGAAGTCGATCAGCCGGGACGGGTCGCGGCGGCCGTCGAAGGTGTAGATCGCCACCTCCTGGTTGTTCTCCAGGGAGCGCACAAACTCGTTCGCAGCCGCCTGGAGGTCTGGCAGCTGCCCCGAGTCGACGATCGAGCCGGACATGTCGAGCATCAGCAGCGTGCCGAGCGCGAACTCCTGGTCGCTGGTCACGACGGAGAGGTCCGACTCGAAGATCGAGATCGGGTCGCCGTCCTCTTCGATCTCGAAGTCGTCGGCGGTCAGAGACACCGACCGCCCGTCGCAGTCGGTGATCGTGAGGTCGAGCTTGACCACCGCCGGGTCGCGGGTGGTCGCTCCGTTGAGGATCATTCGGTAGTCGGAGCACGGCTCGGTCGTCGGGGTCGGGGTTGTGCTCCCCGTCGGCGTCGTGGCGCCGCCACCTCCGCCGCCGCCGCCACCACCGCCACCGCCACCGCTGCCACCGCCACCGCCGGTGGTCTCGGACCAGAAGCCACTGTCGTACAGGTCGTCAGAACTCTTGCTGCCGAAGCAGGCCAGCAGCATCAGCATGAGCATCATGGGGGGGCCCTCCGCTCCACATGGTGGGGCGGTCGCTCCTCGACGAACATCACCCGAGTGGGGGATGGGCGGGATCGACCACCGGCACCCACAGCGGTCTGAGCTGGGGACTGCGGGGACTAACGCCCTTCGAACGGCGACAACCGGACCCCGATCCGCCGCTCCACGCGGCGGAGCGCCTCGCCGTCGGTGGAGTCGACCAGCACGATGGACCAGCCCCGAAGACCGGCCCGCCCGGTGCGACCGGCCCGGTGGGCATAGGCCTGCGACGACGACGGGAGATCGTAGTGGATCACCCAGCCCACGTCGGGCACGTCGAGCCCGCGGGCCGTGGCGTCGGTGAGCAGGAGCACCCGGGCGTCTCCCCGCCGGAACGCCGCGAGGGCGGACTGGCGCTGCTGCTTGGTGCCCTGCCGGGTCAGGGTGGCCGTCGACAGGTTGTGGCCGGTCAGGAAGCTGTACAGGTGGGACTGGACCCGGGCGTCCGTCGCGAACACCATCGCGCGCTCACACTTGTTCTCCCGAAGGAATCGCGCGAGCACCACCTCGCGACCGGTCCGCCGCGGCACACGCACGGTGCAGTGGGCGATGTTGTCACGCAGCGGGGCGTCTGGCCCATCCACCCGCACGGCATTGGGGAGGAATTGCTCGAAGAAGGCGTTCGACCTCGGCGACAGGGTGGCCGTGGCCACGATCAGCTGAAACTTCGGCTCGGACCGGGACAGCAGCGCTGTGAGCGTGGGCCCGGCGCGGGACGCCAAGATCGGGTCGAGCTCGTCGAGCACCAGCGTGCGCACCCCCTTGAGCGTGCCTCGCTGGAGCAGGTCCGCGATGCGCTCCGGCGTGCCCACCACCAGCTGGGTGCTCCGGGTCACCCGCTTTCGCTGCCGCTTGAGGTTGCTCGTCGACACCGCACCGCCCACGGTGATGTCGGGGTCCTTCACGGCGTTCGCCACCCGCACCACCTGCATCGCCAACTCAGCCCCCGGCGCGATCACCGCCACCCGCGCATCGGTGTCGCGGAGCTGCTGGAGCAGCGGCAGCAGGTAGGCGAGCGTCTTCCCCGTGCCCGTGCCCGAGTGGAGCACCACGTGCTCACCAGCGAGGATCGGCCCCAGGGCCTGCTCTTGCACGGGCGTAGGCCGCTCGATGCCGAGCTCGGCCAGGGCGAGGCCGAGCGGCTCGGTGAGGGTGAGTCCGTCGATGAAGCTGTCCATGGCGTCTGGTAGCGCGGGCGCGGGTTGTAGGCGTTGCATTCAGCGACCGCTGATCGCGCGGATCGAGGTGCGCTTGTTGCTGTGATTCGCGGGCCCTGTTCCACGCCACCCGCGACCTCTCCGCACGCACCATGAGCCCAGGCAGGGCCCCGCCCACATCCCCAGCGAGACTTTAGTATTGAAGTAGAATATCTCCGCACTCTTGTTCCCCCGGCGCGGATGGTGTCTACCTTCCTCGAACAGTCGAACAGTCGAACAGTCGAACCGGCGGAAGCGGACCGGACGACCAGCCCCCGCGCGGTGTGCGCGGAGGTTGGCGTCGACCGTCACGCACCCGGAGTCGTCATGAGCACCATCCCCTGCCTCGCCCTCGCCATCGGTCTCCTGTCGCCGTCGCTGGCGCTCGCCCAGGAGGCCTCCTCATCGAGCCCACAGACGGTCAACCCCCACGTTCGGGTCGACCTGCACGCCGCCTTCGAGCGCTACGGCACGCTCGGGTTCGGCGCCCGGTTCGAGTTCCCACTGGCGCCCAATGGGATCATCGACGGCAACGTGCGAGACGAGCTGTCCCTGAGCGTCGGCGCAGATGGGTTCTTCTTCGGATCCCACAACCAGTGGCGCGGGTATGGCGACGCGTACATCATCCCGATGGCGCTGGCGCAGTGGAACTTCTACGTGGGCGACTGGTCGCTGTTCCCCGAGGCCGGCATTGCGCTGCATGTGCAGTTCGGCGGCGACGGATGGAACGACCCTTACGGCCACAACCGCGCCTGGCTCTATCCAGCGCTCGCGCTGGGCCTGGGCGCCCGGTACCACTTCGGCCCGAACGTCGCCCTGCTCATGCGCATCGGCACGCCCGGCGGGCTGCAGATCGGCGTCGTGTTCTGACAGCGGTGGGGGCGGGCGGCGCCGAGGCCATTGCCGGATAGCGATCGCATCAACCGCGGCCGACCCGCCCTCACAACGGCCGCACCACCACCCGACGGACCTCCCCGTCCCGCTCCACCTCGAGCGCAGCCGGGAGGTCTTCGAGCGCCTCCTCCGTCAGATCGGCCGCGTCCAGCCCGTCCACGCCCACGATGCGATCTCCCATCGCCAGCCCGGCGCGCTCCGCAGAAGACCCTGGAGCGACGCCCATGATCCTGAACGCATCGTCCACCTCCATCACGCTCCACCCGGGCTCCAGCGGGAGCTCGGGCGCGACCAGGTTCACGCGCACCTCCTCGCCGTGGGTCAGCTGCACCTCGACCTTCGGCCCGAACAGATCTGTTGTGCCGAACACCCGGTAGATGCTGAGCTCGCACGGGCCCTCGGCGGAGGTGGACAGCTCGAAGCTCCGGTCGGACTCGATCATCGCGCCGACCTGGCAGCCGCTCACCCAGGTGTCGCCCACCGCATCCGCCGGGTTCTGGACTACGCCGGTGACCCGCGAGACCGGTCCTCGCTCCAGCTCGATCAGCCCGACGCAGGCTCCCTCGACCCAGCCCAAGGCGCTCGGCCGGTATCCGTCCGCGTGAAGCACCCCGACTCCGTCCGTGAATCGAGGCTGGAGCTGGATCCAGCGTCCGTCCACCTCGAGATCGAGGGGCCAGGCGGGCTCGTTGGTGCTCGGGTCCACCTCGGTGGCCGTGACCGCGATGCCGGTCAGCGACAAAGACACCTCGCACTCCACCGGTCCTGAAGGTGGCAAGTCGGGTGAGCCGCGCGGCGGTGGGGCTTCATCGCTGGGCGGGAGCCGACGCGGGCAGCGCCACCTCGGGGCCGCCGCTCGGCAGACACGACCGCAGCATTAGCGCGAGCAGGAGTGCGAGCAGGAGGGCGAGCCCGGCCGCGAATATGGCGCCGACGAATCGACGATGGGGTGCTTCGCTACTCACGCCGGGACTGTACTCCCTCGGATCGCGTCGGGCGCTGGAACGGGCGCGGAGGACGTCTGCTTCGTCGGCACGCGGCATGGCACAGCTGACATTCGGCCATCGGAATGCCTCAGCGCGCGGAACGCTTGCCTACGCCTCCCATCCCCCCGAGCCCTACTCCCCGATCCGCAACACCTGCACCACCGGCCCGCTCGGGTTCGTGTCGTCCGACAAATCCACCAGACCATCGATCGACCACGCCGCCGGCTCTTCTTCCTCCTCCCCCTCCAGCTCGTCCCGCCACGGCCCCACCAGCACCTGCCGCACGGTCCACCGGTGGGCGCCCGCGGGCTCCATCACCGTGTTCCACGCCTGCTTCGCGCGCCCGTCGAACACCACCCGCCCATGCTCGGCGAGGAACGGCTCCAGCGCGGTCTCGAAGTCGTTCGCGGTGAACTCCGACCCCTCGACCTGGCGGATCGACGCCGCGGCTTCGTCGAAGTCCGCCCGGGCCAGCGCCCGCACCACCGCGTGCAGCTCGGCCCGCACCCGCGCCCGGAACACCTTCGCGTCGGCCGAGATGTCCACCGGGCGGTCTGGCAGCGCCTCGTCGGGGCTGCCGTCCACCAGGGCCTCCCACTCGGTGAGCAGGCTGTCGTCCACCCGGGCCAACATCGCCCGCAGGTAGCCGATCACCTCCCAAACATCGTCGGTCTGCACATCGAGGGGCACGTTCTGGAGCAGGGTCTTGTACACCTGCGACAGATACCGGAGCAGCACCCCCTCGGCGCGCTCGAGCCCAAGACCCTTCACGTACGCCGAGAACACAGCCCCTTCCTCCACCATCTCCCGCACAACGCCCTTCACCCGGATCGGCGTGTCGGACAGCCACGGATGCTTCTCGCGGTACCGCTCGAAGGTGTCCTGGATCCACTCCGCCTTCGGACGCGGCCAGGTCACCTCCTCCAGCGCCTCCATCCGCTCCTCGTACTCCACACCCTCGGCCTTCAGCTCGGCCACCACCCGGCCCCGCTCGCGGTGGCGCTGGGCGCGGAGAACCACGCCGGGATGCTCGAGGATCGACTCCACCACGGTGAGCACGTCGAGGTGGTGGTTCGGCTCGGTGGGGTCCAGCTGGCGCACGGCGTGCAGCAGGAACAGCGACAGGGCATGGTGCAGGCTGAAGTCGTCCTGCAGGTCGTCATACACCGTGTATCGGGGCCCCTCCGCCGTCTTCTCCCGCTCCACCACGCCGGCACCGATCAGCTGCTCGAGCCGCTGGTCGGCCTCGGTGTGCAGCTCCTCACGCTCCCGCCGCGTGAGGTGGGCCGCATCGATGAGCGCGTGCACCTCGGCCATGCCGTCCACGTCGAGCTCGGTGCCGCGCTGGAGCAGGGACAGCACCAGCGCATGGTCCACCTTGAACCGGCTCTCCAGGGTCTCGCACGGGGCGGTGGTCATCTTCTCGAACGTGATCCGATCCCAGTGCTTGTACCCACGGGTGGGGGGCTTCGCCTTGGCCTTCTTCTTCTTCTTCTTCCCCGACGCGACCGCCGCCTCCACCTTGGCGTTGTCGATGATCCAGGCCGGCGCCTGCACCACCACCCGGCCCTCGTCGTCGAAGCCCTTGCGCCCGGCCCGGCCCGAGATCTGGCGGAAGTCGCGCACCGTGAGGATGTCGACCTTCTCGCCGTCGTATTTGCACAGCTGGGTGAACAGCACGCTGCGGATGGGCACGTTGATGCCAACGCCCAGGGTGTCGGTGCCACAGATCACGGCGAACAGGCCCTGCTGGGACAGCTTCTCCACCAGCAACCGGTACTTCGGGAGCAGGCCCGCATGGTGCACGCCCACGCCGTGCAGCAGCATGCGCCGGAGGGTGGCCCCGAACGGCGAATCGAACCGGAAGCCCTTCAGCTCCTTGCCGATGCGCTTCTTGTGGTCCTTCGACACCTGCTCGGTGGAGAGCAGCGACGCCGCCAGGTCCACCGCCTCGCGCTGGGTGAAGCACACCACGTAGACCGGGCTGTCGCCGCGGGTGACCAGGTGGTGCAGCTTGGAGAGCAGCGACACCTCGCTGTATTCGTAGTGCAGCGGCACGGGGCGGGTGGCGTTGGTGACCGCCGCCACCTCGCGCCCGGTGCGCTCCTCCAGGTCGCGCTCGATCTCGACGGTGGACCCGAGGGTGGCGCTCATCAGCAGAAACTGGGCATTGGGCATCGTGAGCAGCGGCACCTGCCACGCCATGCCTCGGTCCCGGTCGGCGTAGTAGTGGAACTCGTCCATCACCACGGCGGCGAACGGCGTGTCGGCGCCCTGGCGCAGGGACAGCTGGGCGAGCACCTCGGCCGTGCAGCACAGGATCGAGGCGTCGGGGTTCACCGAGCCATCCCCCGTCGCGAGGCCCACGTTCTCGGCGCCGAACACCTCGCACAGGGCGAAGAACTTCTCCGACACCAGGGCCTTGATCGGAGCGGTGTACACACTGCGCTCAGACCGGGCGAAGGCCCGGAAGTGCAGGCACACGCCCACCAGCGACTTGCCGGAGCCGGTGGGCGTCTTCAGCAGCACGTGCCGATCGCCGAACAGCTCAAGGAAGGCCTCTTCCTGGGCGGGGTATGGCGTGATTCCGCTGTCGATGACCCAGTCGATGAACACCTCGAGGGCGTCGTCATCGCTGGTGAATCCGGATTCGGGGACACGGTCGGCGAGGTTCGGCATGAGCGGCGTGTATCCAGATGGGCGCCGCCTGGCGGTCCGGGTCCGCTCCACGCTCCACGCCGCATTCACGCGACGGTCATCTCCGAGGGTGACCCTGGATCAGGCAATACCGCAACCTCTGGCGCGTACCGTCGCCAGAACCCGAGGACCCGCCCATGTTGATCGCACTGCTCGCCCTGCCCGCCCTCGCCGGCGACCTGTGGATGCATATCGACCACGTAGACGCCGACGGCACCCGCCTCGCCCTGCAGCTGCCCGCCAACTGGCTCGCGACGGAGGGCGCGGCGAAGGTGGACACCCCGGACGGTGAGGTGGACCTCGTGGCTGTGGCCACCGACCTCCGCAGCCGCAAGATCGGCGCGGAACACACGGTGACCCTCGACAACGACGGCGACCCCCTGGCGCTGCGGCTG
Source organism: Myxococcota bacterium (assembly GCA_047609825.1). Classification (GTDB taxonomy): domain Bacteria; phylum Myxococcota_A; class UBA796; order UBA796. The sequence goes on from JBLFXJ010000067.1 coordinate 8,162, forward strand.
GTGCACCGGAAGGCCGGCGGCAAGTCCGCCACGGCGCTCTCGCTCAAGGTGAGCGGACCCGACGGCAACGGCCTCGACCTCGACCTGCCGCTGTCGGGCGGCGCGATGACCCTCGGGCTCGCCCAGGACCAGCTCACCGGCGCCATCGACATCGACGGGCTCGACCTGGACATGGGCGGACCGCTGCTCGAGCAGCTCTCCACCGCGCCGCCGTTCGTGCTGCTCGAGGCCACCGGGCCGGACGGCGGCATCCGCATCGCGACGAAGTAGCTCACCTCTGCGTCAGGCCCGGAATCGCCCGGTCTTCAGGTAGCGGTCCACACCGCGCACCACGTCGGGGCGCTGGTGGATGAACGAATGGATGGCGCCCTCCACGATCCACACGTCCTCGAACCCGGGCAGGTGCACGCTGTCGACGGTGACCGTCATGTCGTCGTCGCCCGGGAGGAGCGGGTTCCATCCCCGGCCATCGCCGCGGGCCCCCGCGATCAGGCCGAACGGGATCGGCGGCGTGGGCAGCCGCCGGGCCTTGGAGCGGTGGAGCTGGGTGAGGGCGGGGCCGAGCAGGCCGTCGAGACCGGACAGGTTCACGAGGTGCTCGGCGATCTCGGCGCCCTGGTTCGGCGTGCCGATCATCACCAGCCGGTTCATGCGCATCCGGCGCATCCAGTCGCCCCCGCGGGCCAGCAGCACCCGCGCCACCATGCCGCCCATGCTGTGCGCCACGATGGACACCGTGCGCGCGCCCTCGGCCCGGTCGAGCAGGGCCTCGACCTGGGCGGCGTGCTCCTCCAGGCTCTGGCGGGTGCTCGGGTAGTTCAGCGCCCACGCGTCGTAGCCGCGGGACCGGAGGTGGCGCCCCATCGGCGACATCACCTCCTTCGACCGCAGGTAGCCGTGCAGGAGGATGACGAGGTGGTCGGACGCTGGCTGGATGTCGTGCTGGTCGCGCAGTCGGTCGAAGGCCGCGCGGCAGTCGTCCCATGCGCCCCCCGCCAGCCGCAGATCCCGCGGGTCGAGCAGGCGGTGGGTGCCCGTGATCACGTTGCGCTGGATGCGGTAGCCGGCGTGGATGAACTCATCGCCCCACAGCTGCCGCCCGCCCAGGGTGGGCAACACGAGCGGTGACAAGTGGCCGGGGTTGCTCAACGCGGCGGCCTCCGAAGGCGGCATGGGTCTACCAGCGGTATACTCCGACAACCGCCCCGTCGGGGCTCGAGGACAGGCCGGATGACATTCTGGTGCGCATGGCTGCTCGCGTGCAGCATGTCTACCCCCACTGCGGCGGATGGAACCTTCCCGGCCGTGAATCCTCCCGACCCCACGTCGTGCGAGAGCCACGTGGACTGCGTGCTCTCGTGTGCGGTGGACGGCTCCTGCTGCACCCCGGCGTGTGGGTGTCGCGAGCCGCGGAACCGCGACGCCGAGAGCGCGGTAGTGGCCCAGCACACTGCCATGTGCGCCTCCGGAGGTTTTGACTGCCCCGTGCGGGAGTGCACCGGCGACGAGTCCCTGGTGGTGCCCCGTTGCGTCGACGGCCGCTGCGTGGCCCTCCAGCGCCCCGAGTGATCCCCTCGGGGCCCCCGCGCTGGCATCGTGATCTGCCGCCGCGAACGGGGCCCCATCGCGGATCGGGAACACCCGCTTGGAGGGCGCTTCCACCGGTGCGTCCAGTGCGCTACAATGTCCGTGGCAACTCCTCTGCCATTCTGTTTTTGTATGGAGCATTCCATGATCAAGCGCCAAGCAAACCGCGGTGTGGGCGGTGGTGGTGACGGCGGCGGTGGCAAGAGCCGGTTCCGCAAGCTGCGCGAGGCCCGCCAGGCTGGCCAGCAGAACGAGTTCGGCAGCAACCAAGGCCAAGGTGAGCTGGCGGAGTTCGAGGGCCAGACCGAGGACGTGTCGTGGTGGACCGATATGGTCGAGCGCGATGTGAACCCGCTCGTGTCCGATGATGCCTGGAACAACGGCCAGGGCATCGCGATGGAGCCCGCGCTCCAGGTGGCCGAGGGCGAAGCCACGCGCATCCAGCCGGTGTCCGATCCTTTGATGGATGCCTGGGATCGTGTGCAGCCCGAGCTCGGCGAGTCCGCCGAGTCCGTCAAGCAGGAAGAGGCGGCCGACCTCATCAAGCCGCACCTCGGCATGGACGTGAGCGGCTGGGACATCCACCTCGACCGCTCCGCCTGGCGGGTGGCCGAGGACTACGGCGCCAACGCCGTCGTGATCGGCGGCGAGATCTACATCGGCCGGTCCATCGAGTCCCAAATCATCGACATCCTCTGGCCGCCGGTGATCATCAAGGCCTCCCCCAAGGGTGCCGAGCCGGGCGCCGACATGGGCCCCGCCGAGCTGTCCCGTCCCGGTGGCCTGGTGGATGTCACCTGGCGCGCCCCGTTCCTGAAGTTCGGCGACAGCTCCGTGATCATGACCCCCGACGGCTACACGGTCGAAGCCAAGGGTCATGAGGTGATGATCTACGACAACACCGGCCGGTGCATCACCCACATCCACGGCGACCCCCACGTCAACGAGGGCGGCGGCGGCGACAACTGGCACTTCGGCGAAGACAGCACGTTCATCCTGCCGGATGGCGCCAAGATCTGCCTCGACACCGAGCCCAACTCGGCCGGCGAGTGGTACACGGTCGGCGGCAACGTGGTGTGCGGCGCAGACCGCTACTCCTGGGGAACCCAGGGCTCGGGCAAGCGCGACGACGCCCTCGAGTGGGACCTGGCGAATGCCGACCGCTCCGAGGATGAATCCGCCGGCATCTTCGCTCTGCAGGCCGATGGCGAATCATGGGCCGTGCAGCGGGATGATGGCCAGTTCTACGACATCCAGGACGAGTCGTGGAGCAAGTACTGGGGCGGCGACCGCGACATCGATTCCGAGGGCGGCGCGGTCGAGCTGACCGAGGCCCAGATGGCGGTGGCGGGCGACCGCGACCTGAAGAAGCAGCAGGCCGGCGGTGGCGGTGGCGGTGGCGGCGGTGGCGGCGGCATCGGGCTCGATGTCACCGTGTACGAGTCCAGCTCCGACACCATCCAGACCCCGTCCGGGGCGCTCCAGCGCATCAACCCCCGCGCCGACTTCCTCGAGGCGTGGCGGGTCAACACGATCATGATGGATCTGGGCGCGTCGAAGTCCGCCGAGAACCAGGAAGGTCGTGCGCTCCAGCTGGAAGAGGCCGTGGGCATGGACCTGTCCCGCTACGACATCCACGACGACTTCGTGGCCGACAGGGTGGCGCGCAACTCCGTGTCGGATGTGGCGATCATGGGCGGCGTGGCCCACGTGGCGATGGATATCGAGTCCCGCGCGGTCAGCATGGAGATCCCGGCGATCATCGGCCGCGAGCCGGGCGCCGACCCGAGCCTCCTCGAGGAGCGCTCCGGCTTCTTGATGGACATCCTGTTCAAGCCCACGTTCGCCAAGTACGCCGACAGCGCCAAGGTGCTCACCCACGGTGGCTACCTGGTGGAGATGAAGGGCCACGAGGTCATCATCTACGACGACACCGGCGCCTGCGTCACCCGCATCTGGGGCGACCCGCACATCGATGAGGGCGGCGACGGCAAGGATGAGTGGCACTTCGGCGAAGACAGCTCGTTCATCCTCCCCGACGGCACCAAGTGCTGCCTCGACACCGAGCCGAACTCGGCCGGCGAGTGGTACACGGTGGGCGTGGACGTGCTCGCTGGCTCCGACCGCTACCACTACGGCGTGGGCGGCGCGCAGGGCATGACCGAAGACGCGATGGAGTTCGACAAGGCGAACGCCGACCGCTCCGAGGATGCGTCGGCCGGCGTGTTCGCGCTGCAGGACAACGGGCAGTGGGCGGTGCAGGCCGGTGATGGCCACTTCTACGACATCACCAACGAGAGCTGGGGCGCCTACCTCAGCGACCGCGACATCGACTTCGACCCGGCGATGCGGGCGAGCGGCATCACCGCCGACCAGAAGAAGGTGGCGAACGACCGCGACATCCGCGCGCAGGAGGCCGAGGCCGAGCGCCAGGCCAACCAGCAGGACTTCATGATGGAGCTCGCGGGTGGGATCACCATCACGCGGTCGAGCGCCATCTGGTCCCTGCTGCAGAACAACTCCGAGGAGCGCGACTTCCTGGCGGCCCGGGCCAACGGCGGCCTGATGGAGCTCACGCACCGGCCCGGGTTCCTGGCCCACACCGACAGCAAGGCCGTGCTCACCAACGGCGGCTACATCATCGAGATGAAGGGCAACGAGACCCGCATCTACGACCCCGAGGGCGACCTGGTCACCCGCATCTGGGGCGACCCGCACATCGACGAGGGCGGCGACGGCAAGGACGAGTGGCACTTCGGCGAAGACAGCTCGTTCATCCTCCCCGATGGCACCAAGTGCTGCCTCGACACCGAGCCGAACTCGGCCGGCGAGTGGTACACCGTGGGCGTCGACATCATCTCCGGTGTGGCCCGCTACCACTACGGCGTGGGCGACGCGGCCGGGCTGACCGAAGACGGCATCGACTGGGACCGGGCGCACGCCGACCGCTCCACCGATGAGTCGGCCGGGGTGTTCGCGCTCCAGTCGAACAACCAGTGGGCGATCCAGGGCGCCGACGGCAACTTCTACGACATCGTGAACGAGTCGTGGTCCAAGTACCGCAACGGCGACCGCGACATCGACTTCGACCGCAACCTCCTGGCCGAGGGCATCACCAAGGCCCAGCTGGCAGTGGCCTCCGACCGCGACCTGCGCATGCAGGAAGAGGCCGAGGCCAACGGCGCGCTCGCCCAGCAGAACGAGGAGCGGCGCGCCCAGATCCTCGCCATCGGCGGTGAGCTCCAGGTGCAGGCCGAGATCGAGGTGTTGGTCAAGGCCGACATCAACGCCGACGTGAAGCACTGGTTCGTCGACTTCGCCAAGCTGGCGTCGCCGCGTGACTGGAAGACCCTCCTCGCAGGGGCCGTCCGCAACTGATGCGCTGGCTCCTCATAGCCGCGGTCCTGCTGGGCTGCAGCGGCACCGGCGACAAGTCGGTCGACACCAGTGGCGCTGCCCCAGCGGGGGCAGACTACGAAGGTGACGAAGCCGGTGAATGCTCAGACGGCGCGGACAACGACCGCGACGGACTGTACGACTGCGACGACGACGGCTGCGCCGGCGCCCCCGAGTGCAGTGGCACCGATGGTGATGCCGACACGGACGCCGACGCCGACGCCGACACGGATGCCGACGCCGACACGGACTCCGACGCCGACACGGACGCCGACACCGACACCGACACCACGCCGCCCGAGCCCATCCCACAGCTCTCGGCAGGCGGCATCCACACCTGCCGACTCGAGCTGGACGGCGCCATCACCTGCTGGGGCTCGAACGCTCAGGGCCAGAGCACGGTTCCCGCCGGCACATTCACCCAGGTGTCGGCCGGGAGCGGGCACACCTGCGCGCTCGACGCCGCCGGGGCCGCCCAGTGCTGGGGCAACAACAGCTCCGGCCAGCTCGATGTGCCCGACGGGCCGTGGAGCCAAGTCAGCGCGGGCGGACTGCACACCTGCGGCCTCACCTCGGCGGGGACCGTGGAGTGCTGGGGCGACAACAGCGCCGGCCAGAGCACGGTGCCGCCCGGCAGCTACCTGCAGGTCGACGCGCGGGAGTTCCAGACCTGTGCGGTGGACGACGCTGGCGCCGTGGTGTGCTGGGGCAGCAACAGCCACGGCCAGATCGACGCTCCCGTCGGCACGTTCGTCGAGGTGGCGGTGGGCATCCAGCACGCCTGCGCCCGGGACGCCGCCGGCATCGTGAGCTGCTGGGGCAGCAACGAGTACGACCAGTCGATCAGCCCACCGATCCCCACCGACGAGCTCGCCGTGGGCGGCTGGTTCAGCTGCGGCATCGATGGCGGCATGCAGGTGCGCTGCTGGGGCGACAACACCTTCCGCCAGACCGACGTGCCGGGCAGCCGGTACCTGCACGCCGACGCCGGCGACTTCCACGGCTGCGCCATCGAAGACGTGACCATCCGCACCCGGTGCTGGGGCAGCAACAGCGATGGGCAGTCCGACCCGCCGTTCTAGACGACCCGCGGGGCCGGTCGCTCAGGAGTTCACCCGGGAGTGGGGCCGGCTGGCCTCGATGTCCGGGAAGCCCGTCAGGTACACGACGTCCGGGGCGTGATCCACGTACGCCTCGAAGACGTACTCAGGCCAGTAGCGCGGGTTGTCCCCATACTTCATGAGAATCGGGTAGACCTGCCCGCGCCGGTCGGTCGGGAACGCCGCCAGCGCCCGATCCAGGTATGCGAGCCAGTCAGCGCGCTCGGTGCGCACCAACAGATACGGCGTCGTGATCACCACCGCGTCGAGGCCCTCGATGGGGGGCGGCAGCACCCGCACAAACCACATCTCTCCGGGTCGACCCCGGTAGCCCGACGCCACATGGCACCGTCGCTCCTCGCCGGTCACCAGCTCTCGTAGGCGCACCCGGCGACCGTCGAACCCGCGGTGCTCCCACAGGCCCATGCGAGAGGACTCGAGGGTCTCCATCGCTCGGAGCAGATGGGGGTCGATGCCGACCTCGCGCACCAGGTCGAGGGTCGCGCTGGCCAGCGTCTCGCCGTCTCCGTTCGGCGACAGGTCGCAGGTGGACCAGTAGAAGAAGTAGCTGCGGGTCAGCGGGCTCATCGGCGGGCCGACGGGCATGTACTCGTCTTCGGCGTCGTTGATGGGGTCGGTCAGGCTCAGGGTCTCGCGCATGGCGCCGGTCTGCTCGACGAGGATCGAGAGCTGCTGCTGGGCGCGCACATACCAGCCGTGGGACGGGTCCATAGCGTGACCGTCTCCCGCATTGTGGGCAGCGGGTCAGCGGCGGCCGAATGCCTCTGCGGAGGCGGAGCTGCCTCCGCACCTCGAAGATCTGCGCGCAGAACCCAGTGAGCTCGGCCCAGGTCATCTCGGGCGACCACGCCTGTCGAAGGGCGTCGATCATCTCGGGAAACCACACCCGTTGGGCGTCGCCAGCAGGCATCGGCGAATCCTCTATGTGACTGGCAGTGGCTCACCCGGGGTCGGATGAGTCCCACAGCGTATCGGACCGACGGTCACTGGGGCGACCCCGGCCCCAGCCGCGGTCATGAGGCGCTACTCGATCGCCGCTCCGTCCGTGGCAGACACCCGGCAAGTACCCAGCTCCACCGCCGCATACCCCACCTCCCGCCCCCCCAGCACCTCGGGTACATCCACCACTACCGCCGCGTGACCGTCGGCCTCAGCGGTCACCCGACCGAGCACCCGCGGCCGCCGCAGTCCCACCTCGACCCCACAGGCCGGCACCGGGGTAGCCCCGGGCGTCAGGCTGCCTACGAGGGTGAGCTCCGCACCTGGGGTCGCGCCGCGCATATGCCAGGTGGCCGGACCGCCGGCGATGGGCGGCCGCGGCGGGTCCACAGCGAGGTCGTCGCACGGGTCGAGCACGCCGTCGCCGTCGGTGTCGGCCAGGGCCAGAACCAGATCGCTGCCATCCGCCATGGCCACGGCCACCTCGACGAACCCGTCCCCGTTCCAGTCCGCCGCCGACAGATCGGCCACCTCACCCCGCCACGGCGACACCCAGTGGTCCACGAACCCGCCGCCCTCGTTGCGCCACACCCGAACGCCGTCGCCGCCGGCCGCCAGGTCCGGGTCGCCGTCGCGGTCCACGTCCGCGAACGCCAGCGCCAGCCCGTCGTCGGCCACTGGCGCCTCCCACACGGTCTCCAGGACGGCGCCGTCCCACAGGGCCACCCGGACCGGCGTGCCGAATCGGTGCCCCAACGCCACCGCAGCCCGCCCGTCGCCGTCCGTGTCCCCGGCGGCCAGCGCATACACGCCCTCGCCCACGAAGCCGTTCCAGACGTCAGTCAGCACGCCGCCGTCATTGCGGTACACCCGCACCGGCCCGAAGCCCGACGCCGTCACCAGGTCGGAGTCGCCGTCGCCGTCGAGGTCGGCCCAGGTGAGCGCCACCGTGTCGTCGGCGGCCGATGATCTCCACGCCAGCGTGAGCACGCCGCCGTCGTTGCGGTACACCTGGTCCTGGCCGGCGCCGCATTCATAGTCCAGGGTGCACCCGGTGCCGTTGCCCACCGCCAGGTCCGGGTCGCCGTCGCCATCCCAGTCGGCCCACGCCACAGCGGTGGTGCGCTCGAGCTCCGGCGAGGCCCACGCCTCGACCAACCCGCCGTCCTGCAGGTACAGCCGGTTGGGCTGCAGGCTCACCTCATCCCCCACATTCCCGGCGATCAAGTCCTGGTCTCCGTCGCCGTCCACATCGGCCCAGGCCAGGTCGGCGGTCACATCCCACAGGCCCCAGGCGCCGCCCTCGTCCGATTCCCAGGCCGGGCTGAGCGCGCCGCCCGTGTTGCGCAGGAACACCACCGGACCCGAGGGCTGGCCCACCGCGAGGTCGGCCCGACCGTCGCCGTCGCTGTCGCCCAGCGCCACGGCCCATGAGAACCGCCGCGCCGGATCCGCCCAGGCCCGGCCGTCGCATACCTCTCCGCCACCGCCATAGATCCGCGTCTGGTCATGGGTCGCGGCCACCAGATCCGGCGCGCCGTCGCCGTCGAAGTCCGCCCACGCAACCGCCGTGCTCGTCGTAGCCTCGCCCGAGGCCCACCCGTCAGCGAGCACCCCGTCCGTGTTGTCGAGCACGCGGTCGGGACCGCCGAACACCGCCAGTGCGAGGTCGGGGTCGCCGTCGCCGTCCCGATCCGCCCACGCCGCACCCCGGTGGCTGAACCCCTCCACCACCTGGGCCAGCGCGAAGGAGCCCCCGTCGTTGCGGTACAACACGCTGTCGCCGTCCCGGTGCACGGCGAACAGGTCCAGGTCGCCGTCGCCGTCCACGTCGGCCCACGCCACATCTTCGGTGCTCACGTCCTCCGGCGCCTCCCAGGTGAGGGAGAGCGTGCCGCCGTCATTGGTCCACACCTGGTCGGGCAGGTCGCCGCCGAGCGCGAGGTCCGGGTCGCCGTCCCCGTCCATGTCGCCCCAGGCCACGGACCGGGCGGGCTCGCCATCCGGGCTGCCCCAGGCGAGGGTGAGCGTGCCGCCGTCGTTCGCATACACCCGGGACCGGTCGCCATACCCCGCTACGGCCAGATCCACGTCCCCGTCGCCATCCCAGTCCGCCCAGTCCACATCCCACGCATCCATCGCCGCCGCGCCCTCCCAGGCCAGCTCGAACGTGGCTCCCGTCCAGGCATATACCCGCAGTGGGGTGGGGCTCCACGATTCGTAGGCCACCGCTAGGTCGAGGTCGCCGTCGCCGTCCAGGTCGCCCCAGGCGGCTGCCTTCGCCGGGGGTGCATCCGGGGCGGTCCACACCAGCTCGAGCGCGCCGTCCACGTTTCGGTACACGCGGTTCGGGTGGGCCGGGCCGCGCTGGTCGTTGATCACGGCGAGGTCGGGGTCGCCGTCGCCGTCGAAGTCGCCGGGCACCACATCGGCGGACTGCTCGGACTCCTCGGAGAGCCAGGTGGGCAGCGACGCCAGCCGCTCGGCGTGCAGGGGTCGGGGCTCCAGGTCGGGGGACACCGCACAGCCGACGAGGAACACGAAGAGCATCAGGCCACCCAGTGTAGGACTGGTCGGAGGGTATCCGAGGGATCAGCCGCTGGGTAAGGACGGGCCGGCGCATCTAGGCCTCAGCCCTGAGGTCTGCCGCGATTCGACCCCGGAACAAGCGGGGACCCGGCAGCCGGGAGCCGGGGTCTGGACGCAAGGTGAAACACCTTGGACCCAAGGCTCAATCATCGAAATGACGCCTTTGCGCATCATAGTTGATGTAACACGTATCGTCCTGACCCCCGGAGCGGGGGCGTGCGGGAGGCGCCGGCCCCCCGGGCACTGACGCTGCACGGTCGTCGAGACCTGACGAGCAAGGCACCGCGCCTCACGCCCTCCAGTGCAGGAACGGCTCCGCATCGGGGAAGAACGGCGCCGGGTCTACATCCATCGCCGCGAGCACCCCTGCTGCCACGTGGTCGTACCGGAGCTGCTCGCCGCCGGGGTCGGGCTGGCCGACGCCCCAGTCGATGGGGGCGGCCTCGAGCAGGTCGGTGGTGCCGCCGAACCGCGAGCCACCGCGCGTCTGGCCGCCAAAGAACAACCAGCTGGTCTGGGGCCAGTGGTCCTTGCCGAGGGCGGCGTTGATCTTCGGGGTGCGGGTCATCTCGGAGGTGACGCAGACGAGGGTGTCGTCCCACATCCCGCGGGCATCCAGCGCGTCGGCGAGCTGCTCGAGGCCGGCGAAGAGCACCTCGAAGTTAGCGTGCTGGCCCACGTTTGCGCGGTGGGTGTCCCAGTTCGCCACGGCCTCGATGAGCACCGTGGCGCACAGGTCCTGCGCGAGGAGCTCGACCGCCACCTCCACCTGGCGGGACATGTCGGGCCGCTCCCCCAGCTCCAGGGCCGACACGGCGTCGGCGCCGGCGGTGCGGAACCGGCTGGCCCGCTCCAGGGACTCGGTTCGGGCCGCCATCCGGTCGTCGTTGCGGCCGCCATCGGAGAACCGCGCCGCGAGGGCGGACGAGCGCCCGTCGAGGTGGGTGCGAACCCGCGCGAGGTCGTCGGGGCCCGGAACGTACAGCGGGTAGGTGTAGTCGGCGCCGGCCGGGGGACGGAAGGCGCCCTCGGGCAGCACCAGGTTCCGCACCTGGCTCTGGTAGCCAGCCTGCCCGGTGGAGGCGGCGAATGGCCCGGTATAGGACAGCCCGCACAGGTCGATGGAGCCCAGCGGCAGGGCGCCGCCGAGGGCCCGCCCGACCACCGTGGTCACGTCCGCCTGGTGCACCGTGTTGCGCCCGGTGAGCACCCGGTAGCGGGCGGGGTCGTGGGCGATTGTGCCCGTCCAGACCCCATTCACGAGCGAGGCTCGACCGCCGTAGCGCTCCCAGAATCGGGTGACGGTGGGCCGCTTCACGTCATTGCACACGATGGGGATGCCGGCGAAGGTGCGCTCGTACTCACGGTCGAGCGGGTCGTCGGGGTCTTCATCCACCCACGGGCCGTCGATGCCCGGCACGCCGAACTTCGGGTCGAGCACCATCGTGCTGTCCCACCCGCCGTTCACCAGCACCAGGATCATCCTCCTCGGACGCGCTGCGGCCCGGGCGGGCAGGCCGACGAGGGTGCCGGCGGCGCTGGCGAGCAGGAGCTGGCGGCGGGTCCACATCCGGTCGCGGCCTCGGGGCGGGGGTGCACCATGAGGGTAACCCTGCCATCGCCAGGATACGGGGCCGGGGTGGCGCGCACACGCCTGAGGACCCGACTGAACTGCCGTGGGTCAGTAGAACATCACCCGCGGGTCCTGCAGGAGCGCGCCCAGGGTGAGCTGCCAGGCCACGGTCGGGCTGCCGTGCACGGCCAGGGTGTCGGACCACAGCGCCCACGAGGCGTCGACCGCCGCATCATCGGGCTCGGCCAAGGTGCCGAGGATGCGCACGTGCAGGTCGGCGAGCTGGGCCCGGATGGTGGGCTCGTCGGTGGTGTCGGCCTCGACCTGGGTGAGCAGGCGGCGGGCGCCGGGGTCGGGCTCGGACAGGTCCCGCGGCACCACGAAGCCGGCCGCCTCGAACGCCACCCGGGAGAGCACCAGCTCCCGCATCGGGGTGGGGTCGTGGGTCGGCGTGGTGTTGTAGAAGCCGTCCACCCCGCCCGCCAGGGTGCGGAAGCCGAACCGGTCGGAGCGGAGCAGATCGACCTCGCCCCAGCAGATCGAGCCCACCAGCGGGCGGCTGGTGGCGCAGTTCTCGGGGTCGCCGATTCCGCGCCAGGCCCAGCCGGTCCAGTCCTCGAGCATGCGCGCATATTGCTCCGGACGCACTGTGAGCAGCCCGACCACGTCGTCGCCGTTCACCCGACGGAACCGGTCGGAGAGCACGATGTGGCGCACCAGCTCCCGCGCCGAGAATCCACTCTCGATAAGCACGTCCTGCAGCTCTGCAGCAACGTCGAACGCTACGTCGTTCTTGTCGAGCTGGCCCAGGTAGCCCTGGAATCGGCGGGCGGTGCACGCCGAGAACCGAGGGTCCTCCGCCATCAGCCGGCCCAGATCGCTCAGATCGGTGGCGGGCTCGCCGTAGTATCCAGGGGGACGAAGGCCCATTTCCGACCAGCCGGACTCGTCCGACGCGGTCCAGTGCTCGAGGGGGTAGCAGAACTGCGACGCCAGGTAGGGCGAGGTGTCGAGCTGGATGTCACGGCAGTCCGACAGGTAGGCCTTGGTGACCCCGAACTGCTTGACCTGCACCTTGAACCCCCAGAAGAAGGCGGCGAGGGGGTCGAGGGCCTGGTGGCACCCGACGCAGGACGGGTTGGTGAACACGGCCTGAGCGACGAGCGCTTCGTCGGTGAGGTCGATGCCGCCGTCGATGGCGATGTCGCGGCCGGCGAAGTCGGCGCAGAGGAAGGTGTCGGCGATATAGTTCGCCCGCAGGCGGTGGAAGTTGCTGCCGGCGGACTCCACGCGGCGGTACAGCTCAGACTCGGAGAGCAGGCCGGCCATGGGTCGCCCGTCAGACCACCGGCTCGGCTGCCACTCGGGGCCGGCGGGGTCGTAAGGAAGGCCGTAGATCGTGGCTAGCACCGGATCGGCGAGCACCCAGTCGGCGGTGACGATCTCGGTATACGGACGGTCTTCGAGCACCACCCGCTCCACCATGCGCAAGGGGGCCTCGGTGGTGGCCCGATGGATGGCGCCGACGGAGCTGCTCTCGAGCGGGCCGAGCACGGGCAGCTGGTCGAGCACGTCGGTGCGCAGGAGCAGCGCCTCGGCGTGCAGGTCCTTGATGGTGTCGCCGAACCGCGGGTCGTGGAGCCAGGTGTCGACGAGGGACGGGAGCCGGGACGGGTCGGCGTGGACGGACGCGAGCTCGTCGGGGCTGGGGCGGATGCCGCGGATGGCCATGGAGGCCCGCACGGCGTGCTCCACCGGCGACAGGAAGTCGGCGACGGGGGCGTCGGCGGGCATGGCAGACACGGGCTCGGAGACGTCGGGCCGGGGGTCTGGCGCGCCGCAGGCGAGGAGTAGGGCCGGCAGGAGAGCGCGGATGGAGATCCTCGGGGCTGCGTGAGGCGTAACCGGGCGATGGCAGGGATGGTGGTCGGGGTCGGGGTCGGGACGCGGGGACGCGGGGACGCGGGGACGCGGGGACGCGGGGACGCGGGGACGCGGGGACGGTCGGAGGCTGCTGACTGCGGAGGTGAGGACTGCGCGGCTGCGGGACTGCGCGGGGAGCTGCTGAGGCGGGCCTAGGGGGACGGTGCGGAGGATCGGGGTGCAGGCGGCAATGAGCAGAGCCGGTGCCTGCTGGCGTGGGTCCTCCCCATCCGCGGCATCGCGGACTCCGGCGCCAGTGGACTTCGTCCGCTGGCGCCGGAGTCCCCTGCTGGCGGCGGCTGGGGTCCCCCCCACTTGCACGGCACCTTCTTGGACGTGGGCGCGGGCGGCAGCGGGGGTGGGGGCCAGACACTTTGGGGGTGGGGGTGATTCGGAGCGGTCGTGGCTGGGCGGCCGATGTGCGGGATTCGGGGCGCTGCTGGGTGGTTTTCCGTGATGACGGATCGGCTGTGGCCGGGTGAAGACGGGCGTCCGCGGCGGGGTCAGGCACCTCGGGCGGACCCGGGTCCGGGGCGGGGTCAGGCACTTCGGGCGGACCCATGTCCGGGGGCCGGGGGCGGGCGGGGTCCGTGACGCGGGGTCAGAGCGATAGGTGTTAGATCAACGCGAAGAACCCGGCAGTCGGGGTCAGAGCGATAGGTGTTACATCAACTGTTCAGCCCGGACTGCGACATCGACTCGGTCGTCTCCGCCGCGAGTGACGGCCAGCCCAGCCCATCGCCGTCCGCAACTCGCGGCCCACTCATGCCGAGTCAGCCCGAGCCGACAGGCCCCGCGGCCGGGTGGCTCGCCCGCCAGACCAGCAGCCCCAGCACCTCGGCGAGGACGACCGTGCCCCCGAGCGCCGCGACATCCCAGGTCCACCGGCCGGCACCGAAGGCCTGGAGCACGATGGGCAGGCAGAGGAGTGCGACGGCTGCGTGGTGTACCCACCACAGGTGCGACCGGACGGAGACGCCCACCAGGGGCGCGAACGTGGGCACGGCGACGCTCAGCGCCGCGAAGTGGATCGCGCCGATGACGACGGGTCGGGTGTTGGGGAGCAGTCCGGCCGCGAGGACCAGTACGCCGAGGCCGAGCGCTCCCCACACCGCGCGGAGGTGCACGGGGTGGGCGGTCCAATGCACGGGGAGCAGGAGCACGCCGTACACCGCCAGCCCAAGCTGGCCGACCGGGTGGGTCCAGATGCCGAGGGTGAGGGAGCCGAGCACGCCGGCGCCCAGCAGGAGCGGCCACGGCCGGGCGACGCGGAGCACGCCGAGGGCGGTGGGCACCACTACGAGCAACAGGAGCGCGGCGAGGAAGGTCGCGACCCAGGCCTGCGCCAATGCGGGGTCATGTCGGGTGTTTCGGGCGACGAACGGCACGCAGGCCAGCGCGAGGGTCATTCCTGGCAGCAGTCCCCCGAGTGGGTCCATCCACGACCGCAGGCGCGAGCGGGTGCTCCACGCCGACCACAGCCAGATGCCGCCCACGACGGTGCTGCCGATGATGGCGTCTGGCGCGTAGCCGGCGCGGAGGAATCCCACCGTGGCCATGGCGACGAACAGCGCGTACACCCCGCGGATTCGCGCGGATGGCCACGGGAGGCCGGCGGCTGCCCACCCGAGCCAGGCCAGCGGGATCAGCAGCCCGTAGTAGCCGAGGTGTGCATGGGCATGGCGGAGCGCCGCGAAGTCCCACACCATCGGGATCCGGCCGGCGAGGGCCCACCGCATGGCGACCCCGGCGCCGACCGTGAGCACGAGGCTCAGGAAGATCGCCGCGCGGGTGGCGCGGGGGTCCGGCGCGGGAGGCGTGGGCATCTGCTCACCTATCCACGGGCGGGCAGGGCGCCGACCTCGAATCCGCCTATTGACGGTTCATAGCCAATAGTTGATGTAACACCTACCGTCCTGACCCCGCCCACTTGGCGTCCTGACCCCGGTTTGAAGCAGGGGGTTCCGCGGCCGCTCCTGGGTGCCTACCACCAGGTGTGGCGGATGAGGTTGCTGGTGGAACAGGTGGCGGGGTCGACGACCTGGATCACGGTGGTCTCGTCGAGGAAGTCGGCGGGTGCGAAGCCGGTGACGAGCGCCGTGCCGTCGAGGTCGGCGCGGGGGCGGGCGAGCAGGGACAGGCGGTCGAGCTCGACCGATGTGCCAGGGCACCACGGCACCTCGGTGGCCCCGAGCATGCTGCTGCGCACGACGGCCAACCGCGAGCCCGGGCTGGCCCCGGAGATCCGGAGGGCGGTGTCGGCGCCGGCGGCGCCAGGGCTGGGGGGCTCGAGGGTGAGCCCGTCGACGCAGCCGGCGAGGCACTCGGGCACGGTCTCGTAGAACTCGCCGGCGTGGTCGAGGCCGTGCACGTCCACCGTGCCGCAGCCGGAGATGGGCTCGCAGGTGCTCCCGGTCCAGCCGAAGCCGAGGAACCGCTCGCAGTCGCCGAAGCCGGTCTGGTCGAGCACGGGGCAGCCCGCACAGCTGGCGTCGCACGCCTCGGGGGTGTCGAACAACCACGCGGACTGGTCCACCCCGGCGGCATCCACCGCAGAGCAGCCACTGATCGACACGCACCCTTCCGCCGTAGGGCCGAAGCCGAGCACGAAGTCGCACAGACCGAAGCCGGCGGGGTCGAGGGTGGGGCAGCTGGCACAGGTGCGCTCACACGCATGGGCCTCGCGGTACAGCCACGGCGCATAGTCGACGCCGTCGTCCGCCACCGAGGAGCACCCGCTGATCTCGGCGCATCGGTCGCCCGTCCACCCCGTGCCCAGCACAAAGTCGCAGTCGCCGAACCCCGCGGGGTCGAGCGCGGGACAGGCATCGCAGGCGGCGTAGCACTGCTCCGGATCCGGCAGGATCCAGGCCGCCCAGTCGTTGCCGGCCTCGTCCACCGTGGAGCAGCCGTCGATCAGCTCGCACCGGTCGCCTACCCAGCTCCAGCCGAGCACCAGGCGGCACGGCCCGAACCCGTCGGGGTCGTCCAAGGGAAGACAGGAGCCGGCGTGTGCCGCGGTGACCAGCGTGAGCAGTGTGAGCCACATGGAACCCTCCGGGTCGTGCAGTTGCATATCCCGGGCCCAACACTCCTCCGACCCGCAGCTGGACCCGGATCGCTCCGGCGAATACCGTCGTCAGCACGACCGGAGCCGACGGGATGGAGCGAGCTGAGGCCGAGCGACGCGACCGGGTGATGCGGGTGTACTTCGACGGCAAGGACTGGGATCGCAACGACGAGTTCGCGCTCAAGCGAGACCTGGTGCGCCGCAGCCACGACCTGCTGCCACACCACCCGTTCCTGGTGGAAGACGAGTGGGATGTGGTGTCGGGCCACACGAACCACGGGCGGGGCGACCTGGTGTTCACCGACGGTGAAGGCAGGTTCGCGGTGGTCGAGGTGAAGTACATCAACCTCACCAGCAGCGGCGCCACGGCCCGTCGTCGGCGCACGAAGTGCCGTCGCCAGGTGCACCAGCAGGCGCAGGCGTATGCGGCTGTCATCCGCGACCGCCACGACGCCGTCGGTCCGGTGCTGGCCTTCGCCTACACCAACGAGCGCCCCGACACGCTGGTCGCGGTCGTTTGGGAGGCGGCTCCCGCTGACGCCGAGGCCGCGCCGGCGGACGCCGTGGCCGAAGCCTGCGAAGTGCCAGAATTGGCTTTATTCCAGCTCGATCCTCTGCAACCCGCAGAAGAGTGATACACGGTCGCCGCCCGCGACTACACCACCGACGATGCACGTCGAGGTCCTCGCCTGCCTGTGAGCTGAGTGACGGTCGGGGGTGGGCGGGCACGGCTCGTCCACCCTCCGGCGTGATTCGTCCGAGAGGCCGGAGCGTCACGCTGACGCTCAGTCGCCCGTGTACCCGAGCGCCTCCAGCTGCGCGCGCTCGCCCGCGTCGTCCACCTCCACCGACGGCAGCGGATCCGCACCCGCCGACCACTCCCGCAGCGCCCGCTCCAGCTCCGGCCACGCCTCGGCCGCGGCCCCGCTCGGCAGCACCGTGGCGCCCACCGTCTGCTCCCGCGGGTCCCACACCACCTTCCGCTCACCGGCCCGGGCCGCCTTCAGTCGCGAGGCATTGGCCCACTCGCCCTCGCCCACCGCCCGCCACGGCTTGGTGGCCTCGGCGAACACGGGCCCCCGCTCGGGCTGGGCCTCACCGAGCAACGCCGGCATGAACGACACCCCATCGGTGGGGGGCGCGGGCAGGCCGAGCAAGCCGCACAACGTGGGCACCAGGTCCACGTGGCTCACCACCCGGTCGAGCCGGTAGCCGGCGTGGGCCCGGCCGGGGAACCGCAGCAGCAGCGGCACGTGCACCGTGGCCTCCGCCACGCTGTAGCCATGGTCCCACCACTCCTGTGGGTCGTCCATGGTCTCGCCGTGGTCGGAGGTGAGCACCACCAGCGAGCGCTCGAGCAGGCCCCGGTGGTGCAGCCCGTCGAGCAGACGCCCCACCTGCGCGTCGGCGTAGCGCACGCCCGCCCGGTACAGCGTGGCCAGCGCCCGGGACTGGACCTGCGCGCCGGGATCGCCATCCTCCAGGCGCGCGCGCACCTCCCGGATGTGCGCGAACGATCCGGTACGACGCCGGGTGTCGGCCGCCGCCTCCGCCACGGCCTCCGGGTCGTCCACCCGCCCATCCGGGGCGCCATACGGCGCGTGCACGTCGTAGTAATGCACGAACAGGAACGTCGGACCTAGGGGTGCGGCGTCCAGGTGCTCGAGCACCGCGTCGGTCACCTCACCCCCGCTGCGCTCGGCGTGATCCGGGTCATCCATCGCGTCGTACACGTCGAACCCCTGGTCGAGTCCGGTGGAGGCGGACAACGGGGTGGCACCGACGAAGGCCGCCGTGTGGAAGCCGTGGGCGGAGAGGTGCTCGGCGAGGGTGAGGTTGGCGGGGTCGACCACGAACCCGTTGCGCGGCACGCCGTGTGTGTGCGGCCAGCGACCGGTGAGCAGGCTGGTGTGGGAGGCGAGGGTGGTGGGGGCGGTGGCCACGGCCGACTCGACGACCACGCCGGCCTCGGCCACGGCGTCGAGGGACGGGGTGAGCCCGGGCGGACCGCCGTAGGCGCCCAGGTGGTCGGCCCGCAGGGTGTCGATGGAGATCAGGACGAGATGGTCCAGCCCGGGAGCCCGGCGGACGGGCACGTACTCCAGCGCAACCCAGGCGAGGGCGAGCACGGCGAGGGCGATGGCCAGGCGGGCACGCACGCTCGCGGCCTATCGCGGGGGAGGTGTGGTAGCCCGGGGACCTCTGTGCAGGCCCATGGATGCGTCGCTCGCGGGTACGAGGCCCGGCATCCTGCGGATTACACTCGGGAACGCACGACGCCCCCGGGCTCCACACGATCGGAGCTCCGTGGCCCCGACGTCGGTGGGTCAGTGTGGGTTGGGGGCGGGATGGATTGTAAGCTCTGCATAGGGCCGTATTTACAGCACTCTCCCCCAGTTCTAGGAAGGAGGACAGGAGGTGAGCGGTGGAACAGGCTCGTCGGCGATGCAGACAGGAATGGCGTGAGCTCACGGCGCGCTGGCGGCGCTCGAGCCTGAGCGGGGTCGACTT
>JBLFXJ010000068.1:0-26693 GCA_047609825.1 Myxococcota bacterium
GAGCGCCTGGGCATAGGCATCCCGCGCGTCGTCGAATCGGCCCTCCTGGGTCGCCACCCGCCCCATCAGCTGATGGGCGCGCGCATGGAGTCGCCCCCCGACCGTCTCTGCACGCACGAGCAGCATCCGCGCAGCTCCGGCCGCGTCGTCCGTGCCTCCGATCGTGAGGTGAGCCGAGAACTCCAGCAGATCGGCGCGTAGCCGGTCGGTGCTGTGGAGCGGCGCGCCCGACGCGTCGAGGGCGGCACGCCATCGCTCGATCAGGTGTGCGGCCTCGTGCCCATCTCCCAGGTGCAACGCGTAGCGTACCGCCGCCTCGAGCAGGGGCGCGGCGGCGGTGACCTCGCCGGCGGCCAGCAAGTGGATGCCACGGCTCGGCGCATCGTCGTCCACCGCGTCGGAGCAGGCCAGGTGAAGGGCAGGGGCAACGCCCGCATCCACTGCCCATCGCCGCAGGCTCTCGGGCAGGCCCGCGTGGGTGAAGCGCCAGCCTGCGGCGGTCGGCAGCGCCAGTCCGGCGCGGACCAGTCGCGATCGCAGGGCCTCCCGCAGATCGGGTGGCGCCTTCGATGCCTTGGCCCAGGCTCCATCGTCGACCTCTGGGGCGAGCAAGGCTGCGAGGACCAGAGCGGTGCGGGCCTCGGGCGGCAGTCCATCCTCCAGGCGCTCGATCCGCCGGAGCCACACCGCGTGCAGCGAATCCGGCCAGTCGAGCCGCGCGCCCGGGCGGAGCGCGACCAGGCTGCGCCGGCGAACGAGGGCTCCACGCGCGACGAGGTCCTCCGCGAGCTGCACGGCGACCTGCGGGATGCCGGCGGCGGTCCGGATCATCGCATCCCGCAGCGGGCGATCCAGCGGGAGCAGGCTGTCGAGCAGCTCGCCGGTCTCCTCAGGGGTGAGCGGCGGGAGCGTGACGGTCGGTACGGGATCGAGCCCGTGGGCGGACACGGCGGTCTCGACGATGAGCACCGGCACCGACACCTGCGTCGCCGCGTGCAACAGCGACACGAGCCCCGGGCGCAGATGCACGTCGTCAACGGCGATGATCGCCGGTCCTGCGGCGGTGAGCGCCTCGAGCAGCGGCTGCAGTGCCACCGTCATGTCGTGGTCGGGGGAGGCGAGCCAGGCGGCCACGACCCTGCCTCGCGCGAATCCGATGCGCCGGCCCAGGGCCGCAGCCGTCGCCCTCTGGTCAGCCGCAGGCGGGAGAGCGAGCGCGGACAATGCCAGGTCGCGGACGACCTCGGCCGAGTCTCGACTGCCGAGGACGGGGAGCGACGTGGCCCGTGCCAGGCCGTGTTCCCGGACCGTGCGGGAGAGCCACGCCAGGAGCCGGGACCGGCCCGACCCCGCGGGCCCGACGATGCGCAGCCGACCCGGCGTTCCCGCGGTCGCCACCGCAATGAGCGCTCGCCACAGGTGATCGCGGGCCTCGAGTCGGCCGGTCATCCGCGCTTCCCGAAGCGCCACCATGCTCAGCCCGTGGCCTCGTTCGTGCGCGTTGTCGGGCCAGCGCGGCGGCACCGGGAGCATCCGGGTGTCGACCTCCGGGTCGCGCATCGGCGGGGTGAGCACGTCCGGGGGGAGGGGCGCGTCCAGATCGAAGGTCGCGCCTCCGAGCTCTGGCGACAGCAGGGTGGGGGCGGGGGCGAGCCCTGGGGCCGCGAGCCCGGCGAGGGCCTCCCGGGCATGCGCCGCCGATCCGAACCGATCGTCCGGGGCCTTCGCCAGGAGCCGGCGGACCCAGCCCTCCAGGTCGGGGGGCACAGCACAGGCCGGCGCGAGCGGGGGAGGGGGCTCGAACCGGTGGGACCGGGCCAGGGTGGACGGTTCCCCGGTGCCGAACGGCGCCGCCCCCTGGACCAACGCGGCCGCGAGACAGCCCAGGGCGTACAGGTCGGTGGCCGGCGTGAGGCGGGTGCGGGTGAACTGCTCGGGGGCCATGTACTCGGGCGTGCCCGTCGGACCGCGGCTCGACAATCCCAACACCCGGGCGATGCCGAAATCCGCCAACCAGACCGTCTGTGGTGCGCCGTCCTCCGCGGTAGGCCCGGCGAGCAGCACGTTCGCCGGCTTCACGTCGCAGTGCACGAGCCCGTGTGCGTGCGAGCGCCCCAAGGCCGCCAGCACGTTGTCGAGGATCCGGGCGATCGCGGCCCACTCCAGCCGGCCGCACCAGGGTGTCAGTGGCCCCCGGTCGGCGCGCTCCATCACGAGGAAGTCGGCGCCGGCGGGCATCCGGCCACCCGAGATCCGCGAGACATGGGCGTCGATGGTTCCCGTCGCCAGCACTGGGACCACGGCGGGGTGGACGAGCCGTGCCACCACTCGGACCTCCGCCTGGAAGGCCTCCGGGTCGCCCTCGGGCAGCAGCACCTTCACCGCGACCTGGGCGCCGGTGTCCCGATCGACGCCCCCCCAGACGGCGCCCATGCCGCCGCGGCCGATCACGGCATCCACATCGACGCTGCCGAGGGGGACCGGCACACCGCGCGCCGCGAGCCCGTCGAGGGTGGTGTCGATGCGTGCCTGCACGCCGCCTGTGGACCGGTCGCGGGCCAGCCGGGCCGCCGCCACGGCGATGCGTGCCTGCCGGGCGCCGTGGCCGGGGTCGCTCGCGGCGGATTCGTTGCCCGGGCCTTCCGACAGGGTCAGTGCACGGGCCAGAGCCAGGGCGAGGTGGTCGTCCGTGTTGCCGCTCTCGCTGTACCGCTCCACCTGGACGAGCCGCTGGTCCAGCTCCGCCAGCTCCCCGAGCGCGGCCAAGGGGGCGAGCATGGTCGTCGCCAACGGGCCGGCCAGCGACCGCAGCGCGTTCGGGGGTACTCGGCCCTCCAACGCCGTCAACGCGGTGATGGCGGCCCGATGGCGGCCACGCTCCACGTCCAGCCACGCCAGATTCACGTGTGCTCCGATGGCGCCGTCACCGGGCAGCTTGTAGGTCGAGGCCTCGCGCCAGTCGGCCTCGGCCGCGTCCCAGTCGCGCAGCCTCCTCGATGCCTCGCCGCGCTCGTTCAGTGCGCGCTGGAGGAGCCAAGGAGAGGCGTCCGCGCGGGCGAAGCCGATCACGCCGTCCAGCAGGGAGCGGGCCTCTTCCACCCGACCCTCGGCCAGGGCGCATCGGGCGAGGAGGCGGGTGGTGTCGTGCTCGACGCGCGCGACGCCGGCACTCCGGGCGGCTGTGATGGCCTGCTCCGCGAGCTCCCGCGCCGCTGCCACATCCCCTTCCCGATGTCGGCGTGTGGCCAGCCAACGCAGTGCGAGCGCCTCGATCACCGACTCGCCAGCCGACCGCGCGAGGTGCGCTGCTCGCGTGTGGTCGCCGGTCGCATGCAGGGCGTCCCCCACCATCGCCGCGTGGCTCGCCCGAAGGAACACGGCTCGCGCCTCCAGTCCGGGCTGCCCTTCGCGCGCGGCGAGTGCGATCGCGCGGTCGAGCCGGGCTGGGACCCCAGCGGGTCGCCCCAGGCGGAGGAGGAAGTCCACCTCGCACAGCAGCGCGTCCACCAGGAGGTGGCGCATCTCCGCAGCGTCGGCGGCGGCCCGCACCCGCCCGGCCAGGCTCAGCGCTCGCTCGATGTCCTCACGGGCGCCCGTCCACGCGGTGACGGACGAGCGCAGCAGGTCCAGCCAGCCGACACTCTCCGCGTCCGTCCACTCGGCGGCCAGCTCCTCGATGGCCACACCCGCCTCGTCCGACCTGCCCTCCCGGAGCAGGCGGCGAACCGCGAGGAGTGCAGGCTGGAGCGACCGCATGGCCTCGGGTAACCCCTCCCGAGCGCTCAGCTCCCGTCCGCTACAGGGCGTCTGCCGGCACGTCCGGATGCCGGCGCCGGCCACGTGCGCAGGTGCGGGGGCGGGTGGCGCGCGGCCAGGGTATTGTTGCCCATGCTCCTCTCTCTGCTCCTGGCCGCGTGCGTGCGCGAGCCCGTCATCTACCCTGGCCCCGATCTGTCGACGGCCCCCACCGACACCGCCGCCGCCACCGGCACCGGCACGGGGTCTGGCACCGCGACTGGGACCCCCACCGGGGGCACCGGCACGCCAACGGGCACCAGCACCGGGACCGCAACTGGCACCGGCACCGGCACGGCCACGGGCAGCACCACCGACGCATTGATCGCGTTCGACGGTCCTCGTCCGCGGAACATCCTGTTCTGGTCCATCGACACGCTTCGGCGCGACCTGTTCGTGCGACACGGCGGCAAGAGCAACATGCCGTGGATGGAGGGCCTGATGGCCGAGGGCGTCGTGTTCGACGACGTCCAGCAGTGCTCGAACTGGACCGGCGCGGGCACCAGCTGCACGATGTCGGGCCGGCACGGCGTGGACGCGGGCTTCGAGCCTCTGCTGAGCGCGCGCGAGGGCGATGACTTCGTGCCCGACGACAGCGTGTTCATGGCGGAGGTGCTGCGAGACGAGGGGTGGCACACCATCCTGTACAGCACCAACGGCTGGCTGCGGACGGTGTGGGGCAACACCCAAGGCTTCGATGTCAACGTCCATATGGGCGGGGCGCGTGCGTTCGGAGTGCTCGAGGCCGCTCGGCAGACCGTGCTCGAGGCGCCCGCGGATCTGCCCTGGTACACCCACCTGCACTTCTACGATCCGCACGCGCCCTACAACCCCCCCGAGGAGTACCTGGGCGAGCTGGAAGGCCGGGAAGAGCTCCCATGGGACCTTGCGAATCGCCCGGAGCACTACGAAGGGCGAGACCTGTACCACTCGCTCGACGCCGACACTCAGCTGGAGCTGAAGACCCAGCTGATCATCCGCTACGAGGCCGAGGTCCGGTTCATGGACGACCGGATGGCCGAGCAGTGGGTGCTGTGGGACGAGGCGGGCCTGCTCGACGACACCCTGGTGGTGTTCTGGGCCGACCATGGCGAGGCGTTCTGGGAGCACGGCCGCCAGACCCACGCCTGGCACCTGTTCGAGGAGGAGAACTCGGTCGCGATGTTCCTCTGGTCGAAGAACATCAAGCCGAACAGCTACGCGGGGCCAGTATCGACCATCGACCTGATGCCCACACTGCTCGACCTGTACGAGGTTGACGTTCCCGAGGAGGCGACCGGACTCCTCATCCCCGACCAGATCACGGACGACCGCGTTCGCTACGCGATGGCGAACGCCCGCGAGGGGGTGGTGCAGAGCGTCACCCGCGGTACGCAGCGCATCATGTTCTACTGGCGCTCCGGCGAGGTCGTCGTCACCGATTCGGCCGTCGACCCTGATGAACGCCTGGATCTGTACGATCCGGAGGATGCGCTCACCCTCGAGCTGTGGGAACTCCTCAAGCCGAGGGTCGAGCAGGCGGATGCCAACCTCGACACGGTGCGGTGGCCGATCACCTGGCCGGCAGATCTTCCCCGATGAGGTGGCTGCCGATTGTCCTGGCGCTGTGTGCGTGCACGCCGGACGAACCCAGCTCGCCCAGCAAGCGTACCGGGCCCGACCCGAACGGGGCGCCCACCGACACGTACCCGGTGTTCTTCGACCGGGTGCCCAAGAACCTGCTGTTCATCAGCATCGACACCTTCCGGCGTGACCACATGCGCCGGTATGGCAACCTGAAGGAGCTCACGCCCTTCCTCGACGAGCTCGCGGCGACCGGTGTGGCCCTCGATCAGCACACGCAGTGCTCGAACTGGACCTTCCACAGCACCACCTGCACCTTGCTCGGGCGGTCGAATATCGACAACGGGTTCATCCCCCGCCTGGCCAAGAACACGCGTGAGCCCGTGCCCGCCGGCACCCGATTCCTCTCGAACTACCTCAGCGACGCCGAGTTCGAGTCGATCTTGATCAGCCCGAATGGGTGGTTGTCGCAGGAGTGGGGCAACGCCCAGGGCTACTCCGTGTTCTCCTCACCGCCCGGCACCGGCACCCAGGCGGTCTACGGGGATGGCGTGTCGCGGCTCGAGCGCGCCATCGACAACGGCGCCGACCGGTGGTTCCTGCACCTGCACGTGCTCGAGCCGCACGCCGCCTACACCCCCCCGGCCGAGTACATCCCCGACGGTCTGCCACCCGTCGGCGTGGATCTGACCGACCGCGACGAGCACTACGGCATGCGGGACGAGTTCGACACGCTGGATCCAGCGACCCAGATCAACCTCGAGCGGCACCTCCGCGGCCTGTACGAAGGGGAGCTGCGCTGGCTCGACGACCAGCTCCGCGGCGCCTTCGAAGACCTGGCCGGGCGCGGCCTGCTCGACGACACCCTGGTGGTGGTGTGGACCGACCACGGCGAGCAGTTCTGGGAGCACGGTCGCAACACCCACGCCTATGACCTGTACCGAGAGGAGAACGACGGGGTGGCGTTCTTCTGGGCGCCGAACATCCAGGCGGGCGCGTGGAACGGCCCCACCATGGCCACCGACCTCGTGCCCACGTTGCTCCAGCTGTTCGATCTCCCGATCCCCGACGAGGTGACCGGGATTCCGGTCGGCGAGGCCCCGGACGACCGAGCGCGCCACGCGTTCGCTGTCGCGCGGCACGGCGCGGTGCAGTCCGTCCAGAAGGATGATTGGAAGCTCATGTTCTGGTGGTCGGGTCGGGCCGAGCTGTACGATCTGTCCACCGACCCGCGCGAGCAGAACGACCTGTACGACCCGGCGCACCCGAAGGTGCCCGAGCTGTGGGATCTCCTCCGCCCGGAGGCGACGCGGGCGGATCTGCTGGTAGACGAGTTCCCGCTGGTCTGGCCCGAGGGCTCACAGCCGTAGGGCAGAACCGTCGAGCCACCTGGAGGCGTCGATCCCCGTGGCCTCGAGCACACCGGCCGCCAGGTGCGCATAGGTGAGCACCTCGCCGGCGGGGTCGGGCAGCCCGGTGGACAGTGAGACGGGTAGGGCCTCGACCGCGTCGCCCGTCGCGCCGACCACCCGCCCGCCCGCGAGTCCGCCGCCGATCAACATCGCCGTGCACACCGGCCAGTGGTCGGTACCGCCCAGGCTGTTCCGCCACGGCGTGCGGCCGAGCTCGGAGCGCACGAGGATCAGCGTGTCGTCGAGGATGCCTCGCGCGTCCAGTGCGCTCACCAGCGCGTCGAGCTGGGTGAACAGCGCATTCCACGCCAGCCCCATGCCCGCGGCGCGCTCGTGCAGGTCCCACGCCTGGCCGCTGGAGAGCATGGCGGCCACGCACACGTCGTCGGCCAGGAGGTCGGCCACCAGCTCTGGCGTGCGCTCGGTGGTGAGCCAGGCGCCGGGGTCCAGGGCTGCTCGCAGGGAGGGGTGGGCGCGGAGCTCTGCCGCGCGGTCGCGGGACGTGCGCACCGCGTCAGCGATCCCGTCGCGGGTGGCGGTGCCGTCCCGCAGGTCATCGGACCGACGGCGCACCCAGTCGTCGATCACGCCGCGATCGGTACCGGTGAGGCGAGCGGATGCGGAGTGACCGGGGGCAGCGCCGCCGTCGACCATCCAGCCGAGCTGCTGGCGTGCACCCACCCGAATGGCCGTCTGCTCCAGTCCGCCGAACATCCCGTGGCCGTCGAGGTCGACATAGCCGGCCGGGTGGCGGTGGCCCGAGACCGATCCCACGATGGCGGCGAGGTCGGGCCGGCCGAGCTCGGATGTGCCCGTCAGGGTGCGGAGGAGCGCGGCTTCGTGCCCGATGGCGCCTGACCAGACCCCGCGCACGATCACCGAGCGCGACGCCCATCGCGCGAAGAAGGCGTCGACCGCCGGCCGCTGGACGGGGTTGGAGCCCACGTCGAGGCCGCCCCACCAGGCGATCTCCTCTGTGGCGCCGGCGCGGGCGCTACCGGCGTCACGTTCGCGTACGATCTCCGGTCGCGGGTCGAGTGACAACAGCGGGTCCCAGCCCCCGTCGGCGAGCACCACGACCAGGCGGCTTGGGCGGGTGGCGCCCACAGCGGGCGCGGCGACCAGTGCCCCCAGCGCACTGAGGAATCCGCGACGGCTCATGCCCATCAGTACACCCACGCGGCGGGATCCTGCAGGAGCAGCGCGATCACGAGCTCCCACGCGACGGCGTCGTCTCCGTGGCGATCGCGGGCGGCCGTCCACACCGGCACCAGCGCATCCACCAGGGCGGAATCTGAGTGCTGGCCCAGGATTGCCTCCGCGAGGGCCTTCAACTGCGGTCGCGGCTCGGTGGTCGCGCTGCCGCTGGGCACCAGCGTGAGCAGGCGGCGTTCGTCAGAGGGCACCGCCAGATCGGCGCCGACCACGTGTGCGGCAGCGAGCTCGGCGGCGGTGGCGAGCACCAGCTGTTGGGTGGGCGTCGGGGCGTGCACGCTGGTCACCACGTCCCAGCCGTCTTGCCCTCCCGCGAGGGTGCGCAGACCGAGCTCGTCGGACGTGAGCATTCCCCGCAGTCCGCCGCACGGGGTCGGGCCGGTGCAGTCGGTCTGGCCGGTCTCCCAGGTGAATCCGGTGAGGTCCTCCAGCCAGCGGTCCAGCTGCTCAGGCCGCAGCACCTGTGGTGGGGCGGTGGCGAACGACTCCGACATGACCACGGCCGCTGCCAGCCACTTCAGGTCGAGCCCCGACGCGGTGAAGCCGGTCGCGAGGGTGTCCAGATCGGGAGGGATCACGCCGTAGTCGGGCGCCTGCGTGAGGTAGGTCCACACATGCTGCGCCGTGCAGGATGCGAAGCGTGGATCGGCCGCGATCTCGCGTCCCAGCTCGCCGAGATGGTCAGCGGGAAGACCGTAGAACCCGGGCGGCGGCATGTCCTTGCTCTGCCAGGTCCAGGCCTCCGAGGCTGCGTACAGCTGCAGGGGGTAGCAGGCCCGTGCGTGCTCGCCTTGGCAATCCCGCGCCCACGCTTCGCGCATGTCGCCGGGGCGCAGCGCGTACTCGAAGCCGAAGAATGACGATGCGATGGGGTCGAGCGCCTTGTGGCAGCCTTGGCACGCCACGTCGTCGCGCAGTGCCGCGCTCTCTTCGTGGGGGATGGCGGTGATCGGGAGGTCTCTCGCGCCCAGGTCGTCGCACAGCAGCGAGCGGGTGACCCACGCGGCGCGTGAGCGGTGGGCGTTGGCCTCGCCGGAGACGTGGCGCAGCCACAGCCCGTTGGTCGACAGTACTCCTGCGCTCGGACGCCCATCTTCGTAGGTCGCGGCCTGCCACTCGGGCCCGGCGGGGTCATACGGCAGGCCATAGGCGGCGGCGAGGATCGGGTCGATCATCGTGTGCGTGGCGGTGACCACGTCGCTGTATGGGCGGCCGGCCGCGACGATGTCCGACACCAGGCGGAGCGGCTCCTCCTGGAAGGCCGCCTCGATCTCTGCCTGGCCCACGTCGAGCAAGGGCCCGGCGGCGGGCGGATCGGTGTTGGTGTCGCTCCGCAGCCACCACACCTGCGCATGCAGGTCGCGCACCGTGGCGAGGAACCGGGGATCGTCGACCCAGGATGCGACGAGGCCGTCGAGCGCCATGGGGTCGTCAGCGAGCTGCTCGAGCTCCGTAGGGCTGGGGCGCACGCCGCGCAGGGCGAGCGAGGCGCGCTCGGCATGCAGCATTACCGCCGCTTCGGGCTCGGCCTGCGGGCGCGAACTGGCACCACACGCCATCGCGAAGAGCAGGAGAGTCGTGGCACGCATCGCAGCGAATGTAGCCGGCCCGACATCCGGCCGCCTGCAGTCCTGCCTTGGCACAGCATTAACTGGCGTTAACTGACACACCATCCTACCGATGTGTCCGCGAGGTGTGAATGTCCCGACTGTCGATCCTGACGATGCTGACCGTGCTGGCCTGTTCTCCTGAAGGGGCGCTCGACGCCGCGTCGTGGTCGCCCGATGGCGCCGCCGCGATGCCTGCCCCGGGCGACATGACGCTGGAGATCACGCCGATGATCGGCGGTGCTCCTGCGAACTTCACCGTCACTGGCGCGCCTCCGGGCGCCAACGTGTTTCTGGTGTTCTCGCCGAACACGGTGGGCCCCGGCGCCTGCCCGCCGCCGCTCTCGCCAGATTGCCTCGACATCCCCGGCCCGGTCAGCGTGCTCACCAGCGCCCGCGCCGACGGCGCCGGCGTGGTCAGCATCGACATCGTCGTTCCCAATCCCGTGCCTGCGCCCGAGGCGGCGTTCCAGGCCGTGTCGCTCGAGCTGGACGACAACCACACGACCAACGCCGTGATCCGCACTCTTCACCCGCCGGCTTCAGACCTCGACGGTGACGGCCTGGACGCGATCACCGAGTTCGAGATCGGCACCGACCCCGACCTGTTCGACACCGACGGTGGTGGCGTAGGGGATGGCGAGGAGGTCTCCCGCGGCACCGACCCCACCGACCCGACCGACGATGTAGGCGGGCCTCCGGGCGTCGACACGCTGGAGCCCGGCGACATCCTGGTCACCGAGTTCATCAAGGACCCGTCCATCGTCCTCGACGTGAACGGCGAGTGGATCGAGATCCACAGCATGCTCGACGTAGACGTCGAGCTCGCGGGCCTCGAGATCAGCGATCTCGGCAGCGACAGCTACACGGTAGTGGGCCCGCTGCTGCTGCCGGCTGGCGGCTACGTGGTGCTCGGCCGCAACGCCGATATGGACCTCAACGGCGGCGTGTTCTTCGACGAGGCCTACGGCTCGGAGCTCATCCTCGCCAACGGCGATGACGAGATCGTGCTCAGCCGCCCCGACGGCGCCGAGCTCGCCAGCATCATCTACGACGACGGCATTCTGTGGCCCGACAGCAACGGCAAGTCCATCCAGCTGCGCCCGGGCGGTGATCCGTCGAACCCGGCCGACTGGTGTCAGCCCGAAGTGCCGTACGGCGACGGTACCAACGACGGCACGCCGGGGATGCCCAACCCCGAGTGCCCGCTGCCGATCACCTACACCCGCGACATCGAGCCGATCCTGGCGGACAACTGCTACAGCTGCCACGGTGGTGCGGCGGCGTCGGGCGGGCGGAACTTCGACACCTATGACGAGCTGTTCCAGGCGTCGGCCGACGTTCCCGGCATCCAGCTGATCACGCCGTTCCTGCTCGAGGAGAGCTACATCTTCCAGAAGGTGAGCGGCACCCAGGCCGATGTGGGCGGTGCCGGCTCGCGCATGCCGCTCGGCGGCCTGCTCAGCGATGACGACATCCTCCTCATGGGTGACTGGATCGAGGACGGCGCGCCCGAGTAGTCACAGGGCACGCCGCGGCGGCACGAGCGCGCTCCCCGCGAGCGTGCCCGCCACGATCGTCGCCGCGGCGAGTACCATCGCGAACGCGCCCTCCACGCCGGCCACCGTGTCCTGCTCCAGGAGGGCCCGCACGGCGCGGAAGCCGATGCTCCCGGGCACCAGGAGCAGGATTCCGGGCACCACGACCACCGCCGCGGGCTGGTCATAGGCACGCGCGAGCGTGTTCGCCGTCACCGTGACGGCGAACGCGCCGATCAGCCCAGCCAAGCTCGGTCCGAGCAGCCAGGCGCCGGCCTGGGCGCCGAGGAGCGCCACGGTCACCGCGACGAGCACGTGGCCGAGCTGGCTTCGCCGCGCGTCGAGCAGCACACCGAACGACACCGCCAGCGCGGGGAGCACGGCGTAGGCGATCCATGCCGGGCTCGCGGGAGCGGGCAGCACGGGCGCGCTCCCGAGGTCGACCAGGGCGCTGCCGAGGGCCACGCCCACGGCGAGCTGGAGCAGCGTCATCCCCGCCGAGACCAGTCCGCCGGTGCCGGAGAGCAGGTGACGGGTGGCGAGCTCGGTCATGCCGACGGTGAGGCGGAACCCGGGGAGCAGGACGATCAGGCCCGCGAGCAACGCTGGACCGGGGTCCAGCCCGTGCATGGCATGGGCGACCGCAGCCACGACCACGGTGCCTGCGGCGGCTCCCACGAGGTCGCCCAGTCCGGTTCGCCGCGGCAGGAAGTCGCCCAGCTGGTTGATGCCGCCTGCGACCAGCCCGATGAGCGCTGCGGCGACAGCCTCTCGGGGACCACCACCGACGAGCGGTGCCACAGCGCCAGCGGCGACCGCGTGTGCGGCGAGCCGGGCCCCGCGACCCCACGCCGGTCCGGCGGCCTCGATCCGCCGCACCGCCAGCAAGCCGGCGGCCGGGTCGACCACGCCCTGGGCGACGTCATCGGCGAGTCGATCCAGGTCCGCCATCCGGTGAATCGATGGCTCGCCGCTCCCGGTGGGCAGCAAGCGCATGCCACGGGGATCGGCCACGAGGATCGACGTGGGCAGGATGTAGAACCGGGAGGCCAGGTTCGCCTTGGCGGCGAACGCCTCCATCGTGGCTTCCAGCCGGTGGGCAGGGGCGCCTGCGCGGCGCAGGGCCTCGACCAGGGCGTCGGCGAACGGCTCCACCGAGACTGCGCCCGATGGTGCTCCCATGGACATACCTCATGTGGGCGCGAGGCCTATCCCTGAGGCGAGGGCCGAGCACGGCGGGCGGTGCAGAACACCTGACAGCTCATGGAACGTCGGATCGTTCCAGGATCAACGCGGACAAGCCGAGGCTCGTGGCAGTGGTGAGCGCGAGCGATGCGAAGTGCTGCCACACCCAGTCGACCCGGTAGGTGCCGCCCTCCCACACGCCCATCGCTTCGGACGGAAGCCACGGGCCGACCTGCTGCAGCGCGTCGCCGTACCACGCCGGCAGCCCCATCGATGTGGTGGCCAGCTCGGTGCTGAGGAACGTCGTGGCGATGCCCAGGAACCAGCCGAACGCGACCGAGAGTGCCCACAGCAGGAACAGCCCCACGAGGGTGGCGGGCACGTTGCGCACGGCGACAGCGACGAGCAGGGCCAATGCTGCGAGGGTGGCATCGGACAGGAGGTTGGCGGAGAACCCGAGCGCCACCTGGCCCCAGCTGCCCTCGAGGCCGAAGAAGAGCAGGCCCATGACGGCGCTGAACACCCAGGTGAGAGCCAGGGTGATCCCAATCCACACGACGGCGGAGCCCCACTTGGCGAGCAGCACGGCCGAGCGGGGCACCGGCCGGAGGAAGTCTTCGCGCAGGGTGCGCGCCTGGTACTCCCCGGCGAGGCTGGCCGCGGCGAGCCACATCACGAACACCGGCATCACGATGGCGTTGCGCACCTCGAGCGCCCACAGCTGCCCGGTCGAGCCATAGACGCGCAGGCCCATCCACTCCGCGAACCGGGTGCCGTTCACCTGCATCTCGGAGCCGTCGGCCAGCCAGAGCAGGGTTGGGCCAGCGATGCCGAACACGACGGCGAGCACCAGGCCGAGTCGGGCCGCCGGGCGGCTCAGCAGCTTGGTGGATTCGGCGGCGAGCAGCGCGATCGCGTGGGTGGCATTCACGTCGTCACCTCCAGGAACACGTCCTCCAGGCTGCGGGTCTCGGGAACGAGCGCCTCCACGGGCACGTCCGCCGTGACCAGCGCCTTGTTCAGCGCGGCGGCGTCGAGCCCGGCGCTCAAGCGCACCCGCACGCGCCCGTTCGCGCCCGCCCCCAACACCTCGATGTCGGCGCGGCCCTCGAGTGCGGCCGACAGGGCGCCATCGTCGGTAGCTCCGACCTCCACGACGCGCTCCGCGGTGCCGGTGAGCAGGGTGGCCACCTCGCCCTCGGCCCGCAGGCGCCCTTCCTGGAGAATGCCTACCCGGTTGCAGATCGCCTGAACCTCCTGGAGGAGGTGAGAGCTGATGAAAACCGTGATCCCGTCGTGCAGCGCGAGGGATCGGATCAGCTCGCGCATCTCGCGCATGCCCCGCGGGTCGAGGCCGTTCGTGGGCTCGTCGAGCATCAGCAGGCGAGGGCGCCCGAGCAGGGCGCGCGCGATGCCCAGCCGCTGCTTCATGCCCAGGGAGTAGGTGCCGGCACGATCGCCGCCGCGCTCGGCCAGTCCGACGCGGGCCAGCACGCGATCCACCTCGACGGCGGCCTCTTTGCCCGCGAGCCCCGCATAGGCCGCGGCCAGCACCAGGTTGGCCCGCCCAGAGAGCCAGGCGTGGAAGGCCGGTGTCTCGATGATCGCACCCACATGACGCCGAGCCCGCACCGACGGGGCTTCGCCGAACAGCCGGACGGTGCCGGCGTTGCTCCGGATCAAGCCCAGGATGCAGCGCATCGCGGTGGTCTTTCCGGCGCCGTTGGGCCCGAGGAAGCCATACACATCGCCGGCCTGCACCGTGAGGTCGAGATCGGCCACGGCTGTGCGCGCGCCGTAGTTGCGCGTCAGCCCACGGACCTCGAGGGCCACCTCGCCCATCCTCCCTCCAGCTCCGTTGGCTAACCGGCCCGACCAAGCCTTGGGGAATGCGACGCGGCGGCTGCGGGTCCGGACGTGACGACGGTCCCCCGGGCGAGTAGTCTGGGGCCACCCAACGAGGGAGACACTATGCGGCGTTTCATCGCGCTCGGGCTGGTCCTCGCCGCACCGCTGGTCGGCGGCTGCGAATCCGACGAGCCGTGCCAGGACTACATCGACTACATCTGCGCCTGTCATGACGGCGAAGAGGGCTTCGACTGCGGGCAGGTCGAGGAGACCTTCGGCGATGCCGATCCCGATCTGCAGGACGAGTGCAGCGTGAGCCTCGACGACCAGAAGTCGCAGGACAAGTCTGACGGGCTCGAGTGCGAGGTCTAGGCCTCCGCTGACGAGCTCGCACCCGCGGGTGCGATCACCATCGGATCACGGCCAGCCGAAGCTCGCCATCGTCTCGGACCACTCCGGTGACGATGGCCGGCGCCTGCAGTGCGTCGAGGTCGGCGAAGGTCGGATCGAGGCGCAGGTCGTCGTCGGTCAGGCGACTGCCGTCGTCGGCCGGCTCGCCGAGCACGGTGATCGCCAGCTCCAC
Organism: Myxococcota bacterium; assembly: GCA_047609825.1. Classification (GTDB taxonomy): domain Bacteria; phylum Myxococcota_A; class UBA796; order UBA796. The sequence goes on from JBLFXJ010000068.1 coordinate 14,747, forward strand.
CAGGTCGCCATCGTCCCAGGTGTCGACCCGCACGGGCACCGCCTCTCCGACCACCACCGGGTCGACCCAGGTTCGGAGCCGAGTCGGGTCTCGCCGGGCCTCGCCCACCCAGGTGAGCTGGTCGCCCTCGAGTGATGGCCGCACGGACCATGCCTCCGTGTCGACCCACACGCCCACGCCGTCGGCGTCCTGCACCACGGTCCAGCGGCCGTCCTGGGACCATGGCGCCACCTGGGTCACGGCGGTCAGCTGGATCCAACTGCCGTCGTCCACAGCACCGCTGTGCAGGTCGGCGGTCGTCGCGGCCAGGGGGGGCTCACCGTCGAGCGGGCCTGACCAATCGCCAGCGCGGCGCAGGGAGAGCACGCCGAGATCGGTGATCACGCCGATCGCATCCCCCGCGCTCTGAAAGCCGGGAGTGACCGAGAAGACTCCGCCGAGGCGAACTCTGGCGTCAGTGTCCGCGAACCCCATAGGGTCCACCCCAGACACCACGGTGAGGCCGGCTGCGCGTACCAGGCTGCCGCCCAGGTCGTCAGTGGTCTCGGCTGTGGTGACCGATGGGGCGTGTGCGGGACCGAGCAGCGCCACGTCGTCGATCTGGTCCACCACCAGTCGCGGGGCCTCGCGTCCCAGGTACCAGGTGCCGGTCAGCTGCACCGGGGTGCCAATGGGAGGTGGAAAGCCGCCCACCAGCGTGGGGATCTCGATCCGCAGCCCCGACCTGGGGCCGCCTCCGGGCACCTGCGCATAGGCGGAGGTGCCGGTGGTGGAGCGCCCTGAGATGATCACCACGGGCTCGAGGGTGAGCCTGCCGCTGGGGGCGGTGCCGTCCCACAGGGCGGCGACGGCAACCGGCGCCTCCTCGGCGGGCGGCACTGCGGTGTCGTCAGGGTAGGCGTAGATGCATCCGCCCAGCGCGAGCAGCCACAACCGCATCACCGCCTCCCGAGCCAGGTGGGCAGCCATCCGCCGTGCGCGGCTCCCGCGCTGCACCCACATCCGCCCGGCGCCGACTCGTCGATGTCGACGATCTCAACGTCCACGACCACGGTGGCGCTCAGCGGCGGGTCGCCGTCGTCGGTCACGCGCACGGTCAGGCGCACATCGCCGATCACGTCGGAAGGAGCGCGGTACACGAGCAGTCCGCCGTCCACGGAGGCGGTGCCGTGGTCAGGCGGCGCGTCGATCTCGAAGCGGTGCTGGTCGTCGATGTCGGGGTCTTGCGGGTCGAGCCACACCGACACCTGATCGCCGCGCGCGACCTGCAGGGACTGCGTGCCGGCGAGGGGCGCCCGATTCACGCCGGTGCAGTCCGGCTCGGCGAGCGCGGTGCCCGTCACGGCCTCGATCCACGCCTGCACGGCGTCCACCCGCACGTAGATCCCGCCATCTCCACAGGTGGTCTCGCTGGGCACGGCGGAGCGCGACGTGATGCCCACCAGCCAGGGGATGCCGTCGCCGTCATGCACGTAGACCGGACCGCCGCTGTCACCGCTGCAGGAATCCACGCCATCGCCGCCGGCGCGGAACTCGCCGCCGGGCATCACGTCGGTGTTGCACCCGCGGCTCGGGTCGTCGCAGTCGGCATCGCCGATGGGCACGTCAGCGGTGTGCAGCCGCGAGCCACCGTCGTTGCCGGCGAGGTCGGTGGCGCCGAACCCGACGAGGGTGGCGGTGGCTCCGTCCTGCAGCAACACATCGGCCATGCACGACAGCGCCAGCAGGGGTGTGTCGACCGTCGCGGGCTCGGCCAGTCGCACCACCGACACGTCGAAGGTGGTGAAGAAGTCGTCGTGCACGAACACCTCGGCCACCGCGATGGACTCGCCGGGGTCGGTGGCGTGGTCAATCGTGTCGAGGCGGGCCTCGCCGAGGTTCCAGTTGCAGTGGCCCGCGGTGAGCACCAGATCCGGCGCGATCAACACGCCGGAGCAGGCGAACACTCCGCTGCTGAACAGCGCCGTGGCCTCGGGCCAGGCACCGGATTCGGCTGGCACTCCCCCCACGATGGGACGCGGGTCGGCTCCCGTCGGCCACCCGGGGGTGGCGTCGGTCGGGGGACCGGCGAGGGCGACGGCGAGGCTCCACCACATGCCGTCAGCATGTCCTGCGGAAGCGCATGGGGCCAGGTGGACCGGTGTCTGGCCCCCCCTGGATCGCCGTCATAGGGCCGCGCCATGGACCTGGTCGCCCTGCTGCGCGAGCGCTTTGGATTCCCGGAATTCCGTCCGGGTCAGCAGGAGATCTGCGAGCACGTGGCCGGGGGCAGCGACGCCCTGGTCGTCATGCCCACCGGAGCGGGCAAGTCGCTCTGCTACCAGGTGCCGGCGTTGGCCCGCGGCGGCACGGCCCTGGTCGTCAGCCCGCTCATCGCGTTGATGAAAGACCAGGTGGATGGCCTGCGCGAGCTCGAGGTGCGCGCCACCTTCCTCAACTCGTCGATCTCGAGCGCCGAATACCAGGCCCGGTCCGAGGCCGTGCGGCGGGGCGAGATCGAGCTGCTCTATGTGGCGCCCGAGCGGTTCACTCCGTCGTTCCTGCGATTCCTTGGCACCATCCAGGTTCGCCTCCTCGCTATCGACGAAGCCCACTGCGTGTCCCAGTGGGGGCACGACTTCCGGCCCGACTACCTGCGGCTCGGCAAGGTCCGAGCCGCTCTGGGCAACCCCACCACCGTGGCGCTCACCGCGACCGCCACGCCCGAGGTGCAGGCCGACATCGTCCAGACCCTCGGAATCGACACCGGCCGTCGGTTCATCCAGGGGTTCGACCGCGACAACCTGATGCTCGAGGTGGTTGGCGTCGGGGGCAAGGCCGAGAAGGATGAGCTGCTCGCTCGGTACGTCACCGGAGGCACGTCGCTGGTGTACTGCGCCACGCGGAAGAACGTGGAGCGCGCCACCACCGCTCTGCGCGGGGCCGGCGTTCGGGTCGGGATGTACCACGCGGGCTTGTCGGCCGATGTGCGCACCCGGATCCAGGACGACTTCATGGGCGGCAACGTGCCCGTGGTGGTGGCGACCAACGCGTTCGGCATGGGCATCGACAAGCGAGACATCCGGTCGATCGTCCACTACGACATGCCCGGCACGGTGGAGGCCTACTACCAGGAGATCGGTCGGGCCGGGCGGGATGGCCGCATGAGCCGGGCGGTGCTGCTGCACATGCCGATGGACCGCCGCATCCAGGAGTTCTTCATCGACAACTCCCACCCACCGTCGGAGTGGGTGCAGCTGCTGTACCGACATCTGCTGTCGCTGGGCCGCAACCCGGTGTTCGCGCGCATCGAAGATCTGTCCGAGGCGCTCCCCCCCGAGGCAGGAGACCGCGCCGCGGCGGCATGCCTGTACATCCTGGTCCGCGAGGGCATGATCCGCCGCATCGCGCCGTCGGACCGCTCGGCCTTCCTCACGTTGATCGGCCACCCCGGGGTCGCGCCCTCCGGTCTGCGCGGCCGGCTGTGGACCCGCATCGGCGAGGCCGGTCTGGGGCGCGGAGAGGCGCTGTCGTTCAGCCCCGAGCACTGGTGTCGGGATCTCGACTGCACCCGCGAGCAGCTCACGGCGGCGCTGCGGGGCCTCGAAGACCGCGACGCGATCCGGTACCAGGCGCCCGACCGGATGGGTGGCGTGGAGCTGCTCAAGCCCACGGAGCCGCTCACCCTCGACGACAAGCGCATGCGCGAACGTCGAGGCCAGGAGTACGCCAAGCTCGACAAGATGGAGCGCTACACCGAGCGCGTGTGTCGGCGCCGGTACATCGTGGAGTACTTCGGAGAGAAGACGCCCTTCGAGCGCTGCGGCACCTGTGACGTGTGCCGGATGGGGGCGGCGGTCGAGGCCCCTCGGCGCCTGGCGGTGGAGGAGCAGCAGGTGGTGCTCAAGGTGCTCTCCTGCCTCGCGCGGATGGACCGCCACGCCGGCAAGACCGGCTGGGGCGTGGATCTGGTCGCGAAGACCCTCGTGGGGAGCAAGGAGCAGAAGGTCCGCACCTGGGGGTTCGACACCCTCTCCACCTGGGGGCTGCTGGCCAAGCCCGGCGAGATCGTGTGGTCGTCGGGCGAGGTGGCCGACGTGATCGCGGTGCTGGTCGCTGCCGGCGCGCTGGACGAGACCTACGCGACCCGGGACGTGAAGGGCAAGCAGCGCACCTACCGGGAGGTGTCGCTCACCGAGCAGGGCTGGGAGCTGATGCGCGGCTCGGTCGACCGGCTCGAGATCGTGTTTCCCCACGCGCGCAAGCTCGTGGGCAACACGCCGTCGCGCAGGGTGCCGAACGTGCCCACCGATCTGATCGCCTCACTGCGCGATGTGCGCAAGCAGCTGGCCACGGCGCGGCAGGTGCCGGCGTATGTGGTGGCGTCGAATCGCACGCTGGAAGACATGGCGCGCATCCGTCCCACGACCAAGCGGGCCATGCTCTCGGTGCACGGCATGGGCCCCACGCGGTGGACCCTGTACGGCGAGGCGTTCATGGCCGCGATCCGGCTGTATAACCTCGAAAACAAGGGTTGACCGTTCGCTTCACCAGGAGCCGGTGTTGCCCATGCTCGCCCAGGGCTCCTGCGTCGGCAACGCCTCGCCGGCCTGGAGCAGCTCCACGCTGATGCCGTCTGGCGACCGCACGAACGCCATCCGGCCGTCCCGTGGCGGACGGTTGATGGTGACCCCGGCGTCCGACAGCCGCTGGCACAGGTCGTAGATATCGTCCACGGCGAACGCCAGGTGTCCGAAGGCGCGGCCCTGGATGTAGGGCGTGTCCTGGTCCCAGTTGTGGGTGAGCTCGATGGTGGCGTTGTCGCCGTCGGCGCCGGTGGAGAGGAACACCAGGGTGAACCGCCCACCGGGATGGTCACGACGTTGCACCTCGGTGAGGCCGAGCAGGGTGCAGAAGAAGTGGAGCGCAGCGTCGAGGTCGCGCACGCGGATCATGGAGTGCAGAAAGCGCAAGGGACCCTCCAGGTGCGGTCGGGTAGCCACACCGGGGACTGTTCACCAGATCGCGATGCGCCGTCCGGTCCGGTCCTCGGCGCCGCGGAACATCCCCGCACTCGTGAACGGCAGGGTGACGTGCCCGTGCCGGTCCACGGCGATCACGCCTCCCGCTTCGGGCGGCAGCTCGTCGAGGACCCGCTGGGCAGCGGCCTCCATAGACAGGCCGCCGATGTCCATCCAGTCCGAGATGCGAGCCGCCACGTGCCGGACCATGAACAGCTCGCCGTGTCCGGTGGCCGACACCGCGCAGGTCGGGTCCCAGGCCCAGGTGCCGGCGCCAATGATCGGGGAATCGCCCACCCGACCAGCGGTCTGGTTCACCATGCCGCCGGTGGAGGTCGCGGCCGCCAGGTGGCCCGAGGCGTCGCACGCGACCGCTCCCACGGTGCCGTACACGTCGTCGTCCTGGCTGTCGTGGTCCATGCCGAACCGGTCGTCGGCCACGGCGCGCCGCACCTGGGCCACCCGCTCCGGCAACACGAACCACGTCGGGTCCACCGCCTCCAGACCAGCCTCGGCAGCGACGGCCTCCGCACCCGGTCCCACCAGCAGCACATGCCGGGTGTGCTCCAGCACGTGTCGGGCCGCGCGGATCGGGTTGCGGATACAGGTCGTAGCCGCCACCCCACCCGCTGCACGCCGGTGTCCGCACATGATGGCGGCATCGTGCTCGACGGTCTCGTTGCCGGTGAGCACCGCGCCGAGCCCGGCGTTGAACAGCGGTGACTCCTCCAAGCACACCACCGCCAACTCCACGGCGTCCAGGGCCGATCCTCCCGCGTTCAGCACGGCCATCCCGGCGTCCAGCGCCCGGTCGAGGGCGCTCACGCACGCGCGTTTGCGCTCGGGGGTCAGTGAGTCGCGGCGGATCAGACCGGCGCCTCCGTGCACGGCCAGGGCGATGGGCACGTGTCCTCCGGGGGGTACGTGTGCCGAGCGGGCTATCCGGACCGGGGGGGACAGCGCATGGATCGCAGGGTGGTGGCGGCGGCGGCGGGTGGTGGTGTGTTGGTCATCGCGGCCGTGGCGGTCGGCGCGTGGTGGGCGGCGGATGTGTGGCGCGGGGGGGACGTGTCGGAGGTCGCGGAGCGCATCCCGGCCGACGCCTCCACCGTCATGGCTGTCCGTGGATTCGTGCAGTTGGTGCCTGTGTTGTCCGCGCTTCGGGCCCATCCTGATGATCCGCTGGCTCGGGTCCGGCAGGGCGGCGAGCTGGCGCTCGGGCTGGACCCCACCGACCCAGGCGTGTGGGCGGCATCGGGCTTCGATCCTGCGCGTCCGATGGGGGTGGCCAGCTGGGGGCGGGCGGCGAGCGGAGAGGCCCGGTTCGCGGCGTGGCTACCCGTGCGTGATCCCGCTGCGGCGCTGGCCCAGGTCGAGGCCGTGCTCGCTCACACCGGCGGTACAGCCTCCCGAACCGAGGTCGCAGGCAGGGAGGCCTGGCGAGCGGGACGCGCGGCCTGGACCCTCGATGAGGACTGGCTGGTGATCGCGCAGGCCGGACGGGGCGAGAGCCCACCGTCCGCATTGGAGGCCGTGCTCGCGCCATCGGCATCGATCGCGTCGGACCCCTCCTGGCAGGCGGTGCGGGCTCTGCTCCCCGATCCGTGGCATGCGCTCGTGTTCGTCGCGCCCGACATGCTGGCGTCCACCGCCGGACGGGACGCGCGGGTGGCGGCCCTGGACGACTTCGGTGCACGAGGTGCGGGCGCCTCACTGGTCATCGGGCTGGAGCGCAGCACGGTTCGGCTCGCGGTCGCCAACGGACCCAGTGCCGAGTGGGTCCGCCTGTACCAGTCGGGGGGCGACGGGCTGGCGGATTCTGTGCCCGGAAGGCCGCTGCTGGTGGGTAGGGCCGGGGTGGACGTGCAGCGCAGCCTGGCGCGCATGCGGGCGACGGACGCCAAGGGATGGGCCCGGGAGGTGGCGGCGTGGCAGGAGCGCCTGGGCATCGACGCGGAGGCGCTGCTGGGCACGCTGGATGGCCAGGTCTCGGTCGCGATCCTGGAGGGCGACGGCAGCCCCGATGCGCTGGCCTATGCACCGGTGCGCGACGTGGGTGAGGCGACCACCGCGGTCGCCCAGATCGCGGCGTCCATGGGTGTGGGCGGCACCCTCGAGCACGAGACCACGCCCGACGGCCAGGAGTGGTGGTTCGCGCGCGCCGGTGGGGTGGGCCTGGCCCGCGGTCACCTGGTGTTCGCGGGCGCGCCGGGGCATCGTGAGCGCATCCGCGACGCGCTGGCCGTGCCGGGAACTGGCTACGCGGACGCGCTCCCCGACGACATCGCGGCAGCCCTGCGCGACGGCCCGCCGTTGGTGTTCTGGTGGGACGTGCAGGGCACGATGGCCTTCCTCGAGGCCAGTCCAGCGTTCAGCCAGTGGCTGTCGCCCCGCCAGCGCAGCCAGCTGTCCGGCTTCGCGGCCCTGGGGGGCACCATGGAGATCGTGGGGCAGGACGCGGTGCTCACGGTGCACGCCTGGCCGGCCTGGTCGAAGTGAGCGGCGGTCAGCCAGCGGCCGCCAGGTAGAGCCCGAGTCCGAAGAACAGGACGGACGCCGGCAGTGACAGCGCGAGCGCCTGGAGCGCTGCACGCGGTCGCTGCTCGTACCACCACACGGCGAGCACCCAGCCGACCAGGGGGGTGACCACCAGCGATGTGGCCAGCAGGCTCAAGCGCTCCCGGCTGGACATCCCGGGATCGCTCGTCCACGACCGGCCCAGGGCCCGCCGGGCGGTGGCGAGCATCTTCTTCGAGGGGCGCACGGCCTCACCGGCCGCGATGCGCGCCCCCACGGCGTCGAGGGTGTCTGGCGCGCGGTGGTGTGTGGACAGCAGCCACGCGACGAGCATGCCCTCGCCCTCGGGCCGGAACCCACAGTGCGGGCACACGCGGTCGTAGTCCGCCTTGCGCTCACCACACTTGCCGCACACGGCGAACGTGTCGCTCACGCCGTCCCCAGAACGATCACCTGCTCCAGCACCGCGCCATCCCCCTCGGTGCACGACGCCAGCCAGTCCTGGATCGGCGGTGGGGGATCGGACGGCACGAGGAGCACATCAGGCGCGTCCAGATGCACGGCCGCCACGAGGGCGACGGCGCGGGCGGCTGCTGGGCCGAGCTGACGCGCGCGCATCAGGCTTGGACCGAAGGCGACCGTGTGGTCGAACGGTCGACGAACGGCGTGGATCGGCGGGAGGTTGAACGGTGCGGCCTCCAGCGCACGGCCGGCCCGCTGTGAACGCTCCCGCTGCTTCGGATCGTCCGACAGCATCGCCTCGGCGAGGCGTCGGGCAGCAGCAACGGGATCGGCCCGAAGCTCTGCCAGCCGACCGGCGAGATCGGCGACGAGGCCATCCAGCCACTTGGGCGCCTCGGACCCAGCGGTGGCAAATGCCGAGCTCCCCACACGAACGCGCAGCAGGTCCACTGACGCCATGGTGAGGTCGGTGGTGAACAGCCAGCCGATCTCCAGCGTGAGGGTCGGGGATTCACCCAAGGCGACGGCCAGCCTGGGCTCGCGTGCGGCGAGCAGCCGGAGGCGCCCGAACAGCGGGGGGTCCAGGTCAAACGTGGCGTTCACCCTAACATGTCGCTCGGGCGTGTCGGCGATCCATGCCCGAACCACGCCCGGGTCGAACCCGTCGATCTGGGACGGCCGCCCGCGATGCTCCGCGACGCCAGGTGCAGAGGCGAGGCCCCGCGAGCGCAGCACCCGGGCGCACGCAGCGCCATCAAGCGAGGCGTGTACCAGCGCCACCGCGTCTGCGGCCGCCACCCCCTCGGGGCCGCCGGGCAGCACGAATCGACGGCCGATCTCTTCCCATCGGCGCTCGGGCGCGCCGGCGAGCCCGGAGGTGTGCAGCGACGAGAGGACCATGTGGTCGTCCTATCCCGGCGGTGACCGGATACGAGCACCCATGCTCACGCTGATCCTCCTCCTCGGCACCTCTGGCGCCGCCACGCCCACCGTCGGGCTCGAGTGGCGCCCTCTCTCCCGCGGCGATCTCATGTGGACCGGCGAGCAGCGCACCAGCGGGCTCTCGGTGGGTGAGTTCGACGGCTTCGTCCGGCCCGCGCTCGGGTTCTACGCCGGGGCGTGGACGGGTCCGCGCACAGCGCTGCTCGGCAGCCTCGGAATCGCCCGACTCCAGAACACCACCGTGGTGAACGATCAGTACCGCCAGCGGCACTGGGGCGTGATCCGTCCGGCCCTGGATGCGCGGTTCGCGTTCGCAGATGTGGTGGAGCGCAAGCCGATCCCGTGGATCCTCGCCGGGCTGTATGGCGACATCCCCAGCGCCCGCGACGTGTCCAATGGCTACACGGATGACGAGCAGGAGACGGCGGATGAGCTGGCGGGGGCCGAGCGGGCCCGGCTCGGCGGCGCGGGTCTGCGGGCGGGGTTCGGCGTGGACTGGCGGTTCGCTGGCGGCATCGTGATCGGAGGCCAGTACGCCGTGGGCGTGCACCGAGCGGTGTTCCAGGCCGACGACACCGACTCGGTGACCGCGTGGACCGTCGCGGAGGCCAGCCTGCTCGTGGGCTTCGAATGGCCGGGTCGGGAGCGGGAAGTGACGGAGCCGGAGCCCCCGCCGGAGCCGGTGGAGCCCCTTCCCCCCGCGGAGTCCGGCGGCGTGCCCGACAGCGCGGACGCCGAGGCCGACGCTGCGATTCAGCGTCGCTGAACGTCGGGTCTGTGCCTGGTGGATCGGCGTAAACCGGGGGCGGGCAACCGGAGGTTGCACCGGGTTGGCGCACCACCGAGGGAGTGCTAATGAGCGCGCCCTCCGAGGAGCGGCCCACGGGCCACGACCACCCAGGGAACTCGATGCAGATCATCCCGGACCTGATCCCTACAGCGCTGCTGACCATCCCGTTCCTGGTCACCCTTGTCGCGCTGCACGTGATCTTCTTCAAGCCGCTGTTCGCCTACATGGAGGAGCGGGACAGCGTGTCGAGCAAGGCGCGGCGTGAGGCCGTGGACTTCGCGGCGTCTGCCCGCGAGAAGCTCGGTGCGGTCGAGGCGCGACTGCTCGAGGCGCGCAAGCGTGCGGGCGTGGTGCGAGGCGAGGCACGGGCCAAGGCCCGGGAGGAGGAGGCCGTGATCATCGCTGCCGCTCGTTCCGAAGCCGAGTCCGTCGTCGCCACGGCGGTCGAAGGGATCGTCAAGGACACGCAGGTGGCCTCCGCAACGCTCAAGAGCACGGCAAGCACGCTGTCTGCCGAGATCGCCCAGCAGGTCCTCGGTCGTTCCCTCGCAGGTCAGGAGCAGTGATGCGCCTTCACGCCATGCTCGTCCGCGCACTCGGTGCGGCCGCATTCGTCGCTGGCCTCGCGCTGGCCCAGCCAGCGCTGGCAGCGCCCGATGGCCACGCCACGGAGGCCCACGACGCCGGCGGCGACCACGCCCACGGCGATGAGGGGCACGCAACCGGCGATCACGCCGAGCACCACTACTTCACGCACGACGACGACGGCGACGGAACGCCGAACTGGCTCGATTCGGATTCGGGCGAGACCTACGTTGTGATGAAGCTGGTGTTCCACTTCATCAACCTGCTGATCCTCTTCGGGATCATCTGGTGGATGGCCCGGGGAATGGCCGGTGACTATCTCCGCGGTCGCGCGCTCTTCGTCCGCAAGGAGCTCGAGGACAGCAAGGTGGCCCGCGATGCCGCAGAGGCGAACCACGCCGAGATCGAGGCCCGCTTGGTCGCGGTGGAGAAAGAGGTCGCCGAGATCGACCACCGCGCTGTCGAGCAGGCTGCGCAGGAGCACGCCGACCTCGTGGCTCGCGCACACGTCGAGGCCGAGCGCATCGCCGACACCGCACAGCGAAATGTGCGGGACGAGGTCACCCGGGCCCGCAACGAGCTCCGTCGCGAGGCGGTCGAGCTCGCCGTGCAGCTGGCCGAGGGCACGCTCAAGGCCAACGTCAATCGCCAGGATCAGCAAGACCTGGCCCACCAGTTCCTCCAGTCCCTTGATGCGGAGCAGGTGAACGCCGATGCCTGAGAACTCTGTCGCCAAGCGCTACGCCGTCGCGATGATCGAGGTCGCCGAGGAGCTCGGCGCCATCGAGCAGGTCGGGCGAGACCTGAGCGCGTTCGCATCCATGGTCGAGGCCCACGAGGGAATGCTCAAGGCCGCGTTCGTGAACCCCGCGTTCACGGTCGACGAGCGCCGTGGCGTGCTCGAGGCCTTGCTTCCCAGGCTGGAAGCGCACCCGACCACGCTCAGCTTCCTGCGCCTGGTCAACGACAAGCATCGCCTCGGCTTGGCCCAGGCCATCGCCGATAGCTACGCCCACTTGGCGGACGCCAAGGCCGGGCGCGTGCGCGTCACCGTCGAGACCGCCGAGCCGATGACGCCCCAGATCCAGGCAGAGGTGGAGGCGGCGCTCACCCGCACCACCGGCAAGCAGGTGATCCTCCGCACCGAGGTGGTGCCGGAGCTGATCGCTGGCCTGGTGGCCCGCGTGGACGGCAAGGTCTACGACTCTTCCCTTCGCACCCGCCTGCAGAACCTGAAGCAGGCGCTCATGACATCGCCGGCGACCGGCGCGGCCTAAGCCAGCCGGGTCGCCCATCCGAACCGTCTCCCGAGGAGAATCGTCTCATGGACATCCGCGCGGACGAGATCAGCAAGATCCTCAAGCAGCAGATCAAGAACTACGAGTCCCGGGTGTCGGTCACCGAGACGGGCACCATCCTGTCCGTCGGTGATGGTATCGCCCGGATCTACGGCCTCGAGAACGCCCTCGCGGGTGAACTCATCGAGTTCCCGGGCGGCGTCGCCGGCATGGTGCTGAACCTCGAGGAGGACAGCGTCGGTGCGGCCGTGCTCGGCTCGGACGTGACCCTGCACGAGGGCGACGAGGTCAAGCGCACGGGTCGCATCGTCGACACCGGCGTCGGTCCCGCCCTGATGGGTCGCGTGGTCGAC